>JAIVGS010000147.1 GCA_020201435.1 Myxococcales bacterium
ATCGAGATCGAGCAGCGGCATCCCGAGGTGGCGAGCCGCGGCCCGACGGGAGTGCTGCGGCTGGCGCGGATCGAGGCCTACCGCGGCGACGTCGCGCAGACGCGCAAGCTGCTCGAGCGCATCGACGAGGCGCTGGAGAAAGCCCGCGCCGAGGGCCGAGCGTCGGGCACGCTCAGCCCCTCCGAGCGGGTGCTGCGCGACATGGTCGACCTGGCGACGCGCGAGGCCGACCCCGCGGAGTGGGAAGTGCTGCTCGAGCGGTCGGCGAAGGAATCGGTCGAGCAGGACCCCATCGAGGTCGCCGACCTCTACGGAACCTGGGCGTTGCGCCACGGGAGGCTGGCGGAGGCGCGGCGGGCGTTCGAGGAAGCGGCGGCGCGCGCGGCGCGGATCCCCAACGTGATGGACGCGCGAATCGAGCGCGGCCTCGAGGCTACAAGAGGGCGAACGACATGAGCAGCGCGACGGCGATTCCGACCAGCGAGTCGCCGGCGATCAGCCCGGCGCCGGCGACCGCGCCCTTCTCGCGCAGCGCGGGGAAGACTTTCACCAGCAGCGCGCCGAGGACGAAGGCCATCGCGTAGTCGACCGGCACGAGTACGCCGATGCCCATCGCCATCGCCGAGGGCAGCCAGCGGACGCGGCCGAGGGCGGCGAGGGCGATCCCGACCGCCGCGGCCGCCGCGACCGCGGAAAGCGCGCCGGGCGGCAGCGCGGAGAGTCCCTGGGCGACGACCTCGCCCATCGCTTTCCATTGGATCCCGGTCGGCGCCGGCAGGCGGGCGGAACCGAGCGAGTACGCCCGGACCAGCAGCACGTACGCAGGCGCGCAGACGAGCGAGCCGAGGACGGACCCGGCGATCGCCGCGGTGATCTGGCTGCGCGGCGACGTCCCGTGCCTGGCGCCGGCTCCGAGCGACCAGAGCAGGATCGGGCCATGGCACGCGTCGCCCGCCACGACCGAGCCGGCGGCGATGTTCACCGCCGGCTGACCGGGCGCGAGCCCGCCGTAGAGCGCCTGGGTGGCCTGTCCGACGGGGCCGAGCGGGGAGAGGTCGGTGAGCCCGGCGGCGCGCGCGCAGACGCTCGCGCCGAGGACCGAGACCGCAAGGGCGAGGGCGGTATGGAGCGGGTGGAGATCGAAGACGATCTTGCCGAGCGCCACCGTGACCAGAGCGGCGCCGAGGCCGAGCAAGACGCCCTGCAGCCGGAAGGAGGCCGAGCGGAGATCGCGCAGCGCGCCGGCGAACGCGCCAGCCTGCTGCAGCAGCGCGACCAGCGCGGCGCCGACGAGCAGCGCGGTGCCGGGCCAGGAGAGCCAGTTCCAGATCGCTCCGCGGTTCGCCGCGACGTGGAGCGGGCCGCTCACCAGCCACGGCGCAAGCACCGCCCAGCCGAGGACGGAACCGAGCAGCACGCTGAGCGCGATCCGCAGGCCGACGACCATCCCCACGCCCCACAGCAGCGGGCTCAAGCTGACGCCGATGCCGTACGTGGAAAGGCCCGGAACCGACAGCACTGCGGGAATGACGGCCGGCTTTCCGTCGCGGAACCACCCGACCACAGCTCCGACTACACCGCCCCACATCAGGGGGCGGGTGCGATCGCTGGTGCCCTTTTGCAGCGCCTCGATCACTTCGGCGGTCGCGACGCCGGTCGGAAACGGGAGCTTTTCCTGCTCGAGCAGCCGCTTTCGCAAGGTCGCGCCGAAGAGGATGCCGATGACCGCCATGGTGAGGCCCCAGAGGGCGATGCCCCAGCCCGGGACTGCCCGGCCGATCAGCTCCAGGGCGGGGATGGCGCCGAGCAGCCCCGCCGCGGCAGGCACGCCCCCGGCCGCGGTCGCCGCGGCCTGGGCGACGTTGTTTTCCGAGCGCGTCAGGCGGCCGGAAGCGAGGGCGAAGGCGAGGATCGACGCGGTCACATGGCCGCTGTCCCAGATGCCCGTCTTGAGCCCCATGTAGAGGTTCGCGACGCACAAAAGCCCACCCACGGCCAGTCCGGACGCAAGCGCACGGACGGTGAGCTCGGGCATCTCGGAACGGTAGCACCTACCCGGTTTTCTTCCAGAAAACGGCGCTCCATGGGAAAATGAACGCCGATGGCGGTGAAGGAGTACACGCCGACGGTCCCGACCGGGCCGCCGAAAGAGCCAAGCGGCGAGCCCCTGGAGCTCGACGACGAGCTCGCGCCCGGCGATCGGGCCGGCGAGTACGTGATCATGGGCAAGATCGCGTCGGGCGGCTGCGGGACGGTCTACACCGCCGAGCATCGCGTGCTTGGCCGCAAGGCAGCGGTGAAGGTTTTGCACACCCGCCTGGCGGGATCGCCGGAGATGGTCGAGCGGTTCGTCCGCGAGGCCCAGGTCGTCAACCGGATCAAGCACCCGAACATCGTCGACATCTACGAGTTCGGCCAGCTCGACAAGAAGCGGCCGTTCTTCGTCATGGAGCTGCTCGAGGGCATCAGCCTCGCCAGCATCGTCGAGCGGCGCGGGCGGCTCTCGCCGACGCAGGCGCTCGGCTACCTGGTGCCGATCTGCGACGCGCTCGGCGCGGCGCACGCGCAGGGAGTGGTGCACCGCGATCTCAAGGCGAGCAACGTGGTGGTGGTCAAGGACGGCGATGCACCGCGGGTGAAGCTGCTCGACTTCGGAATCGCCAAGCTGATGCGGAGCGGGCCGGGCGAGCGCGGGCTGACGGCGGTGGGACAGCGGATCGGCACGCCGTATGCGATGGCCCCCGAGCAGATCCGGGGCGCGGCGGTGGACCACCGCGTCGACATCTACGGGCTCGGCGTGCTGCTCTACCAGATGCTCACCGGGCGCTATCCGTTCATCTCGGCCGATCCGGTCGAGATGGAGCGGCTGCACGTCGAGTCGCCGCCGCCGCGGCCGAGCGCGATGGCGCCGGTGTCGGCGGAGATCGACGCGGTCGTCCTCAAGTGCCTCGAGAAGCGCTCGACGCGGCGATATGCGGACGTGCATGCGTTCATCGACGCGCTGCGCGCGGCGGTGACGGGCGAGAAGATCGCCCGCGCGGTAGGCCGGCGCGGAGTGGCGATCAACGTCGACATGGAGATCATCGGCGAGGAGGACGAGTCGCTGCTCGCCAGCCTCGGCGAGCTGCTCGACCAGACCGAGGCCAGGCTGCGCGAGGCGGGATACACGCTCTATCTGCAGACCGGCAGCGCCCTGCTCGGCGTCAAGCCGCTGGCCGAGGACGCGGCCGCCGCCGCCGAGGAGCGCAAGGCGGCGCTCGAGCTCGGCCGCAAGCTGCTCGAGCCGCTGGCGACCGCGGACGTTCGGCTCAAGCTCGCGGTGCAGGTCCACGTCGATGCGGCGGAAGTGCACGACGGCGAGGTCACCGGAGGGCCGCTCGTCGACGTCGAGAGCTGGCTGCAGGCCGGCGTGCCCGGCTTCCGCGCGACGGAATCGGCGACCGAGGGACTTGCCGGTTATTGACAGGGGACATCGTTGGCGAAGACGCACATCGACAGCACGCCCCCGGCGCCGCCCAAGCGGCTGCGGCTCTTCGTCGCCAGCGAGGGTGGGTTCACCACCCACCAGCTGCCCGAGTCGGGCGAGGTGACGGTCGGGCGGGACCCGTCGTGCGGCGTGGTCGTCGACGACAAGTCGGTCGCGCCGCGACACGCGATCCTCTCGCTGGGTCCGCCGGTCCGCGTCGAGGACATGGGCAGCGGGCTGGCCACGTCCGTCGGCGAGGAGCGGGTCGGGGCGGGTCATGCGGTCGAGCTGGCGCCGGGGGACATCGTCCATTTCGGCGGCGTGATCGCCATGGTCGAGGGGCGCGGGACCGCCCCGCCACGGCGCATCTTTCCTCACGGGTATTTCGAGCTGCGGCTGGAAGAAGAGTGCAACCGGGCGGCGCGGTATCATTCGACGTTCGCGATGCTGCGGATCGCCTGCGATCCGGCCTGCCCGCCGGCGGTGATCGAGGAGGTGGTGGCGAGCGCGGTGCGGCTGGTCGACATCGTCGCTGCCGACGGTCCAGGGGATTACGAAGTGTTGCTGCTCGACACGCCGCCCGATGACGTCCGCCTGGTGGTCTCCCGGCTCGAGGAGCAGCTCGGCGAGCGCGCGGCGAAGCCACGGATCAGCGTCGCACACTATCCGCGCGACGGCCGCAGCGCCGACGCCTTGTTCGCGCGCGCGACCGGAGAGCCGGCGCTGCGTACGCCCCACGAGCCGGTGCCGCCGCCGGGGCCGATGCAGGACCTCTACCGGATGGTCGAGCGGATCGCTTCCAGCGACATCAGCGTGATCATCTTCGGGGAGACCGGCGTCGGAAAAGAGCGGCTCGCCGAGGCGGTGCACAAGAATTCGCGGCGGGTGGGGCTGCCGTTTCTGCGCCTGAACTGCGCCGCGCTGACCGAGACGCTGCTCGAGAGCGAGCTGTTCGGCCACGAGAAGGGCGCGTTCACCGGCGCGGCTGCCGCCAAGGCGGGCCTGCTCGAGAGCGCCAACGGCGGCAGCGTGTTCCTCGACGAAGTCGGCGACATGCCGATGCCGACCCAGGTCAAGCTGCTGCGCGTGATCGAGGAGCGCGCGGTGCGGCGGGTGGGCGCGATCAAGACCACCCCCATCGACGTCCGTTTCGTCGCCGCGACCAACCGCGACCTCGAGCTCGAGGTGCAGCGCGGGGCGTTCCGCAAGGACCTCTACTTCCGGCTCAACGGCGTCTCGATCTTCGTGCCGCCGCTGCGCGAGCGGGTGGAGGAGATCGAGGGCCTCTCGCGGCTGCTGATCACCGAGGCCTGCAAGCGGATGGCGCGGGCGAAGGAGCCGGAGCTGACCGCGGAGACGCTGGCTTTTCTCCAGCAATATCCGTGGCCTGGGAACATCCGCGAGCTGCGCAACGTGCTGGAGCGTGCGGTGCTGCTCTGCACCGGGAACAAGCTCGAGCTCTCGCACCTGCCGGCCGAGAAGATGGCCTCGCACTTCGCGATGCGGCGGCTCGAGCCGACGCAGGCGCTGACCCCGCCGCCGCCGGTTCCGACGCCGATCCCGATGTCGATTTCGACGCCGCCTCCTCCGCTGCTCCGCTCGCCGCTGGCGCCGGCCGACCTGCGCGAGCAGCTGGCGCAGGCGGAGCGGCAGCGGATCGTCGAGGCCCTCAACCGCTGCGCGGGGAACCAGACCGAAGCGGCGCTGTCGCTCGGCATTTCCCGCCGGACGCTGGTAAAACGGCTGGCGACGTTCAACATCCCGCGGCCGCGCAAGCGCCAGGGGTCCGAACCGTAACCCCATGCCGCGCTCGATCGACAAGATGGAGAAGACCAGCGCGGCGCCCGCTCCGCAGCCGCCGGCGCTGGAGAAGATGCCGTTTCTGCTCGTCCTCGCCGGGCCGCACATGGGCGAGTTGCACAAGCTCAAGGCCGACCAGCCGACGGTGATCGGCCGCGGCGAGGCCGACCTGCGCATCGAGGACGACGGCGTCTCGCGGCGCCACTGCAGCAT
>JAIVGS010000216.1 GCA_020201435.1 Myxococcales bacterium
CCTCTGGACCGTGCGGCGCTGGCCGCTCGGCGCCGGACGCTGGCGCAACGTGCTTCTCTACCTCGTCGCCGTCCCGGTGATGGTGGTCGTTCTTCACGCCATCTACGTCCCCATCCGCATCTTCTGGTTCCATTCCGCGTACGCCGAGATCAAGGCGCGGCTGATCGACAGCTTCTATTACGTGACCTTCATGATGGTGGTGCTGGTCGGAGTGGTGCACGCCATCGAGTACCGGAGGTCGCTGCGGGCCGGCCAGCTGCGCGCCTCGCAGCTCGAGAGCCACCTCGCCAAGGCGAGGCTGGAGATCCTGCGCAACGAGCTGCAGCCGCACTTCCTGTTCAACGCGCTGCACTCGATCTCGACGCTGATGCACCGCAACGTCGAGGCCGCCGACGAGATGCTGGCCCAGCTCGCCGACCTCTTGCGGCTCAGCCTCGAGCGGAAGAACGTCCAGGAAGCGCCGCTGCGCGAAGAGCTGGCGGTGCTCGCTCCCTATCTCAACATCGCGCGCATCCGCTTCGGCGACCGTCTGTCGATCGGCCTCGACGTCGACCCGGCGCTGCTCGACGTATCGGTGCCGCTCTTCCTCCTCCAGCCGCTGGTGGAAAATGCGATCCGCCACGGCATCGAGCGGCGTGCTGGCGCCGGTCGCATCGAGATCCGCGCCCGACCCGCGGCCGACTCGATCGAGATCCGCGTCGCCGACGACGGCGCGGGCCTCGCGCCGAACGGCTTCCGCGAGGGCATCGGATTGTCCAACATCCGGCTGCGGCTCGAGCAGATCTATGGAGATCGCGCCTCGATCTCGCTCCAGGGAAATTCCGAGTCGGGGACCGAAGTGTCGGTCAAGATTCCGCGCGAGAGGGGCGAATGACGATGACCGCCCTGATCGCCGACGACGAGCCGCTCGCGCGCGAGCGGATCCGGACGCTGCTCGCGGGCTATCCCGAGGTCTCGGTCGCCGGCGAGGCCCGGGACGGGAACGAGGCGGTGGCGAAGATCCTCGAGCTCAAGCCTTCGCTGCTCTTTCTCGACGTGCAGATGCCCGAGGGCGACGGTTTCAGCGTGCTGGAGAAGCTCTCTCGCGACGAGACGCCGGCGGTCGTCTTCGTCACCGCCTTCGATGCCTTCGCGCTCAAGGCATTCGAAGTCCACGCCGTCGATTACCTGCTCAAGCCGTTCACGCGGGCGCGGTTCAACCGGGCGATGGAGCACGTGCTCGAGAAGCTGGCCCGGCCGGCGCGCGGCCTGGGGGCCGAGGTGGTCGCGCTGCTCGAGTCGATCCGCGCCGAGCGGCGCAACCAGGGCCGGGTCGCCATCCGCGGCCGGGGCGACGCGGTCTACTTCGTCCGCATCGCCGACATCGAGTGGCTCGAGTCCTCGGGCAACTACGTGAAGATCCACGCCGGCGGCCAGGAGCACCTGCTCCGCGAGACGCTCAAGAGCTTCGAGGACCGGCTCGATCCCGACCGCTTCCTGCGTGTGCACCGATCGGCGATCGTCAACGTCGACTCGATCCAGCGGCTCGAACCCTGGTTCCACGGCGAGTACGCGGTCGTCCTGCGCGACGGGACCAAGCTGATGTCGAGCCGCACCTACAGCGAGCGGCTGCGGAAGATCATCGGGTAGCGCCGGCTGATCCCGCCGCGAGTCCGGCTCGTCCCTGCCCGGTTGCCGCTTTCTGCCGCTGCGTAATCCTTCGCGCATGGGCTGCATCGAAATCACCGTGGTCGTGCTCTCGATCTCGATCTGCCGTCCGCAAGCCCGGCCGCAGCAGTTGCCGGGCCGGTGGGTGGGCGCGCTGGAATCGAGGGTCCTGCGCGCGGAGCTCACCCCGGGCCCCACCGGCCTGACCGGCGTCCTTCGACTCGAGGGCGGCCGTGACTTGATGGTCGTCCGCGCGGGCGAAAGCAGCAGCCGCGTCTACCTCGAAACCGACGAGCTCGTCTTCGTCGGCGTCCTGCGGAGTGGATCGATCGTCGGCCGCGTCTATCGCGGCAGCGAAGAGCTCTCTTTCGAGCTCCATCGCGACGAGATGACGACCGATCCCCCTCGCGGACGATCGTCGCGCCGGCGATGGCCTGATCTCATTCGCTTGATGGCATATGCATTAGAGTGAACGAGCTGGCTTCGCTGGCGACCTGGCTGCCCGCGCTCCTCGAGAGGGTTCCCGAATCGACGCTGCGCGAGCGCCGCGAAGGGTGCGGCGCCTTCTCGATCCTCGAGCACGTCTGGCACCTCCACGACATCGACGCGCTCGGCTATCTGGTTCGCATCCGGCGCACGCTCGCCGGCGGGTCACCGTCGCTGCCCGACCTCGACGGGGATCGCCTGGCGAAAGAGCGCCGCTACCAGGAGCGCGCGCTGGCGCCGGCGCTGCGCGCCGTGCTCCGCCGGCGGCGGGCGGTCATCGCGCGCCTGCGCAAGCTGAAGGACGCCGATTTCGCGCGCACCGCGACGCTGGAGGGCGCGGGCCTTCTGACGCTGGGCGAGATTCTCGCGCGCTGGCGGACCCACGATCTCGGCCACCGGGTAGAGATGGAACGCCTCGCGGCCGAGCTGACCGCGCCTTAGCTGGATCGTCAATCCTCTTCGGCCAGCACCTGCGCGAACGTCCTCCCGTACGGGTAGAACTTCGCCTTGTCGCCTTTCGCCCACGCCGCCCGCTGCCCCTCGCTGGCGATGTCCCAGTCCGGCCGGCAGCGCTGCAGCACGGCGCGGAGATCGAGCCGGAGCTCCTCGATCGTCGGCCGGCCGAAGAACCAGTACCCGTTGTAGATCTTGTAGACGCGCAGCCCCGGCTCGAGCACCAGCGTATGCGGGATCATCGGGTTGTGCTGCGGATCGGTGTATTCCGCGATCTCGAGATCCTTCTGCAGCTTGCGCCCCGCGTCGGAGAGAAACGTCCACTGCGCGCCCACGCCGGTGCGGAACTCGTTGGTCTCGAGGAGGTTGTCGGTGGAGATGGTGACCATTCGGCAGTATCCCACCTGCATCTCGCGGTGGAGCTGCACCAGCCCTTCATGCTGCCGCCTCTCCTTGGGACAGAACCCTCCGCGGGAGAGCACCAGCACCAGCGGATCGCCGCCCTGCAGCTCGGACAGCTTGCGCCGTTTGCCGCGGTGGTCGGAGAGCTCGTAGTCGGGAAAGATCGCGCCGGGTACGACGTCCGCCCTCATGTCGGCCTCCTCTGAAACCGTGTATACCGCTGTCGATCCAAACCGGGGCTACCCCATGACGAAACCGAGCCGCATTCCCGTCATCGGCATTCTGTTGATCGGAATGCTTTCCGCGCCAGCACTCGTATCGGCGCAGCAGCGCCCGGCGATTGCGGACAAGATCGCGAAGACGTACGGCCTCGACTCGTTCGGTCAGATCGACGCGATCCGCTACACGTTCAACATCGATGCCGGCCCGCGAAAAGTCGCGCGCTCGTGGGTGTGGGAGCCGAAGAAGGAACAGGTCTCATACGAGGGGAAGGACAAGGCCGGCAACCCCGTCAAGGTCACGTACTCGCGCTCCCAGATCGCAAGCCAGAGCGAGGTCGTGAAGGAGCAGGTGGATCCTGGTTTCGTCAACGATCAGTACTGGCTGTTGTTCCCGTTCCATCTCGTCTGGGACGCCGGCGCGACGGTGACGGATGCCGGGATGCAGAAACTGCCGCTGGGGAAAGGTTCCGCCCGAAGGGTCGTGGTGACGTATCCTTCCGACGTCGGCTATACGCCGGGCGACACCTGGGAGCTCTACGTGGGGACCGACGGCCGAATCCGGGAGTTCGTCTTTCACCATGGCGGAACCGCGAAGCCGAACAAGGTGGTCGCGACCTGGGCGGACTACGAGAAGGCTGGCCCCCTGCTCTTCTCGCTCGATCATCGGGGAAATGCCGACGGCAACCCGGTTCGCGTCTTCTTCACCAACGTGGCGGTCAAGGTAGCGGGGTCCGACAACTGGGTGGACGCGAAGTAACCATGCCGGGTTTCGCGCTCGGCATCGGTCTGACCAACGAGTGCAACCTGTCGTGCGCGTTCTGCTATCGGGATCCTTCGCGCGTCGATCGCCTCGACCTCGAGCAGGTTCGGGCGGTGCTCGACCGGCTTCCGGTCAAGTCGGTGAACCTCGGCACCGGCGAGAACGGCATGCACCCGCAATTTCGCGAGATGCTCGCGCTCCTGCGCAGCCGCGACGTCAAGCTGACGATGACGTCGAACGGCCTGAGCGTCGCGCTGCTCGGCGACGACGAGCTTCGGGCGTTCCACGATCTCGAGTTCTCGCTCGACTATCCAACTCGCGAAGAGCAGGACGCGCAGCGCGGCCCCGGCAACTGGGACCTGGTGCATGCGCAGGCGGAGCGCTGCCGCCGGCTCGGAGTGCCGGTCACCATCATCTCGGTGATGATGCGGACCAATTTCCGGCGCCTCGCCGGGATCGCGGAGATCGCCGGGCGGTACGGGGCGCCTCTCCGCGTCAACGTCTGCCAGTCGGTGCGCACCGACGCGTTCTCGCTCACGTACGAGCAGTACTGGGAAGGGTTCGAGCTCCTCTTCTCGGCGACCGACGTCGTCTCGGTCGGCGAGCCGCTCGTGCGCGCGATGCTCGGCCTGCCGCGCGGAGAAGGCGGATGCGGCGCCGGGACGGTGCGGGTGACGCCGCGCGCTACGGTGCAGCCTTGCGTCTACTGGCCTGGACCCGGCGACCCGCTGTCGCTGCTCCTCGAGGTGGGCGCGGAGGTGGTCGCGACGCCAGAGTTTCGCGCCGCTCGTTCGGTGCCTCCGGCATGCGAGCCGTGCGAGCTGCGCGAGGCATGCGGAGGCGGATGCGCCGGCCGCCGCCGGCTCGACAGGGCGCTCGATCGACCCGATCGATATTGCCCGATCGTGCGCGGCGAACGGCGCACGCTGCCGATGCACCTCGCGCCGGGCCGCGATCTGCCGAAGGCCGGCAGCGCCTGCACCACGATCGTCATGGCGCGCTGAGCTGCAGGCGCCCTCGTCGCCACACCCACGCCGCGGCGCAGGCCAGCGCTCCGTACTCGACGGCGAGCGCCCACGCGGGCACCGCCCACGTCGCGCCCAGGCGCAGCCATGCCGCGTACGTGGCCAGGATCGAAACCGTCCAGATCGTCAGCGGCAACGTCTCCAGAGTGACGAGGAAGGGAGCGAGCCAGACGAGATACCAGGGATAGATCATCGGCGCACAGAGAAGCGCCGCCGCCATCGGCCAGGCCCAGGCCTGCGGCGATGCGAGCGGCAGCCGGCGGCGCTCCCACGCAGCGACGCCGAGACCGGCGGCGATCGCGAGCGCGGCCGCCGCCGCGGGGTGTGCGAGCGACGCGACGGTCAGGAAGATCGGTCCGTTGAAGCGGAAACGGTCGACCACCTCCGGTACCGACCCGCCATGCCGGAAGGGCAGGTACACGACGACAAGCACGGCGAACGCGGCAACGACGTGCCGAAAAGGGACCCGTCGCCAGAGCAGCGGCAAGAGAACGATCGGGAGCGGCTTCACCGCGATCGAGAGCGAAAATGCGATGCTGCCGAGCAACGTCCGGCCGCGCGCCAGCACGAAAGCAGCGAAGGCGACGAACAGCGCGCCGACGACGTCGACGTGGCCGTGACGGGCCACCTCGAGCGACATCAGCGGGCTCCACAGGACCGCAAGCGCCCAACCCGGATTGGCAGCCGACCGCCAGACGACGAGCGCCAGGAGCGCTTCGCAGACGAGGGCGGCCACCTTCAGGGCTCGCGTCGATTCGTTCAGCGCCGTCGCGGCGAGGAAAAACAGCTGCGCTCCCGGAGGATAGGGGCTCGGCACGTCCGCGTTGTTCACCGGCCAGCTCTGTGCCGTCCGCAGATGCGCGAACGCAGGATCGGCCGGAACCACCGTCCAGGGACTGATGCCCGCGCGGACGAGGTGCGCGTCCCAGACGTAGCGGCGCACGTCGGCGTCCCGCTCGGGAGGCGCGAGCAGCAGCGGGATCCGCCACGCCAGGGCCAGCGCGGCGCAGGCGATCAGCGCGCGCCGGGAAGGGCGCAGGCCATTCGCGACCTGACGCAGCGCCGCGAAGTACCCGGCGGAGGCGAGCGCGAGCAGGACGAAGAACGGGACCGACCCTTCGTCCGGCACGATGAGGCCGAAGATGACGAACGCCAGCGCAATCACGGTGCCGCTCGCCCAGAGGATCACCCGGCGAGCTCCTCGTCGCGGGCGTCCCACGACTCGAGCAAGGCGGCCGTGCGAGGCGCTCGCGAAGGCTCGATGCGCAGCTCGGCCGCGAGACGGCGCAAGTCTGCGGGCACGTCGACGTCGTACCAGGGCTCGGTGAACGCGACCGACAGTCCGCGCGCGTTCGACAGCAGCGCCTCGCGCGCGTCGCGAGTGCCGAGCGGCGCGGCATCGAACAGGTGTGGGTGTGTCGCCGACGCGCCGACGAGATAGTAGCCGCCGTCCTCGGTCGGCCCGACCACCACGTCGTTCGTTTCGAGGAGCTCGAACGCCGACTCGAGGATCGCGAGCGGCAGGTGCGGGCTGTCGCTGTCGACCGCGACGACGCGGTGGAAGCGCGGGACGAACTGCTCGAAGCCCGAAACGAGTCCGGCCGCGAGCCCGTTGCCGCGCTGTCCGACGACGTCGATGCCCGCCGGCAAGCGCGACTCGATCTCGGCGACGTCTTCCGAGGGGCACACCACGGCGGCGTGGACGCGAGGCAGCGACCGGACCAGCGCCAGCGTATCGAGCAGCATGCACTCCGAGAGGCGAACCACGTCGGCCGGCGAGTACGCGACGGTCAGTCTGGTCTTGACGGATCCTTCCCGCGGTGCCTTCGCCATGACGACGACGGCGCCGCGGATCATGTGGCGAGCCGGTTCTTCACGATGCCGGTGAGGATGCACCAGGCGGCGCCGATCGAGCCTCGCAAGGTCCCGCTGATCTTCGAGACGCCGACGCGCGGGTGGTAGCTGACGGGCACCTCGACCACGCGATATCCGAGCAGCGGAGCGCGCGTCACCAGCTCGACGGCCCATCCGTAGGTCATCTCGCGCAGCTCGAGCGCGCGCAGCACCTCGAAGCGCGCGGCCCGGAACGGCCCGAGATCGGTCAGCGAGACGCCGTACAGCCACCGGATCAACGTCGCGGCCAGCCGGTTGCCGAACACGGCGTGCCACGGCATCGCGCCGCGCGCCAGGCCGCCGGCGAGGCGCGATCCGAGGACGATGTCCGCGCGGCCCTCGCGGATGGGGTCGATGAGGCGGCCCAGCTCACGAGGCCGATCGCTGTAGTCCCCGTCGAGGAAGACGACCGTGTCCGGCCGGTCGGCGGCCGCGAGCCCCGTCAGACATGCGCGACCGTACCCGCGGCGCGGCTCGACGATGACGCGCGCGCCGCGTGCGGCGGCGATCTCTCGCGTTCCGTCGGTCGAGCCGGCGTCGACGACCAGCACTTCCGTGACCAGCGACGCGGGAATCTCCTCGAGCACCCGCGCGATCGAGCCCGCTTCGTCGTAGGTGGGGATGACGACGCTGACGCGCATCCCTATCCGAGGACCCAGCGCGGATATCGCCGCACGAGCAGGGCGTCCACGCCCCAGGTGCGCCCGGGCCGCGCCCAGGCGAGGCTGAAGGCGACGATGACCGGCATCGCCAGCTCCCAGATCCAGGCCGTTCCGAACTCGGACAGCCAGAGCGTGAAGAGGAAGGCTCCAGCGGCCGCGGCGACGAGCCGCGTGGCGACGCCCGCGATCAGAAAGACGCCGAACCCGAGCTCGGTGATCGCCTGCAGCGGCGCGCAGACGCGCGCGTTGGCCGCGGCCAAGGAGATCGCGGATTTCCAGGCGGCGGGCGAGTGCCCGTTCTTCACGTAATAGTCGATCACTCCCTTGTATCCCGCCGGCGAGTACGCGCCCTTCTGCAGGTTCTCGAAGAAGACCCAGATGAACATCGCTCCGAGTGCCACGCGCAAGACGGCCATCGCGCGCTGCTCGCGGGTAGGCCCGATCGGATCGTCCAAAGGATCCCTCCCTTCGCTTCGGCGTCGCCACTATAGCGCGGTCTAGCCCTTGACCGCCCCCGCCGTCAGCCCTGCCACGATGCGCTTTTGAAACGCGAACGTCAGCGCGGCGAGCGGGACGATCGCCACCACCGACGCGGCGGCGATCTGTCCCCACGGTTCGACGTGCTCACCGGCGAAGAGCGCGATCGCCGCCGGGACCGTGCGGCGCTCGGGCGTCGAGATGAAGCTCAAGGCGAAGAGAAGCTCGTTCCAGCAGAAGATGAAGACCAGGATGGCGCAGGTCGCGAGGGCCGGCCAGGAGAGCGGCAGGTAGACGCGGAGGAAGACCTGCCACGGCGTGCAGCCGTCGACGAGAGCGGCGTTGAAGATCTCGTCGGGGACTTCGCGGAAGAACGAGGTGAGCAGCCACAGCGTCAGCGGCAGCGCGAAGGCGGCGTACGGCAGCACCAGCCCCGCGAGCGTATCCCGCAGGCCGATCGCGCGCAGGCCGAGGTACAGCGGGCTGACCGTCGCGATCGGCGGAAACATCGAGATGGCGAGCGCGCCGCCGAGCAGCAGCGAGCGGCCGCGGAACTCGAGCTTGGCGATGGCGAACGCCGCCGACGCGCCCGCCGCGAGGCAGAGCACGGTGGTCGCCGCGGCGACCAGGAACGAGTTCGCCACCGCACGCGCAAAGGGAACGCCGAGCCCGGCGTAATTCGCCATCGTCAGCGAGTGCGGCAGTGCGCTGGTCAGCTCGGCCTCGGGCCAGAGCGACGTCAAGAGTTGCCAGAAGAGAGGGCCGACGAAGAAAAGCAGGATCGCGGCGCGCTTCATCGCTCCCTCCCCAGCCAGCGCACGAACGACAGACCGATCACCAGCGCGCACGCGAACGTCGCGACCGAGAGCGTCGAGCCGTAGCCGAAGTCTCCCGAGCGCATCAGAGTCTTGTAGGCGTAGATCGACAGCGTTTCGGTGGAGTTGGCCGGCCCGCCTTCGGTGAGCACGTAGATCGCGTCGAAGACGCGGAACGCGTCGAGCGAGCGGAAGAGGAGCGCGACGAGGAGCGCGGGCTTGAGGAGCGGCAAGGTGATCCCGAAGAACGTGCGCGGAGCGCTCGCGCCGTCGACGAGCGCGGCCTCGTAGACCGATTCGGGGATCGACGACAGACCCGCGAGCAGGATCAGCGCGACGAACGGCGTCGTCTTCCAGACGTCGACGAGGATGGCGGCGTAGAGCGCGGTCGCCGGCGAGCCCAGCCAGTCGACGGCGGGCGCGAGCCGATGGAGAAGGCCGTAATCGGCGTTGAAGAGCCAGGCCCACATCCGCGCCGAGACGGCCGTCGGAATCGCCCACGGGAGGATGACCGCCGCGCGCAACAGGCCTCCTCCTCGACGCAGCACGAGCGCGACCGCGAGCCCGAGGGCGATCTCGGCGGCGACCGCGACCACCGTGAAGTGGATCGTCGTGCCCAGCGCGGACCAGAAGCGGCCGTCCGAGAGGAGAAAGCGGAAGTTCGCCAGGCCGACGAAGCGCTGGTCGTGGAAGATCACGATCGACCGGTGCAGGCTGAGCCAGATTGCGGCGAACACCGGGACGATCGCCACGCCGGCGAGGATCGCGACGGAAGGCGCGGCCATCCACGCTGCGTGCCGCCGCTCGATCACCGATTTTCCTGAAGATGATCGACGATCGCCTGCGCGCGGGAGAGCGCGTCGGCCGGCGGTCTCAGGCCGGCCACGGCGGCGGACAGCTCGCCCTGGATCGAGTCGCTCGCGAGCGCGTAGTACGGCGTCACCGGCCGCGGTCGCGCCGCGGCGGCGATCGGCAGGAGCGCGGCGATGAACGGCGCGCCCTCGCGCACGCGCGGATCGTCGTACACCGCGCGGCGGGCGGGGATCCGGGAATAGCGCAGCGCCAGCTCGACGGCGGCGTCCGGCGAGGTGAGAAACGCCGCGAGCCGCTCCGCCGCGCGCCGGCGCATCGGCGGAGAGCGCGCGTTGACGGCGAGCTGCCACCCGCCGAGCGTGCCGTGACCCGGCTCGCCGGTCACGGTCGGGAGCGGCGCGAATCCGATCCGTCCGCGGATCGGCGACCCTTCGTTCTGCGCCTCGGCCCAGACGTAGGGCCAGTTGCGCAGGAAGACGGCGCGGCCGTCCTGGAACGCGCGCCGCGTCTCCTCTTCGGCCGAGGACAGGACCGAGCGCGGCGACAATCCGGTCGCGATCGCTTCGCGCAGCCAGGCGAGCCCCGTGCGCGCGGCGGGCGTGTCGAGCGCGATGCCGCCGCCGCGGACGAGATCGCCGCCATGTCCCCAGATGGATTCGAAGACGTTGCAGTCGAGCCCTTCGTACTGGCGGCCTTGCCAGAGGAAGCCGGAGAGGCCCGGGTCGCGCTGCATCGCGGCGCGGGCGAATTGGCTCAGCTCGTCGTAGGTCCTCGGCGCGCGCGGGACGAGATCGGTCCGATAGTAGAGAAGTCCGACGTCGAGGTACCAGGGCACCGCGTAGACCCGTCCGCCCAACGTGACCGCGTCGATGGCCCCGGGAAGGTACGCGTCGCGCAGCCGATCGGCCGGAAACGCCGCGGAGAGGTCGGCCAGCCACCCGGCGCGCGCGAACTCCGGCGCCCAGACGACGTCGATGGCGAACAGGTCGAGCTCGGTCCCGCCCCCGTCGAGCGTGGTGAGGAACATCTCGCGCGCCATGTCCGACGCGTTCGGCATCGTCTCGTCGCGCACGCGCACGTCCGGGTTCTCGCGCCGGAACCGATCGAGCATCGCGTGGAACGGAGCCGGATCGCCCCACAGCGGCTGGTGCCTGAACACGACTTCCGAGGCGTCCCGAGGCGCCGTCCGCGCGCACGCCAGCGAAGCCAGGGCCAACAGACCGATCGCCCGCATGCCGGGCATCATGCTCACATCGCTGGCGTTCGCGTTACACTTGCCGCGTGAAAACGTTGTTCGACTTCTTCCGCGGCCCCTTCAGCCAGAAGGGTGCGCTGCCGTTCGCGCCCGCGCCGCACATGGTCCAGAGCGCGATGCGCGCGCTCGAGAGCGGCGCGCCGGAGGAGACCGTCCTCGCCTGCCTGCTCCACGACGTCGGCTTCGCGCTTCACGCGCCCGACCACGGATACTGGGGGGCGCAGCTCGTCGCACCCTACGTCTCCGGGAAGGTGTCGTGGGCGATCCGGCACCACCAGGCGCTGCGCTTCTATCCCGATCCGGAGGTCGGGTACGAATACCCGGAGTCGTACCGGAAGATCTTCGGGCCCGATTACGTGCCGGAGCCGTACATCGAGCAGGCGTATCGGGAGGCGCGCCGGCACCGCTGGTACATGGAAGCGCGCTTGATCACGCTGCACGACGAGTACAGCTTCGATCCGTCTGCGCCGCTCGCGCTCGAGCAGTTCGAAGACATCGTCGGCCGCCATTTCCGTCAGCCGCGCGAGGGGCTCGGCGAGGACGGCAGCGCCGTGGCGCACATGTGGCGAACGATCGCCCATCCGAACCGGCCGCTCTGACGCTGCCAAAAGCCGGCAGCGACCGCGGAGCTGTCTTGCGCCGGGATGCCGGAGGGGCTAGTGCGGCTCGGCTGTCAGCCGTACAGGAAGCGAATCTCGCGTCCCTCGCGCAAGTCTCCCAGACGCCAGGTGCGCCCCGGCTCGAGCCAGAGGAACGCCTTCCGCGACTTCTTCGCCCCGAAGGAACTGCAGAGAAGCAGCGCTGCCTCTGCGCTGGGCTCGAAGCCCTGCTCGCTGCGATCGTGGCCGTGCACGATCATCTCGCCGCCCAGCTTCTGCAGCAGCATCCGGTCGTGGTCGCGCAGGAAGCCGTAGTTGGTCAGCGCGCTCTCGAGCAGCCGCGCGCTCCGCGCATCGTTGGGCCCCTGGTAGCGAACGCGTTCCACGTCGTCGGGGCCGTCGAGCTCCGCCATCGGCGCCCCGTGCGTCACGAGGACGCCCTGCGATGGCAGCCGGACGAAGAGCGGCCATGAGAGAAAACGCTTCCGCAGCTCCTCGACACGCGCCGCAGGAAGGCGCGACTCCAGAAATGCCGCCTCGTCGTCGTGGAACTTGCGCGTGCGCTTCCCGCCGACGTGTGCGTGCTCGTGGTTGCCGGGCAAGGAAACGACGCGGCCGCCGTCCATCAGATCAAACAGCTCCTCGAGCAGCTCGGGCGAACGATCGTCATAGTCGTAGAGCGGCTCGCCGTCGTCTGACGCGACGTCTCGACGCTCCTCGTCCGCGGGCCCGTGAACCCAGTCGCCGACGCTCACCCAGAGGCAGCGCGGCGCGCTCTCGAAGATGGCGCGAAGCCGATGGAAGTCGTCGAGATTTCCGTGGAGATCCGTGCTGACCAGCACCGGACCGTCGCGGTGCTCGATGGTCCGCAGCTTGCGACCTTCTGGATAGCGCATCACCCCACCTCGTCCTCGTCAACGAAGCTGCGCGAGCAACTCGGCGACCGCGCATGGCTGGTGTGCACGGTCCACGATCGCAGGGCGGCGGGTTTGCCGGGCGCGTAGACCGCGTAATCCACGTCGGCAACGCCTTCCGAGCGCATCGAGACGCTCAGCTCGTTGATGCGCGCTGCGAGGATGAACTGCGCCCCGGCCGGCACCGGCGCCTGCCATGGAGCAGGCGCGCTCTCCGCGAGCGCGGTCGGCACGCCCTGGTGAGAAAGACTGAGGCGCAGCGCCTGCGCGAAGACTTCCGCGAGCGACGGCTCGAATCCGGCGACGCCATGTGAGCCGCTGCGGTCCTCGACGGGGACGATGACCCCGACGACCTTTCCCGATTCGGATGGAGCGGGAAACGCGTTGCGCAGCGACACGCTCGCGCAGCCACAGAGTGCGATCACCGCCAGAAAACATCGGCCCATCGGTCCATCGTAACGGAAAAGCGGCACGCCAGATCACGCAGGTCGATCAGAGCGCCCACTCGATGCCGCCGCTCAGCCAGATCATCCCCACGTGACATCGATGGCGGAGTTCCCTCCGGCGACCTCGGACGTGAGCGTGAGATCACGAGGGCGTTGAGCCGCGAGGCGCTGACGAACAGCGCTGCCGGTTGGTCGAGATCGACGTCGTGGGTGTCGCCGTAGTCGATCATCATGCCCTGCGGCGCGCTAGGATCGATACGCCTTGTCGAGGGCCGCGATGTCGAGCTTGACCATCTGCAGCATCGCGTCAGTCGCTCTCTTCGAGCGTGCCGAATCCGGATCCTGCATCATCTTCTCGAGCGCCGCCGGGACGATCTGCCAGCGAAGCCCGAACCGGTCGATGAGCCAACCGCACGCCTGCGGCTTCCCTCCGCCCTGGAGAAGCGCGTTCCAGTAGCGGTCGAGCTCCGCCTGATCCTCGCAGAGCACGACCATCGACACGGCGTCGTTGAATTCGTGGTGCGGTCCCGCCGTCATGGCCTGGAATGGCTGGCCGAAGAGCGTGAAGTCCACCACCTTGACCGACCCGGGCGGCCCGCTGGGCGATTCGCTCTGCATCGACGTCACCCGGTCGACCCGGGAGTCCGGGAAGATCGATGCATAGAATTTTGCGGCCTGCTCGGCCTCCTTCGCGTACCAGAAAAACGGGAAGATCTTCGCGCGCGCTTCCGCCATGACCGTCTCCTTGCTTGGCCGACCCGACGGGCTTGCGGTCGGCTGGCGCCGCGCCCGGTTGTCAGGGGAAGGCCTTCATCCCCAGTGTAACGTTCTCGCCACGACGAGGAGGCGCGCCGTGAAGCCGTATGTGATCTGCCACATGATGCCGTCGGTCGACGGGCGCCTGCGCACCGATCGCTGGGACGTCCCCGAGATTGGCCACGACGAATACGAGCGCACCGCCGATTCCTACCGCGCCGACGCGTGGATCTGCGGGCGCAAGACGATGGAAGAATTCGCCGGCGGACGGTCGGTGCGATCGCACAGGCGCGAAAAGATTCCGCGGGACGATTACGTCGTCGCCCGCAAGCGGCGTGGCGCTCGCTACGCCATCGCCCTCGACCCCGAAGGCAAGCTGCACTGGAACGACAACGAGATCGACGGCGATCCGATCATCGAAGTGCTCGGCGAAGACGTCTCCAACTCCTTCCTCGCCTTTCTGCGCGAAAAGGGGATCTCGTACGTCTTCGCGGGAAGAAAGGGCGCGGAGCTGAACCTCTCCCGCGTGCTGGAAAAACTGGCTTCCAGGTTCGGCATCCGGAAGCTGATGCTCGAGGGCGGCGGTGAGACCAACGGAGCGTTCCTGCACCAGGGCCTGGTCGACGAGCTGAGCCTGCTGCTGACGCCGGTGGCCGACGGCGGCATCGGCGAGCCAACCCTCTTCGACGTCGAGCACGGCCGAAGCCGCAAGGCAGCGGCGAAGCTGCGGCTCAAGTCCGTCCGCCGCGCGGCGAGCGACATGCTGTGGATCAAGTACGCGGTGCGGAAGCATGGGATCTCTACCTCGTCCTCCAAGCTGCGCCCCTGACCGCGCCCTCGCCGGCCCTTGAAAAATTAGTTGGCACACAAACGAAAAGCTGTTAGATGCCGCGCGCCACGGTGACTCAGAGGAACGCCACGATACTCGTCGTCGATGACGACGCCGATATCCGCGATGCGCTGGGGATGGTCCTGCGTGACGAGGGCTATCACGTCGTTCCGGCGCTCGACGGTCAAGCCGCGCTCGACATCCTGAACGCTGGCGTCAAGCCCGCGGCGATCCTGCTCGACTTGATGATGCCGCGCATGAACGGACTGGAGTTCCTGGAGCGCAGCCGCGAGCTCCTGGGTTTCGCCAGGATCCCGGTGATCGTCGTCAGCGCCAACCAAGGCTACGACGCGAGCGATCTTGGCGTTGCTCAAGTCGTCCGGAAGCCCTTCACCGCCGAGGTAGTCATCGAGGCGCTCGGGCGGGCAGCCGCCTAGCTCGAACGTCGCTCACTCGTGCTCTGGATGCAGGTGCGCCTCGACCATCCAGAGCCACTTGTCCACGCCTCGTGAGATCTCGATGAGGATGTCGTTCGTATCCTGATCGTTCGCGCGGCTGCTCTCGTCGATCGCGCCGCGCACCCTCTTGCCGAACGTCGCCAGCGCCGACGAGAGCGCATCGACGTGCTGCCGTCCGCCGCCGCTCTTCAGCGGGTATTCGGGCAGGCTCGAGCGCTTCGCCACCGAGCGCGCCGTGCCGTCCGCTTCGCCGCCGAGCTGGACGGCCCGCTCGGCGAGCAGATCGACGTAATCCTCGACGTCGGCGTTGACCTTGTCGAAGAGCTCGTGCAAGGCAATGAACTGCGGGCCTTTCACGTTCCAGTGGGCCTGCTTGGTCTGGGTCTGCAGATCGATCGCGTCGGCGAGGAGCGCATTGTTCAGCTCGATCATCTGCCGCCGCGTCGTTTCGGGGAGGTCATTCTTGGTCGGGTTCATGTAGACTCGATGCCTGACGGCCAGCTTGGTTTCCTCGACAGATACCTGACGAGGGCCGACCCGGATCCCGCGGAACCCATACCGGCAATCGCGCATCCTATGGTTTGCGTATGCTCTTGGTCGGTTTCTTGCGCTTCGAGGGTCGATACGCCGGGGGGCTCGCGTGGCGCGGCTGGTAGAGGCCCAGCTTGCCACCGCCCGGAAGCGTCAGTT
This sequence comes from Myxococcales bacterium, assembly GCA_020201435.1. Classification (GTDB taxonomy): domain Bacteria; phylum Myxococcota; class Myxococcia; order Myxococcales; family 40CM-4-68-19; genus 40CM-4-68-19. The sequence continues at coordinate 15,602 of JAIVGS010000216.1, forward strand.
CCGTCAGCCTGCCCCAGCCCTGATTGGAAACGGGCGTGGTCGCGATTCCCCGCTCCTTCATCGCCGCGACCAGTCCCTCCACGTCGTCGGTCATGAAGTAGAGCTCGTGCACGTCGTTCTCATCGGACGGATGCACGGCCACCTCGGCCGGCGGCAACCCGAAGATCAACCAGCCGTCACCGACGTCGACGTGCGGCAAGCCGAGCACGTCCTTGAGGAACGCGCGGTCGGCATCGGGGTCCTTGCTGTAGATGATCGAATGAGCGCCGACGATCATGTCTCAGCCCCTTTCCATCAACCTGCGTCCGGGGACAACCCTCATTCAGTCGTCGATGGCCTCGACGCCGAGTTGCCTGAGCCGCTCGATACCTGTCTTCATATCCTGGATCGCTCCGGGCGCGTGGCCTTGCCAGTCCGCGATCTCACCCGTGATGCGCAGCGGCTCGCGTGAGCGAACGACTTGGTCGGATTCCCGCGGAACTTCTTGTCGGTCAGCTTGGGATCGTCCTCGACGGCACCGGTCGGCTCGACGACGTAGATGCGGCCGCGCCCGTCGCCGGCGGCGAGTAGCCACGAACCGGTGTTGCGACAACCGACATGCCTGGATGACGCGGAGCGCCAATGTCCGCCATGCGTGCGCCTTGCTCGTACTTTGCAACGGGTGCTACTTCTCGCCGCGTGAGAGCGGTATCCACGGTCGTCCGCATCAGGCGCGACGCGACCCCTGTCGCGTCCGCAGCCGCGCCCTCGGCCGGCGAGTTCCTCTCCGGCATGCCTTGGTTCACCGCTCTCGACGAAGTCGAGCGCCGCCGGCTCACGTCCGAGACCGTGGTGAGGATCCTCCCGGCAGGCGCGTGGCTGGCCCGAGAGGGAGACGCGCCGGCATTCTGGTACGGCGTCATCGAAGGGCTCCTCAAGCTCTGCTGTCACAGGCAGGACGGCAGGTCGTTGACCTTCACCGGCGTGTGCGCCGGGAGCTGGTTTGGGGAGGGGACGATCTTCAAGCGCGAGGCTCGCCGTTACGACGTGATCGCGCTGCAGGAAACGCACGTAGCTTGCGTGCCGTCGGCGGCTTTCAACCGGCTGTTACAGACGAGCTTCGAGTTCAACCACTTCGTCCTCGAGTTGCTCAACGAGCGGTGCGGCCAGTTCATCGGCCGCTACATCGGGCAGGCAATGCTCAACGCCGACGCCCAGGTCGCGAACGCGCTGGCCGGGCTCTTCCATCCGCGCCTTTACCCGCATATGGATGCCCACTTGAAGATCTCGCAAGAGGAAGTCGCCAACCTCTCCGGCATCTCCCGGCCGCGCTGCAACGAGGCGCTCCACCGGCTGAAAGAGGCCGGCCTGCTGCGAACGGAATACGGCGGGATCACCATCGTGGATCTGATCGGGCTGCACAATTTCCGAGGCTGACGGCGCGACGCGGCAGAATGTCGCCGCGGCGACAGACATGCCTGGGCTTCCTCATCGAGAGTGGCATCGCGCTGGCTGCCGGCGGCCCACCGCAGGTCAGGTACCTACTTGCCGCCCGACACCGTACCAGGGGGACACCCATGAACCAGACACGTTTGATGCGCAGGCGCGATCCGACCGCGATCCTCGCACTGCTCGCTCTCTGCACCGTCAGCGCCGCCGCGGCGTCGCGCGAACACGAGGAAGATCTCTCGCTCTCGACGCTCTCGACCCGCGCCGAGTTCGTCACCGGCGGCGATGTGCTGGTGCGCGTCTCGCTGCCGCGAAGTGTCGCGCCCACCGATGTCGAGGTGCGGCTCAACGGCACGGACGTGACCGCCGTCTTCCAAAGCGACTCCAGCGGCGACAATCTCGTCGGCCTGGTCGTCGGGCTTCGCGACGGAGAGAACGTGCTCACCGCGAGCACGCGCCGGACCCGGCCCTCGCACAACGCGCGGCTCGCGCTCCGCAACTTCCCCGTCTCTGGTCCGGTCTTCGGTGGACCTCACCAGCAGCCATGGATCTGTGAGACGGCAGCGTCCGGCCTGGAGCAGCTGTCGGCGTCGCCGTGCGTCGCGCTCACCCGCTACGATTGGTTCTACCGCGCGTCCGACAACTCCTTCAAGCCGCTGACGTCGCTGAGCCGGCCGTTCCCGGCGGACCTGGTCCAGACCACCACCATCGACGGAACAGTCGTCGACTACATCGTGCGCGTCGAGTCCGGCACCATCGACGAGTCGATCTATCGGATCGCGATCATCGACGACCCCACGAATCCCATCCGCAACCCGTGGTCGTCCGGCGGCAAGAAGCCGGGCGCGGGCTGGAACGGCAAGCTGAGCTTCCCCTACGGCGGCGGCTGCGGACCGGCCTTCCGATCGGGGCGGAACGTCGTCAATTCCGCGCTCACCAACGATCCGCTGAGTCTCGGCTTCGCCGTTGCGTTCGGCACGCGCAACACGCTCGGCACCGGTTGCAACTTCGTCGTCTCCGCCGAGACGACGATGATGATCAAGGAGCACTTCGCGGAGGCGTACGGCGTGCCGCGGTTCACCATCGGCTCGGGCGGCTCGGGCGGGTCGATGCAGCAGCATTTCATCGCGCAGAATTATCCCGGGCTGCTGGACGCGATCACGCCTGCGATCTCGTACTCGGATCTGGTGTCGATCCTGCCCGACGTCACCGATTGCGGCCTGCTCAACAACTACTTCGATCACACCACCGATCCCGCGAACTGGCCGGCCTCGCGCCGAGCGACCGTCGACGGCTATCCGGTGTCGACGACGGGCACGCCGAGAACGACCTGCGTGACCTGGAACGGCTTCGCGCACACGTGGGTCAGCCCCTTCAACGGCTTCGACGCAGTGGTCCCGCTCGCCGCGCGCTACGATCCGACGACGAATCCGACCGGCGCCCGTGGCTCGTTCACCGACGGCATGATCAACGTGTTCGGCGCCGATCCCCAGACCAGCTTCGCCCGGACTGTTTTCGACAACGTCGGCGTCCAGTACGGCCTGAAGGCGCTCAACCGTGGCGCGATCACGGTGGACGAATTCCTCGACTTGAACGAAAAGATCGGAGGCCTGGACGTCGACGGCAACTACATTCCCGACCGGAGCGCCGCCAATCTGCAGGGGCTGGAAAGGGCGTACCGTGACGGCGTGGTCACGTCGGGAGAAAACCTGACCCTGCCGATCATCGACACGCGCATCTACACCGACCAGATCGTCGACATTCATACCCGCATCCGGAGTTGGAGAACATGGCGGCCGATTCCGGCCGTGGTTCCTTCGCAGAGAAGGTCATCCGGAACAAGCCGGCTTGGGTCAAGGACGCGTGCTGGGAGGGGAACGGCACGAAGCACGAGGAGACGTTCACCCGATCGGGGCCGACTACCTGCAACACGCTATTCCCCATCTATTCGACGGTCCGCATCCAGGCGGGCAGCGCCGACGCCGGCGACGTCCTCAAGTGCCGCCTCAAGGACGTCGATTTCCGCGACTACGCCGTCGCGTTCAGTGAGCCGCAGCAGGCGCGGCTCCGGGCGATCTTCGCGACCGGCGTGTGCGACTGGACGAAGCGCGGCGTCATGCAGAAGCCGATCGCCGGCGTCTGGCGCGACTACTCGTCGGTCGTGGACGATCGCGATGACGAAGGCGATCACGACTGATCCAACCGGACCGCGTACCAGCCTGGCTCGGTCCCCTCTCCGGGCCAGGCTTCCGGTGCGATCGGGCCGGGCCTGACGAGGAGATCGGGCGTTCGCTACCGGCTCAACCGCTGGCGAGAGGAGCAGCTCACTCGGGCCCCGGAACTAAAGATCTTTTGCAGTCGCCGCCAAATGAAGTTAGGCTCCCTCTGTGCTGCGGCGTGTCATTTCTGGGATCGTGCTCGCATCGCTGGCGGCTGCCCCAATCGTGGCTCGCACGCGTTTCGTATGTCGGTATACCGGCATCGAAATCACGGACTGTGCCGAGCAGCAGGTTCCTGCGGCCGCGCAGCTCCAAACCGACGGATGCTGCGATCGCCAGTTGACGCCGGGCGCCAGCGCGATGTTGACGGCATCGTACGAAGAAATTCAGCCGCCGATGGTGGCGGCGCTGACAGTGTTCGCTCCGGTCGATGGCGCGCCCTTCGCGGCGGACAATCCGCAGG
>JAIVGS010000034.1 GCA_020201435.1 Myxococcales bacterium
CCGCGGACGCCGTGCGCCCTCGCCACGCGGCCGACCGCGAGCCGCACTTACTTCGACTGCTGCGCGGCGGTCTTCTTCTGCAGCTTGATCAGCTGGGCCACGGTCGCGCTGGGCTTGGCGCCCATCTTGAGCCAGTGCTCCAGGCGGTCCTGCTTGAGCGTGACCTTGGCGGGGTTGAACTTGGGATCGTAGGTGCCGATCTCCTCGTTGAACTTTCCGTCCCGCGGATTGCGCGAGTCAGTCGCAACCACGTGATAAAAGGCATGTTTCTTGGCCCCGCGACGAGCGAGGCGCAACGTGACGGCCATGTTTGGAACTCCTTGAAAAAGCGGCGTTGTTTACATGGTCGCAAGGTCCGCGTCAAGGAGGCTTCAATCCACCGCGGTGCGCTTGAAGCCTTACCGTCCCAGCAGCCGAGTAAGCAGCCAGAGAGCTACCGAGGCGGCGGTCAAAATGTACAAAATGCCCGGCACCGTCCGCTGGGTCATGCCCGCCTCCGGGCCAGCTCGCGCAGGTTGAACAGCCGAACCGAGACTACCCAGGCCGCGAAGAGCCAGGCGAGGTCCCAGAAGATCACCGAGGGCTCGAACCGCTCGTGGTACTGCACCTGTCGGGCGAGCATCAGCGCGTCCTGCGGGCCGAAATGGCGGCCGATCACGTCGATCAGCGGCTGCAGGCCGAGCTTGGGGAACGCGAGCGGCAAGCCGAAGGCGGCCAGCGCCCAGCCGATTCGGACCGCGACGAGGAGGCCGGAGTTGGTCCATCCGCGCGTGAAGGCGCCGATGGCCGCGAGCGTCGCCAGCCACCCGAGCGCGGGCAGCAGCGCGAGCGGCAGGACCAGCAGGCGGCCGGCGAGCTCGCCGGCGCCGCCGCGCATGAACGAGGCCACGACGCTCGATGCCCACCCTGCCCCACCCGCGATGCAGAGCACGAGGGCGGCGACGACGAGCCGGCCGCCGACCCATTGCGCGCGCGTGATCGGGCGCAGCAAAACGAGCTGCGCATGCCCGGACTCGACTTCGTCGGCGAGGAGGCCGCCGCCGAGGAAGAGCGCGAGCAGGAAGAACCAGAATGAGCCGAAGCCGCTGAACGCTTCCGCCCCCCAGGTGTCGGCGCTGCCGCGGAGCATGCCGATCAGGACCAGCACCAGCGCGATGCCGAGCGTGACCGGAGCGAGGCCGCGCTCGCGGGCGGTGGCGCGGGCGACTGGCCAGGAACAGAGGTCCGCGATCAAGCGCGGCCCTCGACGAGCTGCAGATACAGCTCCTCCAGCTCGGCTCCGCCGACGCGGACCTCGAGGATTTCCGCCCCCAGATCGACGAGCTCGCGCACCAGCGGCGGCACCGCCTCGGGACCGCTGACAGCGATTTGGAAGTGATCGCCGTCGAGCGCGCCCGCCGGCAATTTCTCCTGTAATCTCACCGACATCTGCATCGCGTTCGCGAGGCGCACTTCGGCTCGCTGGCCGCCGGCGCGGACGTCGTGGACCCGCAGGCACCGGCCGTTCTTGACGAACAGCACCCGGTCGCAGACGCGCTCGACCTCGGACAAAAGGTGCGAATTGAGCAGCACCGCCGCGCCGCGCGCTTTCAAGCCGACGAGCAGCTCGCGGACCTGCGCGACGCCGGCCGGATCGAGACCGGCGGTCGGCTCGTCGAGCAGCATCAGATCGGGATCGCCGAGCAACGCCTGGGCGAGACCGAGCCGTTGCAGCTGGCCGCGCGAATACGTCGCCGTCTGCCGTTTGGCCGGCTCGACGAAACCGAGCTGCTCGACCAGGGACGCGGCTTTCGCGCGTGGCACGCCGAGCAGGTCGGCGTGCAGCTCCAGCACGCGCATCCCGGTGAGCGCCTTGGGAAACAGCGCCGCGTCCGGCGCGTATCCCACTCGCCTGCGCGCCGCGAGATCCTCGGGATCGAGGCCGAACAGGCGCGAGTCGCCGGTATCGGGGTGCAGCAATCGCAGACAGAGCTGCAGCGCGGTCGTCTTGCCGGCGCCGTTGGGACCGAGCACGCCGACGATTTCACCGGGCTGCACCGCGAAGCTGAGGGCGTCGACGGCGACCAGCTCGCCGCCGCCCGGCGTCCGATATCTCTTCGTCAGCCCTCTCGCTTCGAGAGCCGGGGTCACGCCCGCAGGACCGACTTCAGCGTCGAGCCGAGCTCGTGTGGTCCGGACGCGATCTGGACGCCGGCCTCGCGCAGCGCGCGGAACTTGTCGTGCGCGGTGCCCTTGCCGCCGGAGATGATCGCGCCGGCGTGGCCCATCCGCTTGCCGGGGGGCGCCGTAGCCCCGGCGATGAAACCGACGACCGGCTTCTTGTAGTTGCTCTTGATCCAGGCCGCGGCGTCTTCCTCTTCGCCGCCGCCGATCTCGCCGATTAAAATCACCGCATCAGTTTCCCGATCATCGGCAAAGAGCTTCATGCAGTCGAGGAATCCCAAGCCGTGGACGGGGTCGCCTCCGATGCCGACCGCCGTGCTCTGGCCGAGGCCGAGCTGCGTCACCTGGTGCACGGCTTCGTAAGTCAAGGTACCGGAACGACTCACGATTCCGATGCGTCCCTTGCGGTGGATGTGGCCCGGCATGATGCCGATCTTGCACTCGCCCGGCGTGATCACGCCCGGGCAGTTGGGGCCGATCAGGCGCGTCGGCGAGCCGGCCATCGCGCGCCTGACGCGGACCATGTCGTTGATCGGGATGCCCTCCGTGATGCAGACGACGAGCGGCAGGCCGGACGCGACTGCCTCGAGGATCGCGTCGGCCGCGAACGCCGGCGGCACGAAGATCACGCTGGCGTTCGCGCGCGTCTCTTTCACCGCCTGCGCGAGCGTGTCGAAGACGGGGACCTTGTCCTCGAACTTCGTCCCGCCCTTGCCCGGCGTGACGCCGGCGACGAGGTTCGTGCCGTAGGCGAGCATCTGCTTCGAGTGAAAGGAGCCCGCGCTGCCGGTGATGCCCTGGCAGACGAGGCGCGTATCCTTGTTGACGAGGATGCTCATGCCCGTGCTCCTGAATCGGTGAAAGCGCCGAGCTTTTCGGGATCGTCCGGAAAGCCCAGCTCCTTGTGCAGCTTGCGGGCGATGCTCTCGGCCGGGCCGCCGTCGGCGCGCCGATAGACCCAGCCGAGCGGAAAGACGTGGCGGCCCTTGACGCGCACCGCCGGTCCGAGGGCGTGGCCCGGCACCCACTCGGCGCTTTCGAAATTTCTCACGACCAGCTCGCCGAGATAGCAGCCGACCGCGTCGCGGTATTCGTCGTGGCCGCCGAGCCGCTCGACCAGCGCGTCGACGTAGCGCAATTCGTCCTTGTCCCAGGTCAGCTTGATTCCCGATTCGGCGAGCACGGCGACGAAGTGTTCCGCAGAATCGCGGAAATCAGCCGCGACCGGCTTCCCGACCAGGTTTCTGAACAGGGATCCGATGAAGCTCATCCGGCTGCCTTGACTGCCTTTCGAGCGGCGTCGCCGAGGTCGTCGGCGGGGATGATGGCGAGGCCGCTCGAGGCGAGAAGCGCTTTGCCCTGCTCGACGTTGGTTCCTTCGAGGCGCACGACGAGCGGGACGGCGAGGTGGACCTGCTTGGCCGCGGCGATGATGCCGGCAGCGATCACGTCGCACTTCATGATGCCCCCGAAGATGTTCACCAGGACGGCTTTGACCTGCGGGTCGGCGAGCAGGAGCTTGAAGGCAGCGGTGACTTTTTCCTCGTCCGCGCCGCCGCCGACGTCGAGGAAGTTCGCCGGCTGGCCGCCGGCGAGCTTGATCATGTCCATCGTCGCCATCGCCAGGCCGGCGCCGTTCACCATGCAGCCGATGTTGCCCTCGAGACCGACGTAGCTGAGGTCGTGCTCCTTGGCGGTCGCTTCGCGCGGGTCCTCCTCGTCGGGATCGCGCAGCGCCGCCAGCTCCTTGTGGCGGAAGAGCGCGTTGTCGTCGAGGTTGATCTTGGCGTCGAGGGCGAGCACCTCTCCCTGTTTGGTGACGACGAGCGGGTTGATCTCGACGATGCTCGCGTCGATTGCGTCGTACGCGCGGTACATGGCCGTGGCGAATTTAACGAATGAATTCACGGCACTGCCGGTCAGGCCCAGGCCGAACGCGAGGTCGCGGGCCTGGTAGCCCGCGAGGCCGACGACCGGATCGATCGAGGCGCGCAGGATCTTCTCCGGATGGTTCGCGGCCACTTCCTCGATCTCCATGCCGCCTTCCGACGAGGCCATGAAGGTGTTGCGGCCGCTGGCGCGGTCGAGGGTGACGCCGAGGTAGAGCTCGCGGGCGATGTCGGAGCCTTCCTCGACGTAGACCTTGCGCACTTTCTGCCCCGAAGGACCGGTCTGGTGGGTGACGAGCTGCATTCCCATGATCTTCTCGAAGTGCTCGCCGGCATCCTCGGGCGTCTTCGCCAGCTTGACGCCGCCGCCCTTCCCGCGGCCGCCGGCGTGGATCTGCGCTTTCACCACGCTGACTTTCGGCGCGAACTCTTTCGCCGCCGCGACCGCTTCCTCGGCGCTCTGCACGAGCTTGCCGCGCGGGACCGCCACGCCGAAGCCGCGCAGGATCTCCTTGGCCTGGTATTCGTGGATTTTCATGGCGGCGCTCAAGTAGCACCGCGCCGCCTGCGACGCAATGCGACGTGACACGACGGGCTTCGGCATGCGCGTTGGTCGCGGCATGACGCGCACCTCGTTCGTCACTCACGACGAACGTCAGACTGAACGCGAACGAGCACGAGTCACGGGCTCGAAAACGAGGACGGGCACGAGCACGGGTTTCAAGCGGCCCAGCTGCGCCGTTCGCCGAGCAGCGCCTCGAAATCGTCGCTGTCGACCGGCCGGCTGAGGTAGTACCCCTGCGCGTACGCGCAGTGCAGGTTTCGGAGCAACTGCAGCTGCTCGGCGGTCTCGACGCCCTCGGCGACGACGTCCATGTCGAGGCTCTGCGCGAGCGCGAGGATGGTGTGGACGATCTCGAGACCGTCGGCGGTGGTCCCGAGGCGCGCGATGAAGCTGCGGTCGATCTTGAGCGTGTCGATCGGGAACTGGTGCAGGTAGCTGAGCGACGAATACCCGGTGCCGAAGTCGTCGAGGTCGATCCGCACGCCCATCGCGCGCAGGCCGGTCATCGCGTCGGCCACCTGGGGATGGCGATCCATCAGGAGGCTCTCGGTGACCTCCAGCCGCAGCGACCGCGGCGAGAGGCCGGTATCGCGCAGGACCCGGCCGACCTCGGCCACCAGGCCGGGCGCCTGGAACTGCTTGGAGCTCAAGTTGACCCCGATTTCGAGATTTGGCGGCCCGAGCCGGTCCTGCCACAGCTTCATCTGCCGGCACGCCTCGCCGAGGACCCAGGCGCCGATCGGGACGATCAGCCCCATCTCCTCCGCGAGCGGAATGAACTCGGCCGGCGCGACCAGCCCGCGGTCGGGATGCCGCCAGCGGATGAGCGCCTCGGCGCCGACGATCTCTCCCGACGAGAGCGAGACCACCGGCTGGTAATGGAGGAGCAATTCGCGCCGCTCGACCGCGCGCCGCAGGTCGGTCTCGAGCTGCAGAAGCTCGACGGCGCGGTCGTGCATGGTGGAATCGAACTCGACCCATCGGCCGCGCCCCTGGCCCTTTGCGCGGTAGAGCGCGGTGTCCGCGTCGCGCATGATGTCCTCGGGCCGGGCGTAGGTCGCGTTCCCCTGCGCGATGCCGATGCTCGCGCCGCAGAAGATCTCCTGCCCGTGGACGATGAACGGCGCCTTGAGCGCGTCCTGGAGCCGGTCAGCCACCTTGCGCGCGGTCGGCGCGTCGGGGACGTCTTCGAGCAGCACGCCGAACTCGTCGCCGCCGAGCCGCGCCACGGTGTCGTGCGGCCGCAGGCACGACTGGAGCCGGCGGCCCACCTCGAGCAGCACCTCGTCGCCGCGGACGTGGCCGAGGCTGTCGTTGATCACCTTGAACCGGTCGATGTCGAGGAAGAGGACGGCGAAGCTCGCCCGCGGACGGCGCTGCTCGAGCGCGAGCCGGTGGCTGAGCCGGTCGATGAACAGCGCCCGGTTCGGCAGGCCGGTGAGCGGGTCGTGAAAAGGATCGTGTTTCAGCGCGGTTACGTCGGCGCCGACGCCGGCGCTGCCGATCGTTTTCCCGTCGTGATCGCGCAGCGGCGTCAGCGTCCAGCGGATGTGGCGCGACTCGCCGGAGCGCGTCAGGATCGCCTGCTCGGAGATGCCGCGCAGCTCGCTTTCCTCGAGACGGCGCACCTCGCGCTGGTCGGCCGGGACGAAGAGCTCGAACCAGTCCTTGCCGCGGACCTCGTCGAGCGCGTAGCCGGTGGCGCGCAGGAACGGCTCGTTGCAGTAATCGATCTTGCCGGTGCCGTCGCGCATGACCGCGAGGAGTTGCAATCCGCCGAGAACCTCGCGGAGCAGTTGAAGATCGTCGAACAGCACGACCGCAATATCTACCTCGGTCCACCATGAAGGCCGCAAAGCGACTCGGTCGCACCTCGGCGTACCGTGTGGGTTACTCGCGGACGTCGCAGGCGTCGCGGTCGCCGAGCTTGCATGCCAACACCTTCGGCTCTAGTCGAGCGGCGAGAGCTGGACGTGCTTGACGCCGCCCGAAACGCAGAGGTCCTCGACGCGCATCCAGATCTCCTGGACCTCGCTGTGATCGTGAGCGAGGGCCGGCGCGCCTTCGTGGGCCCACCAGAAGCTCTCGACGAACGCGCCGTTCTGGTCGGTGCGCGCCGCCACGAAGTGCGGCCGGTCGGCGACGAGCCCCAGCTCGCGCAGCCGCGCGACGTGCGTGCGGAGGACGCCGGCGAGCTCCTCCTCGCTGCCGGGGCGGGCCTGGTACATGACGAGGGCGAGGACCGGTTTCGGCACGGGGCGATCGGAGCACTTTGTTTGATCCGGGGCAAGGGCACCGCGGAACGGAACGGAACGGAACGTTCAGGGTTTTGGGGTTCCGTTAAGGGTTTCGGATTCGCGTTCAGGTCCCCCGTAAACGCTCACCCTGAACCCATCACCTTGAACCTTCCGTTCCGTTCCGTTCCGCCGTTCCCTATTCCGGGCTGCAGCCATGGGCGGGAATGCGGGCGCACCGTGTGCATCCGCGTCTTTGCCGGGGTCCTCGCGCCGTGGCGCTGGGCTTGCTGGACCCGCCACTGCACGCCGCCGGCGGCGACGAGCAGCGTCCCCGCCGCGGCCAGCGAGACGAAGCCGAGCGGCAGGTGCCACTCCCAGCGGAAGCCGGGCGGCTCTTTTTCGAGCAGCACAACCGGCTCGAGCTGGGTCGCGTGGACCAACTCGCGAGGGTGTGCAGATCGCGACACACCAGCCGCGAAATGATCCAGCTACCCTGCTGGACCGGCGCCACCCTTTCGCTCGTCGCGGAAGAACCAGTCCTTCAACGCCTGCCTCGTGGTCGCGCGGGCCATTTCCGCGATCGACGAGGTGAGCGGGATCCCCTTCGGGCACGCCTGCGCGCAATTGGCGGCCTTGCCGCAGTCGGTGACGCCGCCGGGACCCATCAGCGCGCGGAGGCGTTCGTCGGCGTTCATCTTGCCGGTCGGGTGGTTGTTGAAGAGCCGCGCCTGGGAGATCGCCGCCGCGCCGATGAACGCGGTGGTCGGGCCGACCTGCGGGCAGACCTCGAGGCAGCAGCCGCAGGTCATGCAGGTCGAGAGGACGTAGTTGATCTCCTGGTCCTCCTGCGCCTGCCGCGGGCCGGGACCGAGGTCGTAGGTGCCGTCGACCGGGATCCAGCCGTGGATCCGCTTCAAGGCGTTGAACATCTTCTCGCGATCGACGGCGAGGTCGCGGACCAGCGGGAACTTCTTCATCGGCTGCAGCGTGATCGGCTGCGTCAGCTGATCGATCAGCGCCGAGCAAGCCTGGCGGACCTTGCCGTTGATGTTCATCGTGCACGAGCCGCACACTTCCTCGAGGCAGGCCGCATCCCACACCGGCGGGCTGGTCTTCTTTCCGTCGGCGGTCACCGGATTGCGCTGGATCTGCATCAGCACCGAGATGACGTTCGCGTTCGGCCGGTACTCGACGTGGAACTCTTCCCACCGCGCAGGGTCGCTGCGCTCGATGCGCACGACCACTTTCCGGTCAGTCATAGTGCCGCGGCTCCGGCGCGAGGATGGGATTGTCGAGGCTCTTGAGCTTCTGGAATTCGACGCGCGGGCCGTCGGGCGTCCAGGTGGACATGCTGTTCCTGAGCCACTTCTCGTTGCGGTCCTGCCAGGCTTTCATGAAGACCGGATCCTCGGCGGGCTTCTTGCCCTGCTCGACTTTAGGCAGCGTGAACTCGGGCTTGTAGTGGCTGCCGCGGCTTTCGTCGCGCAGGCGCGAGCACTTGAGGATCAAGTGCGCGATTTCGAGCATGTTCCAGAGCTGGTTGACGTAGGTGACGCCCTGGTTGAGCGTGCGGCCGGTGTCGAGGACGTTGCAGCGCTTCCAGCGGTCTTTGAACTCCTGAAGCCTGGTCAAAGCCTCGTCGAGCTGCGGGTTGTGTTTCACGACCGTGGCGGCCTTGACCATCATCTCGCCCATCTGCTGGCCGATGACGTAGGGATTTTCGGGGCCGTCCATCTTCATGATCGTGTTGAACCGTTCGACCCAGTACTGCCTGGCGCCGCCGAGGAGCGCCTGTGGGACGTCGCCCTTCTTCGGCGCCGCGTTCTTCGCGTAGTTGATCATCGCCGGGCCGCAGATCATTCCCCCGTAGATGCAGGAGAGCAGCGAGTTCGCGCCGAGCCGGTTGGCGCCGTGGTAGCCGAAGTCGCACTCGCCGGCGGCGTAGAGGCCGGGGATGTTCGTGGTCTGCTGGCGCGGGCTGTCCTTGAGGAGGTTGCCCTTCGCGTCGGCCTCGTAGTCGACCCACAGGCCGCCCATCGAGTAGTGGACCGCGGGGAAGATCTTCATCGGATTGTGGCGCGGGTCGACGCCCTGGAACTTCTCGTAGATCTCCATGATCCCGCCGAGCTTGCGGTCGAGCGTGGCGGCCGGAATGTGCGAGACGTCGAGGTAGACCACGTCCTCGCCGCCGACGCCCATGCCGAGGTCTTTGACGACCGAGAAGATCTCGCGGCTGCCGACGTCGCGCGGCACGAGGTTGCCGTAATGCGGGTACTTCTCCTCGAGGAAGTACCAGCGCTCGTTCTCGGGGATGTCCTTCCCGATGCGGGTGTCGCCCTTCTTCTTCGGGACCCAGATGCGGCCGCCCTCGCCGCGGGCCGATTCGGACATCAGGCGGTGCTTGTCCTCGCCGGGGATCGCGGTCGGGTGGACCTGGATGAACTCGGCGTTGGCGTAGATCGCGCCGTCCATGTAGCTGCGTCCGTTGGCCGAGCCGGTGTTGATGGTGCTGTTCGTGCTGCGGCCGTAGACGATTCCGGGGCCGCCGGTCGCGAGGCAGACCGCGTCGGCCGGGAAGGCCTGGATCTCCATCGTGCGCAGGTCGACGGCGACGATGCCGCGGCAGGCGCCGGTCTCGTCCTTCACGAAGCTCAGGTACTCCCAATACTCGTACTTGCGGACCAGGCCCTCGGCTTCGTGGCGGCGCACCTGCTCGTCGAGAGCGTAGAGCAGCTGCTGGCCGGTCGACGCGCCGGCGAACGCGGTGCGGTTGTGGAGCGTGCCCCCGAAACGGCGGAAGTCGAGCAGGCCCTCGCTGGTGCGGTTGAACGGCACGCCCATGCGGTCGAGCAGGTAGATGATGTGCGGCGCGGCGTAGCACATGCCCTTCACCGGCGGCTGCTCGGCGAGGAAGTCGCCGCCTTTCAGCGTGTCCTTGACGTGGATGTCGGGGTGGTCGCCTTCGCCCTTGGTGTTCACCGCGCCGTTGATTCCGCCCTGCGCGCAGACCGAGTGGGAGCGTTTGACCGGGACGATCGAGAAAACGTCCACGTGCTTGCCGGCCTCGGCGAGCTTGATCACGGTCATGAGTCCTGCGAGGCCGCCGCCGACGACGATGTAACGTTCTGGCATGGCGCGCGGGTCATAGCGCAGTCATGCCGCAGCCGCAATCACCGATGTCGCTGCTGAAAGCGGCGTTGTTTGGCGCGGTTGCCGCACTCGTTCATGTTGCAGTAACGGCGGCTGGCGTTCCTGGTCCCGTCGAGGAAGAACCATCCGCACCGGCCGAACCGGCTCTCGCCGCAGCGGCGCACGCGCCCCGTCGGGAGGAGATTGGCGAGCACGTCGGCTGCGTCTGCGGCAACCGGTCGCAGGAAGAAGAGAGGATCGCCGTCGTCCTCGAATTCGAGCTCGAAACGGCCGGCGCCGCGCGCCTTGAGCCGGCGGTGCTGCATCGATTTGGCGATCCAGTCGTCGACGCGCTCGAGCGCCCAGTCCGGCGCGGGCTTTTCGTCGACGGCGGCGACGACGACCGCGTTGAGCGCTTCGCGCGTGCGGATGGCCTCGACGAACGCGGTTTCGACCTTGCGCGGATGCTGTTCGGCGTCGGCGTAAAGCTCGGCGGCTCGCCTCTTGTCGAGGACGCCAGCCTGCTGGGCCCAGTAGACCAGGTCGCGGTAGTCGGTGATCTTCTCGCGCGGCGCGATCTCGCGCATGCCGCTCACGGTGTTGACGAAGTCGAGCGAGACCCGGCCGCCGTCGAGGTCGAAGCGGAATTTGTCGGTGAAAGCGCCCATTTGTACTAACCTCCAAAACTCACTTGACAGGTTATATACCCGCCGATATGCTAACCGTCAAGATGAGTTTAGGAGGTTATATGTTCCGCACCTGCCTGCACCCCACCCGGTTCGGCCTTGTCGGCGGCATCGTCCTGATCGCGCTCTGGGCGCTGCTCTGGGCGTGGTTCCTGATCGGCCTCTCGCGCGGCGCTCCGGAAAAGCAGGGCCGCCAGCCGGGGGGCCTCCCGGAACTGTCGCGCGCGGTAACCGTCAACTCGACTATGGTTGGTTAGCGAGCGATCGAGCCGTGCCGACTACAGCTTGATTTCGTCGACGGTCTTCTTCACCGAGGTGAAGGATTTCTGGAACATCGCCTTCTCGTCGGATGTCAGCTCGATCTGGTGGATCTTCTCGACGCCGCCCGATCCGATGGTGACGGGCACGCCCATGTAGTAGCCGTTGATGCCGTATTCGCCCTCGAGCAGGGCGGCGCAGGGGAGGACGCGCTTCTTGTCGCGCAGGTACGCTTCGGCCATCGCGATCGCGCTCGTCGCCGGCGCGTAGAAGGCCGAGCCGGTCTTGAGCAGCGCCACGATCTCGCCGCCGCCCTTTCTCGTGCGCTCGATGATCGAGCTCAGCCGGTCGGCGGGGATCAACTTGTCGAGCGGGATGCCGGCGACCGAGCAGTAACGGGTGAGCGGGACCATGTCGTCGCCGTGGCCGCCGAGGACGATGCATTGCACGTCCTCGATCGAGACGTTCAACTCCTCGGCGACGAAAAGCCGGAAGCGCGAGCTGTCGAGCACGCCGGCCATGCCGACCACGCGCTCCTTGGGAAAGCCGGTGATCTGCTTCATCGCGTAGACCATCGCGTCGAGCGGATTCGAGATCACGATCACGAACGCGTTCGGGCACTTCTCCTTCAGGTTGGTCGCGACGTCGCGCATGATCTTGATGTTCACGCCGAGCAGGTCCTCGCGGCTCATCCCCGGCTTGCGCGGCACGCCCGCGGTGACGATCACCACGTCGGCGCCGGCGACCTCGTCGTAACGGTTGGTTCCGGTGATGCGCGCGTCGTAACCGTCGATCGCGCGCGACTGCATCAGGTCGAGCGCCTTGCCCTGCGGGATGCCTTCGATCACGTCGAAGAGGACGACGTCGCCCAGCTCCTTCTGGGCGGCGAGCAGTGCGAGGTTGCCGCCGATCTGACCAGCGCCGATGAGGGCGATCTTCCTGCGTGCCATGGTGGACTCCTGTGGGCGCCGGGTTCCTAGCACTCTGCTACGCTGTCGGCAATGACATCGATCGAGAGCTTCTTCGCGACCGCCGCGCGCCTCGGTTCGCGCCTCGCCTGGAAGCACGGCGAGCGCGAATTTTCCTGGATGCAGGCCGCGCAGATCGTGCGCCGGACGGCCAGGGCGCTGATCGCTCTGGGCGTCGAACCCGGCGAGGCCGTCTGCGTGGCGGGACCGAACACGCCCGAGTGGGTCCAGGCCGATCTCGGCGCGATCGCGGCGGGCGCGGTGCCGGCGCCGATCTATCCGACCCTGACCGCCGAGCAGGCCCGGTACATCGCGCGCCATTGCGAGGCGAAGGTCGCGATCGTCTCGGACGCCGCGCAGGCCGCGAAGCTTTCCGGCGTCGAGATCGTCCTGATGAGCGACTGGGAAAAGTTCCTCGCCCGCGGCGACGGCGTTCCCGATTCCGAAGTCGATCGGCGACTCCGCGATCTGAAGCCGGACGGACTCGCGACGCTCATCTACACCTCGGGAACGACCGGTCCGCCGAAAGCGGTGATGCTCTCGCAGGGCAACCTCTGGTTCGCCGCGCAGACCGCGCAGCGGATCGGACACGTAACCAGCGAAGACGTTTTGATCAGTTATCTCCCTCTGAGCCACATCGCGGAGCAGATGATCTCGATCCACGGCCCGACGATCAGCGGCGCCTCGGTCTGGTTCGCCGACGCGCTCGAAAAAGTTCCCGAAGTCCTCCGCGCCGCGCGGCCGACGATCTTCTTCGGCGTCCCACGCGTGTGGGAAAAGATGCAGGCCCGGATCGAGGAGGGGCTGAAGTCGCCGATCAGACGCGCTCTCGTCCGGATTGCCCCGGGCCTGGTCCGCAAGAAGCTGGGCCTCGATCGGGCGCGCTTGTGCGTGACCGGCGCGGCGAAGATCAACACCGCGACACTCGCGTTCTTCGACTCGCTCGGCCTGCCGATCCTCGACATGTGGGGGATGTCGGAGACCACCGCGATGGGCACCGCGAACCTGCCCGGCAGTCGCCGCGTCGGCACCGTCGGCAGGCCCACCGAGGGCCTCGAGATCCGGATCGCGCCGGACGGCGAGATCCTGACCCGCGGGCCGCACGTCTTCCTCGGATACTTCAAGGAACCGCAGGCGACCAGCGAGGCGCTCGACGACGAAGGCTTCGTCCACACCGGCGACGTCGGCGAGCTCGACGGCGAGGGTTACCTGCGGATCACCGATCGCAAGAAGGACCTCTTGATCACCTCCGGCGGCAAGAATGTCTCGCCGCAGAACATCGAGATCCAACTGGGCCGCATCCCGGGCGTCGCGCAGGCCGTGGTCGTCGGCGACGCCCGCAAGTACCTCGCGGCGCTGATCGTTCCTGAAGTGGTCGACAAAGCGCGCGATCCCGAGTTCGTCGCCCACGTCGGTCGCGAGATCGAGAAGGTGAACTCGCGCCTGGCCCACTACGAAACGATCAAGAAGTTCAAGGTCTTGCCGGCGCAGTTCAGCATCGACAGCGGCGAGTTGACGCCGACCATGAAGCTCAAGCGCAAGGTCGTCGCGCAGCGCTACGCGCGCGAGATCGACGAGCTCTTCAGCTAGAAGTGCCGGACGATGGCTTCGCCGAACTCCGAGCACTTCACTTCGCGGACGTCCTTCTCGCCCTCGGCCACCATCAGCCGCGCGAAGTCGTAAGTGACGGTCTTCGCGGCGATGGCGCCGTCCATACCCTTGACGATCAGATCGGCAGCCTCGTTCCAGCCCATGTGTCGGAACATCATCTCGCCCGACAGGATGACCGATCCCGGATTCACCTTGTCCTGGTTGGCGTACTTCGGCGCGGTGCCGTGGGTGGCCTCGAAGACGGCGTGGCCGGTGACGTAGTTGATGTTGCCGCCCGGCGCGATGCCGATTCCGCCCACCTGGGCCGCGAGCGCGTCGGACAGGTAGTCGCCGTTCAGGTTCGGCGTCGCGATCACGTCGAACTCCTCGGGACGGGTGAGGACCTGCTGCAGCGTGATGTCGGCGATCGCGTCCTTGATCACGATCCCGTTGGGCAGCTTGCACCACGGCCCGCCGTCGATCTCTTTGGCGCCGTAGAAGTCCTTGGCGACCTTGTAGCCCCAGTCGCGGAAGGCGCCCTCGGTGAACTTCATGATGTTGCCCTTGTGTACCAGCGTCACGCTCTTGCGCTTGTTGCCGACGGCGTAGCCGATCGCGCTGTGCACGAGCCGCTCGGTGCCGAGGTAGCTGATCGGCTTGAGCCCGACCCCGACCTGGACCGGCGCCTCGCGATGAGGCGCGCCGATGCCCTCGAGCTGCTTCTGCCAGCCGGCGCCGGCGTCGGTCGAGCCGAAGCGAATCTTTTTGAATTCCTTCGGAAATTCGCGCGCCCAGAAGTCGAGGACTTTCTGCGCCTCGGGCGTCCCGCCGGCGTACTCGATGCCGGCGTAGATGTCTTCGGTGTTCTCGCGGAAGATCACCATGTCGACCTTGTCCGGCCGTTTCACCGGACTCGGGACGCCCCTGAACCAGCGGACCGGGCGCAGGCAGACGAAGAGATCGAGCATCTGCCGAAGCGCGACGTTGAGCGAACGGATGCCGCCGCCGACCGGCGTGGTCAGCGGACCCTTGATGCCGACGAGGTATTTTCTGAACGCGTCGACGGTCTCGTCGGGCAGCCAGTTGTCGAAGAGGTTCTTCGACTTTTCCCCGGCGTAGACCTCCGCCCAGGCAATTTTGCGCTTGCCGCCGTACGCCTTCTCGACCGCCGCGTCGAACACGCGCTGCGATGCGCGCCAGATGTCCGGCCCGGTCCCGTCCCCCTCGATGAACGGGATCACCGGCTGGTCCGGGACGTTGAGCCGCCCGTTCTTCAGCTCGATGGCTTGTCCATTTGCCGGGATCTTCGGGGCCGCGCTCGCCATGTTGACCTCGCTGTGGGCCGCGCAAGATAGCGCATTCAATGGCCGGCTGCAGCCGACGGCAGGTACAGCTCGACCGCGAGGACGTCGGTGGCGTAGCCCTTCGATTGCGCCTCGACCTCGGTCGGCTCGTGGTCGAGCGCGGCGACGCGCGGATCGAGCTTCGAGGTGGTCGGGACGACCGTGAAGGCGGTCGGCGCGAGCGGAGGAAAGAGCTCGTCGGCGTCCGCGAACAGCGCGCCCGCGAACGAGACCACGTCGGTCGCCGTGTTTTTGCGCGCCGTCGTGGAAGAGAAGCGACGGCGCCGAGATGAGCGCCGCTGCGGCGGGCCCCCGTCCGGACTCTCGACCTCCCCGCAACCGCCAGCCGCGGGGTCGCACGGATAGCGCCGGCCCGATCCGGCGCACGCCCAGGCGAGGAGAAAAAAGACCACAGCGCATCGGCGCGATCTGACAGGCGCATGCGCGGCGCGTCAAACCGTCAAATGGAGGACGCGGGGAGCTTCTCGATTTTTTTCGCAGTACCCTCTTCCACGTAACGCCGGCATGACTATGCTGTGCCCGCGCCTTTGGAGGGTGGGGACATGCAGCTCGAATTCCAGTGCCAGAAGTGCGAGGAGTCGTTCTCACTGGACGTGTCGGACATGCAGAGCGACCCTGTCCTTCGTTGTCCGGGATGCGGGACCCGCGCTCCGGACGAGCAGGTGGAGGCGGTGGTGGGGGCGCTCGAAGAGCTGTTCGCGGCCCTGGCCCCCCTGCGGCGGAAGTTCACCACCTCGGTCGAGGTGAACAGCGAGGACATGCCGCCGCCCTACGACGAGACGCCGGCCGTGTCCGCCAAGGCCGCGGCCCTGCTCGACGAAGAGGACAGCGAGGACGAGGAAGGCGACGAGGACGAGGAAGAAGAAGTCGCCGAGCTGGAGTAGGTTTTCGTACGAACTTTGCATCTTCCGCGCCGCTCCCTAGCTTGTCTTTTGGGAGGCGTCGGGATGTCGGGGCCGAGAAGCTCGTTCGTCGCGCTGGTCCTCATCGCTTGCAGCGCCGGAGCGGTCTGCAAGCTCTTGCAGCGGCCGGCGCACGACGGCGCGATCGCGCTCGAGTACGCCGAGATCGTCCACGTCCGCGGCGGACAGGTGCTGGTCCTCAAGGAAGCGTCCGGTCCCCGCCGGCTTCCGGTGCCGATCTCCCGCGCCGAAGCGGCGCTCATCGAGCGCGCCCTCAAGGGTCCGCGGGGGCTCGCGCCCGCCACCATAGAGGCGCTGGGCGGCCGGGTTCTGGGCGCGTCGATCGATTCTTTCGGACAGCGGACGTTTCGCGGCCACCTCTCCCTCGGCGCCGGCTCGCTCGAGGTCCGCATCGAATCCACCGCCGGCGAAGCGCTCGCGCTGGCGCTGCAGGCCGGCGCCCCGATCGTCGCCGACCCGGCGGTGCTCGACGAAGCCGCGATCTCGCCCGAGGACCTCCACGGCAAGAACGCGAGCAACCGGCGCAGCGACGCGACGCCGGCGCCGGTGCTGCACATCTGAATCCGCGTTTACTTGCGGGACTTGACGCACCGCCCTAGGCTCGCCGGGGAATGCGAAAGGCCAAGATCATCTGCACGATGGGGCCGGCGTCCCGCGAAGAGCCAACCCTCGGCAGGCTGGTCGAGGCCGGTATGGACGTCGCGCGGCTCAACTTCTCGCATGGCACGCACGAGGATCACCTGCGGGCGATCGGCGCCGTCCGGAACGCGGCCGAGATGGCCGGACGGCCGGTCGGCCTGCTGCTCGACCTGCAGGGGCCGAAGATTCGGGTGGGCAAGATCGAGGGTGGCAAGGTCCGCCTCGAGCCGGGTGCGGAGACGGTGATCACCGTCGACCCCGCTTTCGTCGGCAACGCGACCAAATTCAGTTGTTCTTACGAAGGTTTACCCGACGACGTCTCGCTGGGCGATCCGGTGCTGATCAACGACGGGGCGATCCGGCTGGAGGTGATCGGCATCGTCGGCAAGGAAGTTCGCTGCCGTGTGGTCGTCGGCGGAATGCTGAGCGATCACAAGGGTATCAACCTGCCCGGCACGCCGGTGTCGATCCCGGCGATGACGCCCAAGGACATCGAGGACCTCAAGTTCGGCCTCGAGCACGAGGTCGACTACGTGGCGATGAGCTTCGTCCGTTCGGCGGACGACATTCGCTTGATCAAGCGGTACGCGCCGACGACGCCGATCATCGCCAAGCTGGAGAAGCCACAGGCGGTCGACCGGGTCGACGAGATCGCCCAGCTCGCCGAGGGCGTGATGATCGCGCGCGGCGACCTGGGCGTGGAGATGCCGCTCGAGCGGGTGCCCTTGATCCAGAAGACGGCGATCGAGCGGACGAACTATTACGGCAAGATCGCGATCGTCGCGACGCAGATGCTGGAGAGCATGATCGTCTCGCCGCAGCCGACGCGCGCTGAGGTGAGCGACGTCGCCAACGCGGTGCTCGACGGAGCCGACGCGGTCATGCTGTCGGCCGAGACCGCGACCGGGGCGCACCCGATCGAGGCGGTGAAGACGATGGCGGCGATCGTCGAGGAGGTCGAGCGCAGCGCGCGCTACCAGGCGATGCCCGAGGCGATCCTCGACCGCGGCGAGAGCACGTTCGCGACCGCGGTCGCCAAGGCGTGCGCGGCGGCGGCCGGACAGCTCGGCATCGGCACCATCTGCGTCTACACCCGCACCGGCGAGACCGCGCGGCAGATCGCGGAGTACCGGCCGCAGGCGCGGATCGTCGCGTTCACCGCTTCGGAGACGGCGTACCGGCGGATGGCGCTCTACTGGGGCGTGACCGCGCGCCGGGTGAAGAAGTCGTTCGAGACCACCGACGAGATGATCTCGAACATCGCCCAGACGCTCGTCGGCGCGGGCGAGGCCATGCGCGGCGAAGCGATCGTGATCGCGTCGGCCGTGCCGCCGAACCGGCCCACGTTCGGCGCCTCGATGATGCAGATTCACCGCCTCTGAAGCTTGTCCAGCTCCTGTTTCGCGAAGTCGGAGAAGTCGCACTCCTCCGAAGCGGCTTTCTGCAGCAGCTCGCGGGAGCCCCGCAGCCGCCCGAGGTAGTAGTTCGCCTCACAGATCTCGTCGGGATCGCCCCCGGTCGCGGCGGCCTTGAGCGCTTCTTCGTCCCTGGCCTGGCCGGCGAAGACGCGCAACAGCGGCATCGGCCAGTCGGTGTCGTCGAGCGACGCGATGTACTTGCGCAGCTCGCCGGTGGCCTCGTCCTGCTTGCCTTCCCGCCGCTGCAACAGGAACAGCTCGAGATGTGCGATCGGATCGCGCTGCTTGCGCAGCATCGCTTCGGCCTTCTCGGGCTTGCCGCCCTGCTCGAACGCGCGCAGTCCGGTGAGGACTCCCAAGCGACCGGCGCCGCGCGTGGCCTTGCGAACCTCTCGCTGGAGCTCCTGCGCGTCCGGGATCATCGGCGGAATCGGGGCTTGCGGCGGCGCGGGAACCACCGGGTGCGTCCGTTCCGGCGACGGAATCGCCAGCCCCCGGGCGGTCCGTTCCTTTCGGGCGGAGCGGTTGACGCGCAGGCCGGAGGCGAACGCGGCCGCGATCGCGACCGCCGCCAGCGCGACCATCAGCGGGGTCGACTTTCGCGTGCGCAGTGCAGCCGGAACCACGCTTCCGACGTGGAGCGCCTCGAGGGCGCCGGCCAGCTCGCCGCCGTCGCGGAAGCGCTTCGCGGGATCCTTCGCCAGCGCGTGGAAGACGGCGCCCTCCAGGGCTGGCGAGATCGTCATCGAGAGCGGCGGCGGATCGACGGTGAGCGCCGCGTGGCCAGCCTCGATCAGCGATACGCCGGGAAACGCGCGGCGGCCGGAGAGCATCTCGTAGATCACCGCGCCGGCGGCGAAGACGTCCGACGGCGGCCCGGCTTTCTCGCCGCGGGCCTGTTCGGGCGAGAGATATCCGGGCGTCCCGAACACCGCGCCCGTCTGGGTCAGTCCCGGCC
>JAIVGS010000148.1 GCA_020201435.1 Myxococcales bacterium
GGGCCGTAGATGGTGCTGGTCAGATCGCCCGGCTTGCCCGACTCGTTCTCCGGCAGCGCCGTCGGCGGCAGCGTCGAGACCGGGACGTACGTCGGATCGCCGAGCGGCCGCCAGTCGCCGCACCGAGGGTCGTCGCCGGACGTGGTGAACTCGGGGCAGCTGGCCTCGAGGTACGCCTGCGGCCCGCCGTTGTCGGTCGTGCGCCAGACGTGCTGCAGGCCCGCGTATTGAAACCCGAAGTTCGTGTAGTCGCTGACGATGGCCATGTAGAACGGCGCATTCTCGTTGTTGTTGAACGACGACAGCGGCCCCGACGTCACCACCCACT
Organism: Myxococcales bacterium; assembly: GCA_020201435.1. Lineage (GTDB taxonomy): Bacteria > Myxococcota > Myxococcia > Myxococcales > 40CM-4-68-19 > 40CM-4-68-19. Next base: position 329 of record JAIVGS010000148.1, read on the forward strand.
TGTCGTATTGGCCGCTGCGGAAGTTCTCGTCGGTGTAGTAGCCGAAGAAGGTGTTGAACCGGATCCGGTCGTCGCCGTAGTTGTAGCCGCTCTGGCCGCCGTCTCCGTACATCTCCTCGTACCAGGTGGTGAGCTGCGAATCCCAGTCGAAGGTGCCGTTGTCCTGGGTTCCGCCCTGCACGTCGTGCAGCGGCCGCTTCGGGTTGAGGGAGACGCTCTGGAATTGCGTCGTCGAGAGGCCCTTGTTCAGCGTGTCGAAGATCTGGTGCGGGACCCGCGAGAGCACCCGCTGGCAGTGGACGAGCGTGTCGGCGTCGTTGAAGTGGTACTTGACGCAGTCGGCGGAGGCATCGTCGAACTGGCCGTCGCTGCGGATCAGTCCGCCGTCCGAGCCTTCGAAGTAAAGGAACGGCTGCCCGCGCGGCGTGATGATCGCGTGCTGGTCGGGGTGGGTCTGGTCCGGCTGCGCATGCGGAGTGTCGTCCCAGGTCAGGTCGCTGAAGTTGCCGCCCTTGATCGTCGGATCGGGATCTCCGGCGGTGATCGAGAGCAGGACGCCGCGCCCGTTCGAACGCTCGTGCAGCTCGCCGTACTGGTACGAGCCCAGGACGTAGACGACGTCCGGGAAGCCCGCGGGCGTGTACACGGCCTCGTCGTACCAGCATTGGCCGGTGCACGGATTGAAGGCGGGGCGGTACGGATCGGAAGCCGGGCGGGACGTCCGCGCCGACTTTTTCGCCCAGCCGGCGCCGACGTTCGGCATGCCGCCACCGGCGTTCGGGTTGCCCTCGGTGGCGTGCAGCGCCGCGGCGGTGAGGCTGCTGGCGCCGTCGGCGCGGAAGACCACGCCGGCCGGCGATCCCGCGGACCCGTCGGCGGCGTAGATCCGCGTCCCCGCCGCGGTCGTCGACGTTCCGGGCGCGACGGTGGTGAGCGCGAACTCGGTGCGGTCGGTGTTCTGTCCCGGCGCGATGCCGTGGAACACCTGCTGGAAGGCAGGTGTACCGGTGGTGGGCTCGCACCCGTCCACACTCGAGCAGCGCCAGATCCCGAGCTGGAATGCAGCGGCGTAGACGGTGTGGCGATCGGAAGGATCGATTACGACCTGGTTGACGCCGCGGATGGAGGCCGCGCTGACGTCCCAGATCAACGAGAACGTCGCGCCGCCGTCGTTGGAGCGGAAGAGCCCGAGCGGCGCCTGGTCGGGGCCGTCACGGCAGGAGAGGCCGTTCGCGAACTGCAGGCAGTTGCCGGTGCGCGAGAAGGTGCCGCCGGTCACCGAGGAGACCCCGCGGACCCCGCGAGCGACGCCGACGTAGAGAAGGTTGGGATCGACCGGATCGACCGCGATCCGCGAGATCGACCGGGTGGCGAAGAGCGCCGAGCCGGGCAGGAACGTCCAGTGATCGCCGCCGTCGGTCGTCTTGTAGATGCCGACGCCGGCTTCGGAATCGCCGGAGGCGTTGGGCTCGCCGGTGCCCGCATACAGCGTGTTGCCGGTCGGGTCCGAGGGGTCCTGATCGATGGTCCCGATCGCGTTCGAGCGGAAGCTGTTGGAGACGAAGACGTAGTACGGATCCGGCGAGAGCGGATTGTCGGTGCGCCAGATGCCGCCGCCGGCCTCGGCGACCCAGAGCCTGCAGCTCGAGGACGTGCAGGTCGGAGAGATGGCGAGCGCGGTCACGCGGCCGGCCATGTGATACTGCGCGCCGCTGAAGCTGAGGATTCCGGGCTGCGTCGCGTGGGTCGGGCCGAGCAGGTCCCAGACGAACGGCTGGTTGGCATTGTTTCCCGAGCTCGAGCCGTCCTTGTTTTCGCCGTACGCGTTCCAGGTCTGCTGCGCCTGCTGCAGCGCCGCTGCGGAGAAGTCCCCGCGACGCGCGGCTTTCTCTTCCGCGCCGCTGGCCGGGCTGATCGCTGCGTCGGTCGCCTCGTTTTCGCCCTCGGGCTCTCCCTGGTTTCCGGCGACGGTCTCGCGTTTACGGTTGAAGGCATCGCGGTCGGCGTAACGTTTGTCGAACCGAGCGCGCGGCGGACCGCTTCCCGGATCGACCGATGGCGACACGGTCAATGCCGCGAGGATCGCGGCGCCGATCGTCCCGACGAGCTTCGCTCGAAGTACCGGCATGAAGGACCTCCCCTGCCGGCGCCTCGCCGGCCTTTACGGCGCCGTTTTCGCGGCGACGGCGGGTGGCGGTCAACGCGCGCGGGCGCGAACTGTTCAGGGTTGCATGCGAACCAGCGTGCGGATGCTCTCGGCGATGGTCGGAAGCTGTGGAACTGTCGCCATTTCGAGATTGTCGGCGAGCCCGATGCCCGGCACGTGCGCGCCCGCGAGCAGTTTCGGCGGCGCCACCAGCTCGAAGAACAGCTCGTCGACGGTCCGCCGCACGAGGTGCTCGCCGAAGTTGGTCACTTCGGTATCCTCGTTGACGTACAGCACGCGGCCGGTCCGCCGCACCGATTCCGAAATGCGCGCCCAGTCGTACGGCCAGAGCGAGCGCAAGTCGATCACCTCGGCCTCGATCCCTTCCGCGGCCAGCGCCTCGGCGGCCTTGGTGCACAGCGGCAGCGTCCGCGCGTAAGAAACCACCGTAATATCGCGCCCCTGGCGCACCGTGCGCGCCTCGCCGAAGGGAATGAAGAGATCGGGCGTGTCGGGCCACTGCGGCTGCCACTTCGATCGATCGCCGAGCGGCGCGTCGATCATCTTGCTCAAGGCCTTTTCGTCGGCGGGCTCACCCGGGATCTCCTCTCCCGGCGCCGACCGCACCCGCATCAGCGCTTTCGGCACCAGGAAGAAGCACGGATTCGGATCGACGATGCAGGTCAGGAGCAGGCCGTAGGCGTCGCGCGGCGTCGAGGGGATCGCGATCTTGAAACCGGGGATGTGCGTCGCGGTCGCGTCGAACGATTGCGAGTGGTAGACGCTGCCGCGGATGCCGGAGCCGACCGGCGTCATGATCGTGATCGGCAGGTTCCAGTCGCCGACGCACGTCCAGCACATCAGGCCGGCAAGCTTGAGCAGGTCGATGGTGTTGTAGGCGTAGTCGCAGAACTGGATCTCGGCGACGTTGCGGCAGCCGGCGAGGCCGAGACCGATCGACGCGCCGACGATGCCCCGTTCGTCCAACGGAGAATTCCAGGCGGTCTTGAGCCCTTGCGTCGCGGTGAACGCGCCGCCGAGCGGAGGACCGACGTCTTCGCCGAAGACGTCGGTGACGCCGTGGCGTTCCTCGGCCACGTGCAGCGCCATCCGCACCGCCTGCACCATGTTCGACATCTATGCTCCGCCCTTCGGGCTCCGCCCGTCGCCGGCGGAGCCGGCTCCTCCGACCAGATCCTTCTCGCTGAAGATGTGGTCGAAGATCGACTTGCCGTCGGGCTGCGGCTCCTCCTTCACTTTCCGGTGGGCGGCCGACAGCTCGGCGTTGAACTGCGCGCGCAGCCCGTCCATCTGCGCGCGCGTCAAGAGGCCGCGCTCCTCGAGGCGCCGCTCGAATCCGACCAGGCAGTCGGCTTCGTCGACCACCTTGTTGGCGCCCGACGCGCTCGAGTGGCCGTACAGCCGCGAGACCATCGCTTCGAGCAGGAACGGCTTGCGCTCGCTGCGGACGTACTCCATCGCCGCGGCGAGCTCGCGATAGCTGACTTCGGGATCGTTCCCGTCGATGGTCTTCGACTCGATCCCGAACGCCTTGCCGCGGTCGGAGATTCGCTTCTCGCCGTGCTGCGGGGCGTAATTGGTCGAGATTCCCCACTTGTTGTTGGTGACGACGATCAGCATCGGCAGCGGGTTGGCCGGCCGCGACGCCCAGACCAGGCAGGTCGAGAAGTCGCCCTCGGCGGTGCCGGCGTCGCCGCCGGTCACGATCGTGATCCCGCGCCCGCCCGCGCGCTTCTGGGCGATCGCCGTCCCCGGCGCCATCGAGTACTGCACCTCGATCGGGCTCGAGACCGGCACGACGTTCCAGACGCGGATGGAGTAGTGGCCGACGAAGTTGCGCCCGCCGGTGTACGGGTCGGTCGCGGTGTTCTTCATCATCCGGAGCGAGTCGATCGGGTCGACGCCCATCGCCAGCATCGTCGCCGACTGACGGTAGTGGAAGTGGCAGTAGTCGTACTGCAGGCCCCGGCCCTTCTGGATCAGCATCCCGAGCGGGACGTTGAACGCTTCCTCGCCGGGGCCGCCGATCCAGAAGTAGCCGTCGCCCTGCTTGTACATCTGGATCAGGCGCTCCTCGAGGACGCGGCCTTTCACCATCAATTCGTGGATTTTGACGAGCAGCTCCGGGGAAAGCTCGGTTTCCGGTGGCGTGCGCAATGGCCGCAGGCTCATGGCGCGGCTTCCTAACCCATCTGGGGTCAAAAGGCCACGTGTGCGCGCGCGGTAAAGACGTGCACCGGACCGCGGTCCTGGTTGTATGCCGGGTGGAGGATCGGCTGGTAGTTCGCTCCGAGGGAGATCTCCGGCGTGAGGCCGACGCGGACGTAGACCTCGCCGAGGATCTCGGGCGAGTAGCTCAATTTCCCGTCGCCGATGAGAAAGCCGAGGCCGCCTCCCTCGAGGTACGCGCGGTGAGCGGCCGAGAGTGCACTGATGACGACCGCCGCGCCGCCTTCCCAGAGCAGCGTCTTCTTGACCACGCCGAGCGCGAGCGATCGGTCGATCTCGGTGAACGTCCACGTCTCGTTGGCGCCGTCGTTGAAGCTGACGCGGGCGAAGCCCCCCAGGCCCGCGCCGAAGTCGTGATTCACGCTCGCGGCAAATCCGCCCTTGATTCGGCCATTTGCGCGCGTGTCGCTGACATCGACGTGGCTCGCGGTCGCCTCGTCGTAGCTGCCCATGTGGGCCGTGTTGAGAAACGCGAGCACGCGGGCCGCGTCCTTGCCCGCGCGGGCCTCGAATTCGGCGACGAGGCCGCGCGCCTTGGTCACGTCGTATTCCATGCGCGCGCCGTTCGCTTCTTTCGGCTCGAGGAACGCGCCGGCGCGCGCCGACCACCAGTCGTGCGTGTAGTCGGCGGACACACCCCAGGTGTAACCGTGCGTGTCGGCCGGGTAGTCGTACGCCGCCGACGCCCACAGGCCCCAGCTCATGAAG
>JAIVGS010000149.1 GCA_020201435.1 Myxococcales bacterium
GGTCCTGACGCTGCACGGCGCGCTGTTGCCGGAGGAGCGGGAGCGGAACCTGGACGCGAAGGCGCTGGGGGGGCCGGTCTCGCAGATCTCCAGCTACCGGGTCCCGAACGCGCCGGGCGAGGTTAAAGTCGTCGCGATCCGGACCGCCGGCACGCCCGACGAGATGTCGGCGATGAAGGGGACCCTGATCTGGAAGTTCGCCGGCAACAAGCCGGTCGTGCAGCAGGCGGCGACCACGCCCGCGCCGCGCGCTGCGGCGATGGCTTCCGAGGCCAAGGCCAATGCGGCCGCCGGCAGCGTCTACGACACCAGCCAGTACACGGGGCGCAAGGTCGACTTCAACGTCAAGGACATCGACATCAAGAACCTGCTCGGCGCGATCGCCGAGATCAGCAAGAAGAACATCATCGTCGCCGACGACGTCCACGGCACGGTGACGATCAAGCTGCGCAACGTTCCGTGGGACCAGGCGCTCGACATCATCTTGAAATCCAAGGGGTTGGGGCGCGAGGAAATCGGCAACATCATCCGCGTCGCGCCGATCGAGACGCTGCGCAACGAGCAGCGCGCCGCGGCCGAGGCCTACAAGAACCGCCAGGCGACGGAGCCTTTGAAAGTGCGCCTGATCCCGGTCAACTACGCCAAGGCCGACTCGCTGACCGGGCAGCTCAAGGATGCGTTGACCGACCGGGGCACGGTCTCGGTCGATACCCGCACCAACACCTTGATCGTGAAGGACGTGCAGGAGGCGCTGCTGCGGGCCGAAGGTATCGTCCGGAACCTCGACACCCAGACGCCGGAGGTGCTGATCGAGGCCCGCATCGTCGAAGCGTCGACCAGCTTCTCCCGCAGCGCCGGCATCCAGTGGGGCGGGAACATCGCCTTCGCGCCGACGTTCGGCAATCCGACCGGCCTGATCTTCCCCAACGTACTGTCGGTGGCGGGCGCCGCGGACGATCCGAGCGCGCCGCTGGCCGGTCTGCCCGGCGTGGGGGTGCCGAACTTCGCGGTCAACATGCCCGCGCCGATCGGCTTGAACAACGGCGCCGGCCTCGGGTTCGTCTTCGGCAGCGCCGGCGGAGCCGCGAATCTCAACCTCCGCCTCTCCGCGGCGGAGAACAGCGGCACGATCAAGACCATCAGCTCGCCCCGGGTGGTCACCGTCGACAACATCGACGCCAGCATCAGCCAGGGCGTCAGCATCCCGTTCTCGCAGACCAGCGCGGCCGGCGTGTCGACGACCTTCATCGAAGCCCGCCTCGAGCTCCGGGTCACGCCGCACGTGACCCAGGAGGGCTCGGTGCAGATGAAGATCAACGCCAGCAACAACCAGCCGAACCCGGGCCTGACCGGTTCCAACGGACAGCCGTCGATCACCCGCCGCGAGGCGAAGACCGAAGTGCTGGTCCGCGACGGCGACACCACCGTCATCGGCGGCATCTACACCCGCCGCAACGCGGAGGCGTGGAACGAGGTCCCCGTGCTCTCCAAGATCCCGGTCCTCGGGTGGTTGTTCAAGAAGAAGGCGGTGACCGACGATCGCACCGAGCTGCTGATCTTCATCACCCCGCGCATCGTCAACCGCTCGCAATCCGTCGTCGCTGCCGCGCCCGGCGCGGGCGACGAAGGCAAGCAGTAGGAGGCCAAAAAGCCATGATGAATCGCATCGCCATCCTTCTTGTCCTGGCGGCCGCCGGCTGCAAGATCAAGAACAATGCCTCGCTCGTGATCACCAAGGTCGTCGCGGGAACGGCGGTCACGACCGGGGCCGGCGGCGGCGCCGCGTGCACCTTCAACCCCGGCGACGTCGAGACCGACTTTCTCGGGTACAACCCGACCGAGAACACCGGCACGCTCGGCGTGGTGGTACAGAACGCGATCCTGCCGAGCACCAACGTCAACCCCGCCTTGCGGACCGACGCCGAGACGTTCCTCGCCCACCAGGCGGTCATCGACTATGAGATCGTCGGCCAGGGCGCGGTCGGCGGCGAGCGCATCGTGCCGGTCGACGGGGCGGTTCCGACCGGCGGGACCGCGCCTGTGATCGTCCCGCTGTTGCCCGCCGGCGCGGTGCCGGCGACGGTCGCGCCGGGATCGATCATCCGGACCACTTTCCACATCGAGGGCAAGCTGGTCGACGGGAGCAGCGTGCACACCTCCGAGCGCGAGTACCTGTGGGTGGTGTGCGCGAGCACCGGATGCGCCGGAAACGTCTGCCTGTAGCCGGGGCGGCGGCGATCCGGTAGCTTCGGCGGTAGCCGAAGGCGGAGGCATTGGTGACGGCGACGCTGGCCGAGTTGTACGTGAAGCAGGGGTTGATCGGGCGGGCGCGGGAGATCTACCGGCGGCTGGCGGAGCAGGGGGACGCGCAGGCACGGAAGCGGCTTTCCGAGCTCCCGTCGTCGGGGGCCGCGATCGACGAGTTGCAAGGGCTTCTTCAACGGGTGAAGGAACGGCGGCGCTAATGGGCTTCAAGGAAGACCTGGAGTCGATCTGCGGGAAGGTCGACGGCTCGTTCGCCGCCAGCGTGATGGGCTTCGACGGGATCCCGATCGAGACCCATGAATCCAATCCGCCCGCGGGGATCGAGCTCGCCAGCCTGCTGGTCGAGTATTCGGGCATCATCTCGCAGGTCCGCCAGGCGGCCGAGACGCTGCAGATGGGCAAGGCGAGCGAAGTCTCGATCCGCACGGAGAAGATGGTCGCCGTCGCGCGGCCGCTCACGCCCGATTACTTCGTGATGCTGACGCTCACGCCCGAGGGCAACGTCGGCCGCGCCCGTTACGAGCTGCGGGTGGCGGGTCCCAAACTCGCTGCACAGCTCTAAAGACCAACGCTGGATTTTGCGGTTTCGTTGTTGTAAACCGTCGCGCCCCTTCGAGGAGAGGCCATGGCCGACGTGATCGACACCAGCGAATTCCGCAACGGGCTCAAGATCCTGATCGACAACGAGCCCTACGTGATCGTGGAATTCCAGCACGTCAAGCCGGGCAAGGGTTCGGCCTTCGTCCGCACGCGCTTCAAGTCATTGATTTCAGGACGGGTTTTGGAGCGGAATTTCAAGTCCGGCGAGAAGGTGGGCCGCCCCGACATCGAGGAAAAGAAGATGCAGTACCTCTACAAGGAGGGCGATCACTACGTCTTCATGGACTCGAAGAATTACGAGCAGAGCCACATCGACGAGAAGGGGCTCGGCGATTCGCGGAATTTTTTGAAGGAAAACATGGACGCCTCGGTGCTGTTCTGGAACGGGCGCGCGATCTCGGTCGACCTGCCGAACGCGGTCGAGCTGCGGGTGACCAAATGCGATCCCGGAGTGCGCGGCGATACCGTATCGGGGGCGATGAAGCCCGCGACGCTCGAGACCGGGTACTCGCTGAACGTGCCGCTGTTCATCAACGAGGGCGACATCTTGAAGATCGACACGCGGACGGGCCAGTATCTCGACCGGGCTGCGCGTGCCGGCTGATCGAATGGACGTCGACAAGCTGAAAAAGATTCTTGCGGCGCTGCAGGGGACCGAGGTCACCCGGCTGACGTGGGTGAACGGGACTGAGACGCTCGATCTGCGGCTCGGCCATCCACCGGCGCCGACCACGGCCGTGCACGCAATGCCGGTGGCGGCCGCGCCGGTCGCGATTCCGACGCCGCCGGCAGTCGCGCCGGTCGCGCCGCAACCCGCCGCGGGGCCTGAAAAGCCGGCGGCGGCACAGAAGCCGGCGGCGGGGACGTTCACCGTCAACTCGCCGTTTGTCGGCACGTTCTATCGCTCGGCATCGCCCGACAACCCGCCGTTCGTCGACGTCGCCACCGTGGTCAAGAAGGGCCAGGTGCTCTGCATCGTCGAAGCGATGAAGTTGATGAACGAGATCGAGGCGGAGCAGCCGGGCCGGCTCGTCGAAGTCATGGTGCAGAACGGCGCCCCGGTCGAGTACGGCGAAGCGCTTTTCCGCTTCGAGCCGGTCTAGCGATGTTTCACCGCATCCTCATCGCCAACCGCGGTGAGATCGCGCTGCGGATCATCCGCGCGGCGCGCGAGCTCGGCATCGAGACGGTGGCGGTGCATTCGACGGCGGACGCGATGTCGCTGCACGTGCGCTTCGCCGACCAGTCGATCTGCATCGGGCCGCCGCCGTCGAAGGAAAGTTATCTGAACATCCCGGCTTTGCTTTCCGCGGCCGAGGTCAGCGGAGCGGACGCGATCCATCCGGGGTACGGGTTTCTCTCCGAGAACGCCGAGTTCGCCGAGATGGTGATGCATTCCGGCCTCGGCTGGATCGGCCCGCGGCCGGAGATGATCCGGATGATGGGCAACAAGATCCGGGCGAAAGAGGCGATGAAGGAGGCCGGCCTTCCCCAGCTGCCCGGATCGGAAGGCGTCGTCCAGGACGAGCGCGATCTCGTCAAGTTGGCGGAAAAAGTAGGGTTTCCGGTCATCTTGAAGGCGGCGTCGGGCGGCGGTGGCCGGGGGATGAAGATCGTGCGCGAGAAGGAGCAGCTCGCGCCGCAGTACCGGACCGCGTCGGCCGAGGCGCTGGCGGCGTTCGGCAACGGCGACATGTACGTGGAGCGCTACGTCGAGCGGCCGCGGCACATCGAGATCCAGATCGTCGCCGACGAGCACGGCAACGTGGTGCATTTCGGCGAGCGCGAGTGCTCGGTGCAGCGGCGGCACCAGAAGATGCTCGAGGAGTCGCCGTCGCCGGCGCTGAACGAGAAGCTGCGGGAGCGGATGGGGCGGGTCGCGGTCGAGGCGATGCGGAAGGTCAGGTACAACAACGTCGGGACGATCGAGTTCCTGCTCGACGAGCGCAGCGACTTCTATTTCATGGAGATGAATACCCGGATCCAGGTCGAGCACCCGGTGACCGAGAGCGTGACGGGCATCGACCTGCTGAAAGAGCAGATCAGGCTCGCGGCGGGCGAGGAGCTCGGGCGGACGCAGAAGAGCATCGTGCTGAAAGGGCATTCGATCGAGTGCCGGGTGAACGCGGAGGACCCGGTTTCGTTCGCGCCGTCGCCGGGGCTGATCACGGCGTACAACTCGCCGGGCGGGCTCGGCGTGCGGATCGATTCCGCCGCGTACGAGCAGTACCGGGTGCTGCCGTTCTACGACTCGATGGTGGCGAAGTTGATCGTCTTCGCCGACAGCCGGCCGGCGGCGATCATGCGGATGCGCCGCGCGCTCGAGGAGTACATCGTCGAGGGGATCAAGACCAACATCCCGTTCCACAAGAAGCTCTTGACGTTCGAGCCGTTCGTGCAGGGCCGGTACGACACGCGGCTGGTGGAGAAGTTGCTGGCGGAGAACCCGAACTAGCGGAACGAACGGGACACCCATCGAGTGTCCCCATCGAGTGTCCCAATCGAGTGTCCCAATCGAGTGTCCAAATCGAGTGTCCCCATTGAGTGTCCCCATTC
>JAIVGS010000150.1 GCA_020201435.1 Myxococcales bacterium
GGCCTGCTCGGCCTGGACCTTCTCCAGCGTCTCGACGCCGCCCAGCCCCAGGGCGCGGCTGATGTTGAAGTGCGGCGCGGCGAGGCTCTCCTTGAGGTCGACGGCGGTCTGGTACTGCCCGAGCGCCTTCTGTGCGTCGCCTTCGAGCAGGAAGACGTTGCCGAGGTTGTTGTGGACGGCGGCGAGGCCGAGCGAGCTCGACCCGCTCGCTTCCAGCGCGCGCTGGTAGAGCTTCTCCGCGGTGGCGAAATCGCCGTCGCGCTTGGCCTTCCGCGCCAGGGCGAAATCGACCGCCAGCTCGTTGGAGCTGTCGAGCCGCTTCTGGAGTCGCTGCACCTCCGGCCCGGTGCCGAGGCCGTGCTCGACCAGCCACACGTCGACCGCGGGCCCGCCGAACGCCGCGACCCGGGCGATGCCTTCCGCCATGAACGGCGACGCCGCGAGCAGGCCCAACAGCGCGCAGGCGAGCGCGATCTCGAGGGAGGTCGCGTAGAGCGCGACCGCGAGCAGGACGGTGAAGATCAGCGGCACCGGCCCCATCTGCAGGAAGACCGGGAGCAGGAGCAGCACCAGCGCCAGGAGCTTGGTCTGCCAGCGGCGGGCGCCGACCGGGAAGATGTGGTGCACGTCGTGCGCGTAGAGCGCGGCGTACCGGGCGAAGAGCACGATGACGAAGGCGAGCGCGGCCGCGAGCAGGCCGACGAAGAGCGTGCCGAGGACGTTGGCCAGGACCGCGCGGGAGACACGCGGGTCGTTGAGATCGGCCTGGATGCCGGCCATCAGCTCGTTGAAGGCGGGCTTGAACGCGCCCGCGTTCTCGCCGAAGAGCGCCCGGGCGAGGCAGAAGTGCGCCTCCGGCAGGGCGGGAGCGAACTCGACGGCGAGCTTGCAGCGCTGGACCGCCAGTTGCGGCGCGCCGGCGGCGAGCGCCTCGTGACTCTCGCGGATGAGCGCGCCGCCGACGAAAAAGAGGTTTTCGATCGCCAGATCGTCCTTCAGCTGGCGGATGTGCTGCTCCTCGTCGTCGGCGCGGCGCTCGTCGCGGTCGCGCAGGTACTCGCGCCGCGCGCTCCAGTGCGTCTGGATGTCGCCGCTCTTCTCGGTCGGCAGGATGATGCCGCGGTTCGACAGGGGCTGCGGCGGAGGCGGTACAGGTGCAGGATTGCCGGCGCCCGGCAATGGCGGATTCGGGATTTCCTGCGCGCGCGAGGAAAATGCCATGGCCGTCGCCAGGACAGCGATTCGCAACGACGGCCAGACGGTCACGCGACCATCCTAGCCGTCAGTCGCTCGGAACAGCAAGGAAAGTACGGGAAAAAGGCCTCAACTGAGGCCTGAGACCTCGGACGCCCAAGCCTCAGGCGCTGATGTGGTATTGGCCCCTTCCATGACCGAGGAAAGACGAGCTGCTGCCTCGATGGAACGACTGTTGGACATCATGGACCGGCTGCGGGATCCCGGTGGATGCCCCTGGGATCGCGAGCAGACCTTGCGGTCGCTCACTCCCTACCTGCTCGAGGAGGCGCACGAGGTGATCGAGGCCATCGAGGCGGGCGACGCGGCGCACCATCGCGAGGAACTGGGCGATCTGCTCTTCCAGATCGTCTTTCAGGCCCGGATCGCGCGGGAGGAGGGCAAGTTCGATTTCGCCGGCGTCTGCGACGGCATCGCCGACAAGCTGACCCGCCGGCATCCGCACGTGTTCGGCGACGTCTCGGTATCCGGCTCGCGCGAAGTAGTCCAGAACTGGGAGCGGATCAAGGCCGAGGAGCGCAAGGAGAAGGGCCTTCAGGCGCGCTCGGCGATCGGCGGCGTGCCGGTCTCGCTGCCGGCGCTCGTCCGGGCGGAACGGTTGACCGAAAAAGCAGGCGCGGTCGGATTCGACTGGCCTGACGCCCGAAGCGTGCTGGCGAAGGTTCGCGAAGAGCTCGAAGAGGTCTCGGAAGCGATCGAGGGCGGCCACCCGGAGCGCATCGAGGCTGAGCTGGGCGACCTGCTGTTCGCGGTCGCAAACCTGGGCCGGTGGGTGAAAGCCCATCCCGAGGAGGCGCTGCGCGGCACCCTGCGGCGATTCGAATCGCGCTTCCACTACATCGAGGACAAGCTGCGCGAGCATGGAAAATCGCCGCGCGAATCGAACCTCGCCGAGATGGACGCTCTCTGGGACGAGGCTAAAAAGGTAGGCGTCTAACGCACCCGGACGCGGTTTCCCACAGCTGCGGCGCCGGCTGTGGAAAGCCTGTGGATTTTGCGAGGGTTGAAAGAAAACAAATGGTTCGCGGCACTTCCCGGACCTGTGGCGATCCCGATTCCGGGCCTGAAAACGCGTGTATTTTCAAAATGTTGCACTCGTTTTCCGAGGGAAGACTTTCCTGCGTGACAACCCGCACACAGCGCGAAAATCGGGCGCACAGAGCGTGGACAACCTGTGGCCCGTCTGTCGTTGACACCCTCATGGGCGGGTGCTATCTCGGCGGCCCTTCCTCTCGAAATTTTTGGGAGTTTTCGTTGGCGAACACGCGATCGGCAGAGAAGCAGAACCGGCAGGCGCAGAAGCACCGCGTGCGGAACGCGCACGTCCTTTCGACGCTCCGCACCAGCGTGCGGAAGTTCCGCGAAGCGGCGGCGTCGGGTGACGTCGCGAAGACGACGGAAGAGCTGGCGGCGGCGGTCCGGCAGATCGCGAAGGCGGCTTCGAAGGGCGTGATCCACAAGGGGCAGGCCTCGCGCCGGATCTCGCGCTTGACCAAGGCCGCCCATCACGCCGCAGCGCCGAAGAGCTGAAGCGCTACTGCGAAAGGCGCTCGGCGACTTCGTAGCGTTCGATCGCTTCTTTGGCGGCGGCGGTCGCCAGACGGCGCAGCGCGGCGCGCCGATTCGCCTCGGTTCCCAGCACGTCGACGCCGGCGAGGTAATCCTCGCTGGCGATGACGTGGTCCTCGTAATCTCCCACCTGCACCTTGATGTCCGCGTCGAGGCGGAAAGCCGCGGCGCCCTCGCCGCCGGACGCGGTCGGCGTCGAGCGCATGCCGAGCAGCTCGACCGCGAGCTCGGGGGCCGACGAGGAATCGCCCCCGAGCCGCCGCCGGCCGGCGAGCTCGGTTCTCATCGCCGCGGCAAAGATCCCTCCGGCCTCGGCCTGCGCGGTGTCGTTCTTCACCGCCGCTACTCTGATCGCCTGCCCGGGCTTCCTCACCGGCGCATACCCGCACGCCACGCCGCAAAGACCAAAACTCACCACGGAGGCATGGAGAGCACGGAGGTTTTTGTTACAAAAGATCGTTCTCCGTGCCCTCCGTGCCTCCGTGGTGTGATTTTGCTTTTTCATCCGGCGACGACGAAGTTGACGAGGCGTTTCGGGATCACGACGACTTTCTTGATCGTCTTGCCGTGCAGCCAGCCGGCCACTTTCGGGTCGCGTGCGGCGGTGTCGCGGATCTCGGCCTCGCCCGCCGTCGCCGCCACCTGCACTTCGCCGCGCAGCTTGCCGTTCACCTGGACCGCGATCTGATAGGCGTCATCCATCACCAGCGACGGATCGGCCTCCGGCCAGTGCAGGGTCGACAGCTCCTCGCTCCGCCCCAGCTCGTGCCACAGCTCGTTGGCCATGTGCGGCGCCAACGGCGCCAGGAGCTGCGCCAGTACTTCGACGCACTCCCGCAGCGAACCGGCCTCGCCCTGCCAGTCGGCCGCCGCGTTGGACAGCTCCATCAGCGACGAAATCGCGGTGTTGAACTGCAGCCGCTCGAGCTGCTGGGTGACCCGCAGGATCGTCTTGTGCGTCCGCCGGCGCAGGTCGTCGGCGCCCTCGGCCCCCTTCGCCGCCTGGATCTTCGGCAGCGACGAGTGCACCAGCCGCCAGACGCGGCCGAGAAACCGGTGCTGCCCCTGCACCTGCTCGTCGGACCAGTCCATGTCCTTCTCGGCCGGCGCCGCGAAGAGGATGAAGAGGCGCGCGGTATCCGCGCCGTACTCGTCGATGATCTCGCGCGGCGAGACGACGTTGCCTTTGGACTTCGACATCTTCTCGCCGTCGCGGCCCTTGACGATGCCCTGGGTGACGAGCTTCTGGGCCGGCTCGGTGATGCCGCACAGAGCCAGCTCGTTCATCACCATCGTCCAGAAACGGAAGTAGAGCAGGTGCAGGACCGCGTGCTCCGGGCCTCCGACGTAGACGTCGACCGGCAGCCACCGGTCGGCCTGCGCGCGTGAGAACGGGAGCGCGTCGTTGTGCGGATCGAGATAGCGGGCGAAATACCAGGCCGAGTCGACGAAGGTGTCCATCGTCTCCGCCTCGCGCCGCGCCGGCCCGCCGCACGTCGGACACGTCGTGTTCACCCACGAGGCGACCTTGGCCAGCGGCGGCTCGCCCTTCCCGGTCAGGACTTCCTTCACGTCGATGTCGGGGAGAACGACCGGCAAATCCTCGTCCGGCACCGGAATGCCCTTGTGATCGGGATCACACTTGACGCAGTAGACGATCGGGATCGGCGTCCCCCAGTACCGCTGCCGCGAGACTCCCCAGTCCCGCAGGTGGTAGTTCACCGCCGGCTGGCCGATGCCCCGCCGCTGCGCCTCGGCCGCGATGGTGAGCCGCGCCTGCTCGCTCGGCATGCCCGAGAACTCGCCGGAGTCGAACAGATAGCCGTGGTCGGTGAACGCCTTCTTCTCCTCGACCAGCTTGCGGGCGGCGACCTGGGTGACCTCGTCGTCCTCGCCGGGGCGGATGACCCACTTGATCGGCAGGTCGTACTTGACCGCGAACTCGTAGTCGCGCTGATCGTGCGCGGGCACCGACATCACCGCGCCGGTGCCGTAGCTGGCGAGCACGAAGTTCGCGACCCAGACCGGGATCTCTTTTCCGGTGAAGGGGTTCCTGGCGCGGATGCCGGTGTCGAAGCCCTCTTTGTCGGCCGCCTGCGCACCCTCGCCGACCTCTTTCGCCGTCCGCCGGACTCTCTCGGCAAACGCGTGTAATTGCTCGCGTTTTGCCTCTGGCGCCAGCTGTTGGATGAGCGGATGATCGGGGGCCGCGGCGACGTAGGTGGCGCCGAAGATCGTGTCCGCCCGGGTGGTGAAGACGCGGAACGCCTTGCCGCGGGCGCCGATGACCGGGAACTCGATCTCCAGGCCGTCCGACCGGCCGATCCAGTTCCGCTGCATCGCCACCACCCGCTCGGGCCAGTCGATGCGGGTGAGGCCGTCCAGCAGCCGATCGGCATACGCGGTGATCCGGAACGCCCATTCGGGGATCTCGCGCTCGATGACCAGGGTGCCGCACCGCCAGCAGCGGCCGTCCTCGACCTGCTCGTTGGCCAGGACCGTGTTGTCGACCGGGCAGTAGTTCACCTTGGCGCGGCGGCGGTAGACGAGGCCGCGCTCGAGCAT
>JAIVGS010000320.1 GCA_020201435.1 Myxococcales bacterium
GAAAGTATTCGGCATCGACGGCGATCCAGGCGAGCTTTGGAAGAAGCGCGCGATTGAATGAACGCGGCACTTCACCCGGTGTTGACAGACGCAACAATATCTGCTATTCAAGTTACATGAAGCAAACGAGCTTTCCATTCCCGAAGCCGAAACCGTGGGGTGGGAAGCGAAAAGGGGCGGGCAGGCCGAGGAAACGGCAGCATCCGGGACTCGACGGGCCCGGCGTGCCGCACAAGCCGAGGCCGGAGCACAAGGCGCGGCATCCGGTCCATCTCACGTTGCGAGTGCAGCCGGGAATCGCGTATCTGCGCGGCGAACGGCGCGCGAAGAGCATTGTGGGAGCGATTCAGATCGCAAACCGGAGGGATGACTTCCAGGTCGTTGAATACGTCATTCTCGGAAACCACCTGCATCTCATCGCCGAAGCGGAGAGCTCAGAGGCGCTCTCGCGCGGCATGCAGAGGTTTGAGATCAGAATCGCGAAGCGCCTTAATTCATTACAAAATCGACAGGGCAGCGTGTTCACGGACCGATACCACGCCCACACACTGAAGACGCCGCGGGAAGTCGCGCACGCGCTGCGGTACCTCAGGGGCAATTACCGCCGCCATTCGCGCGCGTATCTTGCGCCGCGCTGGCACGATCCGCTCGCCGGCCGGGTGGCGACGCCACGAACGTGGCTGCTTGCGACGTCGCCACCCGTAGTCACCCCGCCTGGTTGATGCAGGTCGCAGTTCGTAGAGCCCGGTGATGCCTGAGAACGCCCGCTTCCCGTTCTAGATGCGACGAGGGCGCGCTCGTTTTCGCAATGCGCGGCCGCACCGCAGTCTCACCGCGGCACCGCCACGAACGTGACGAAGTCCGTCCCGTCGAACGCCTGGCCGACGATCTCGCCGCGGTCGTTGATGTCGTTGGCGTAGATCAAGAACGGCGACCCGGCCGGGACCAGCGCGTTCAGGTCGGACATGACGCCGTTCGCGTACACGAACGCGCGGCTGCCGCTGCCGATCGACTGTCCGACCACCACGCCCTGGTCGTTGATCCCGAACGCGAGGCTCAACGAGTCTCCCGGCAACGTGCCGAGATCCTCGATTCCCGTCGACGAAGACCAGAAAAAAGCGTGGAAATTCGGGCGGTCCGGCGCGTCGCCGGGAAGGTCGGAAAAGCCGGCCACCTCGCCGCGCCCGTTGATCGCGTCCGGCGTGTTCCAGTTGGCGCCGCCGAGGTTCGGAATCTCACGCGGCGAGCCGTTCTCCCAGATCACCGAGTGCCGCGCGCTCGAGGCGCCGACTGCCTTGTAGCAATCGCCGGAGATGCCGACGACCTGGCCGCGGTCGTTGATCGCGACGGCGGCCGAGGTCGAGTCGCCGGTCAACGGCGGCAACACTTGTGCGTCTTCAAGGCCGTTCCAAAGAACGGCCTTGAAGCCGAGCTTCTGCCTGCCGACGCAGGTCGGGTCGTGGAACGCCGTCTCCGCCCAGCCGACGACCTGGCCCTGCCGGTTCGCGCCTGCTGCGTAACCGTTGTTCCCGCCGAGGGTCGGAAGCGCCGTCATCGCGCCGTCGCGCCAGACGAAGCCGAGGCACGTGTGTCCGGTGGTGGGCATGAACGCCGAGCAGCTCCAGGCCTCGCCGAGCGGGTCGGGCGTCGACGTCTCCGAGATGCCGACCACCGCGTGCGCCGCGTGATTGGGCCAGGCGACGGCGCTGTTCACGCCCGGTCCGCCGAGCGCGCCGAGGTCGATGGCCTGGCCGTGCAGCCAGAGCGCGGCGTGGACGACCTCATCTCCGGGAAGCGTCGAGAGACCGCTGATCCATCCCGCGTCGTCGATGCTGTTCGCTCCGCTCGCGCTTCCGCCCAGCGAACGAAGGGTGATGACCGAATACGCCGGCGCCGAAGCCGCCAGCAATGCCGCGATCGCGATCGTCATGTGAGCTCCTCCTTCAAGGAAGTGATGCGGGCTCACCCTACGGCGCGACCTCCCTGAGGCATGGTCGCCGGCGGACTTGGATTCGCCCCTGAAATGGACGTCTTCGGACGTCGAATCGAACGAACCACAGTCGAGGTCCACGGGCGGCGATATCATCGCCGCCATGGACCTCGACTGGCGCATCTGCTCGCGAGCGCGGCTGTCGCGCGACGCGCGCTTCGACGGGCGCTTCTACGTCGCCGTCCTCTCGACGGGCATCTACTGCCGGCCGATCTGCCGCGCGCGGACGGCCAAAGAGGCCAACGTCCGCTACTTTCCGACCGCCGCCGCCGCTGCCGAAGCCGGCTTTCGGCCCTGCCTGCGCTGCCGCCCCGAGTGCTCGCCGGGCACGCCGGCCTGGCTCGGCACGCCGAGCACGGTCTCGCGGGCTCTGCGCCTGATCAGCGAGAGCGCCCTCGACGATGGCGGCGTGGAGATGCTCGCCGAAAAGCTCGGCATCGGCTCGCGCCATCTGCGGCGCTTGTTCCTGAAGCACCTCGGCGCGACGCCGAGCGCGGTGGCCGAGACGCGGCGCCTGCACTTCGCCAAGAAGCTGATCGACGAGACGCGGCTGCCGATGAACCAGGTCGCGCTGGCGGCCGGATTCGGCAGCGTCCGCCGCTTCAACGCCGCCATCCGCAAGACGTACCACCGGTCGCCGACGCAGATTCGCCGCCTCTCGCGCACTCCCGGCGACGTCGAGGAAAACCAGTACACCTTCCGCCTCGGATTCCGCCCTCCGTACGCGTGGGGTGCGATGCTCTCCTTCCTCGCCGCACATGCGACAGCGGGCGTCGAGGCCGTCGTCGGCGGCAGCTACCGCCGGTCGATCTCGCTCGCCGGCAACGACGGGTGGTTCGAAGTCTCGCGCGACGGCGACGCGCTCGCGGTCCGCATCGAGCTCGGCGAGCCGCAGCTGCTCTTCGCCATCGTCGAGCGGATTCGCGCGATGTTCGACTTGAGCGCCGACCCGGCCGAGATCGCCCGCTGCCTGCAGGACGATCCGCTCCTCGGCCCTTCGTGCGTGCCGGGGCTGCGGGTGCCGGGCTGCTGGGACGGCTTCGAGCTCGCGGCCGCAGCGATCCTCGGCAACCGCGCGGGCCCGGTCGCCAAAGCGCTCGGCCGGCCCTGCTCGCTCGCCGACGGCCTGACCAATTTCTTCCCGACCAAGGAGGTGCTGGCGCAGGCGGACCTGCGCGCGATCGGATTGCCCCACGACCGGGCCGAGGCCGTTCAGGCCTTGGCCCGCGCTTTTTCCGCCGGCAGCGCCGACCTCGCCGACGCGGTGCGCCAGATCGGCGGCGTCCTGCCGGCGACCGCGCAATGGATCGAGTTGCGATCGCAAGGCGAACCCGACGCATTCCCGACCCACGATGCCGGGCTGATGCGCGCCGCCGGCGTGCGCAGCCCCGTTGAGCTCGAACGCCGTGCGCAGGCCTGGCGCCCTTGGCGGGCCTACGCCGCGATCTGCCTGCAGAGCGCGGCCGCGGCCGCGGCGGAGCGGCGAGCAGGCTGAAACGCGGGCGGCGCGGTGGCATCATCACCGCATGCTCAAGCTCTTCTACATTCCGAACACGCGCGCCTCTCGCGTCCGGTGGATGCTCGAAGAACTGGCCGTCCCCTACGAGCTGGCGCGGATCGACTGGCCGACCACGCGCAGCCCCGACTACCTCGACAAAGTGCACCCGTTGGGCGCCGTCCCCGCCTTGCAGGACGGCGACTCGGTGGTCATCGAGTCGGCGGCGATCATCGCGCACCTCGCCGACAAGTTCCCCGACAAACGTCTCGCGCCGCCGCCCGGCGAGCGCGGCGCGTACTACCAATGGATCGTCTACGCGATGGCGACGCTCGAGCCGCTCGTGGTCGCCTTCAACGAGCATACCCGCAAGTTGCCGGAAGGACAGAGGATCTCGACGATCGCCGAGGCTGCCCGGCGCAGCTTCGGGGCAGCGGCTGCGGCGGTCGTGAGAGAGCTCGAAGGCAAGGAGTGGATCCTCGGCCGATTTACGGCCGCCGACGTGGTCCTCGGCAGCGTCGTCAACTGGGCGGCGATGATCAAGATCGCCGACGCGCCCGCGCTGGTCGAGTACGCGGAGCGGATCCGAGCCCGACCCGCCTGGCAAAAAGCCCGTAGAGATTGAGGAAAAAAGAGAGGGCGGGGGAACCGCTCGCGAGCCCGGAGGTTCGCGCCATGGTTCCGCCGCCCAGCTCCTGCGCGCTATCCCCCCGAGCGGCGCGCCGTAGTGTGGAGACGCATGTTCCACTTCCCAACTGTTGCGGTCCATACGGGGAAACCCGAGGCAGCTCGGACATCTGACACAGCGCGCTCCTCGGAGATACTTTACGGTACGAACGTTTCGGGCGTACGCTTCCGCCGTGCTGGCTCGCGAGCTCGCCGCGTGGATCGATCGCGCCCCGCTCAGCGCGCGGCCGCTCCGCGAGGTCGTCGCCCAGCTCCCGGCGCTGCTCGGCGCCGACCAGGCGTGTGCGTTCCTCGTCCGGCCCGACCACGAGCTCGATTTCTTCCACGGCGCGCGGATGCCGGCCGGCATCAGCGCCGCGTACGCGAAATGGCTGCGGCAGGCCCCGAAGAACTTCGCCAGCTACGATCCGGCCCGCCCCGACCCTCGCCAGCGCAACCTCGCCCTCCGCACGGCCGACATCGCGGCGATCACCGGCCAGCGCACGCCGGCGGTCGTGCGCAGCTTCCTGCCGCGGTTCGCGCTCTCCGAGTCCGATCAGCTCCGCGCGCTGATCTGCGACGGACCGGTGCTGCTCGCCTGGGTGGGCGGCTTTCGCGCGAGGCCGTTCGCGCGCGCCGGCGTCCGCCAGCTGCAGGCGATCGTCCCTTCGCTGCAGCGCCGGCTCGCGCTCGAGCGCAGCCTCGTCGAGGCGCAACGGACCGCGCAGCAGATCTCCGACGCGCTCGAACAGGTTCCCGCCGCGGCGTACGTCCTCGGGCGCGGCGGAGCGGTCCTGCACGCCAACGCGGCGGGACGGTCAGTGCTCGAGCGCGAGCGAAAAACCGTGGAAGAACAGCTCTCTGCGGCTCTGCGCGGCGGGGAATCCTCGATCCAGATCGCGCGGCTCGCGCCGCATTCCGACCTGCAGCTCGCGATCGCGCAGGCGCCTTCCGACCCCGCACCTCGCGTGGCAGCGGCGCGCCTTCGCTGGCAGCTCACCAATCGGCAGACGCAGGTGCTGCATCTGGTTGCGCAAGGGTTTTCGAATCGGCGGGTCGCCGCCTCGCTCGGGTGTTCGGAGAGCACGGTCGAATTGCACGTCACCGCGCTGCTCGAGAAGGCCGGGGGCGAGAGCCGCGCACAGCTCGTCGCCAGCGTCTGGGGCGGCGGTTAAGCCGGTTTGGTCGCCGGCGGCGATTGAACGGGCTTGCGGCGCGCGACCAGAACCCCGATCA
>JAIVGS010000217.1 GCA_020201435.1 Myxococcales bacterium
GCATACGATGTGCAGGCCTGCTTCGCGCTGGCGCCAGACTACGTGCAGGGGTTCCCACGATGAGCCGTTACAAGGTTGCGATCGCCGGAGCGACGGGCGCGGTCGGTCGCGAGATGATGAAAGTGCTGGAAGAACGGGACTTCCCCGTCTCGGAGCTGATCCCGCTCGCCTCCGAGCGCAGCGAAGGACACCGGCTCGAGTTCCGCAACCGGGAGGTCGTGGTCCGCCGCCTCAAGCCCGACTCGTTCGCGGGCGTGGACATCGCGCTCTTCTCGCCCGGCGCTTCCGTCTCGCGCGAGTTCGCCCCGCACGCGGCGCGTGCCGGCGCGGTGGTGATCGACAACTCCAGCGCCTTCCGCATGGAGCACGACTGCCCGCTGGTGGTGCCGGAAGTGAATCCGAAAGACGTCGAGCTCGCTCTCAAAGGCCGCCGCATCATCGCCAATCCGAACTGCAGCACCATCCAGCTGGTGGTGGTGATGAAGCCGCTCCACGACGCCGCCGGCCTGGAGAGGGTGGTCGTCTCCACCTACCAGAGCGTCTCCGGCGCCGGCCAGAAGGGCATCGACGAGCTCGAGCACCAGGCCCGCGCGCTGTTCAACATGGCGGAGATCGTGCCGCAGAAGTTCCCGCACCGGATCGCGTTCAACCTGCTGCCCGAGATCGGCAAGGACTCCGGAAACGGCTACACCGACGAAGAGATGAAGATGGTCAACGAGAGCCGCAAGATCATGGGCCTCCCGCACCTCCCGGTGTCGGCGACCTGCGTGCGGGTGCCGATCTTCTTCTGCCACTCGGAGGCTGCGCACCTGACGTTCAGGAAGCCGCTCACGCCCGACCAGGCGCGCGAGATCCTGCGCAAGTCGCCGGGTGTGAAGGTGGTCGACGACCTGAAGGAGCACATCTACCCGATGCCGATCCTCGGCGCCGGCGACGACGACACCCTGGTCGGCCGCATCCGCACCGATCTCTCGGCCCCGAACACGCTCGCCCTGTTCGTGGTCAGCGACAATTTGCGCAAGGGCGCCGCGACCAACGCCGTCCAGATCGCCGAGCTGTTGGCCAGGGACTACGCCGACAAACTGTCAGCGAAGGCTTGAGCTGTGCGACATTTTGTCACCGTGCTGAAGGCTGAAGGCTGAAGGCTGAGGCTTGAGGCCTCGGATTTCTGGCCTTCCTCTTGCTATATCCGGCACGGACCATGCGCTTTCTCGCCGCCCTCACCCTGCTGCCGCTCGCGGCGAACGCGCAGGCCAGCGTCACCAGCGACCAGGCCAATGGGACGACGAAAGAGGTCTACATCGGCCACTCGGCCTGCGTGAACAACAACGGCTACGTATTCCGCTGGGACCTCGGCGCGGGGAACCCGGCCGCCGGGGCCACGGTCGAGGCGCTCCACGTGCGCAGCACCTCGACCTGCGGCGCGGGCAACGCGACCTCGCCGGACTTCGCCCAGCAGGCGTCGAGCCAGGCCGAGACCGGAACCGACGTCGTGCACGCGGCCGATCTGGTCGTCGACTCGTCCGACGCCGGCCTGCCCGGCGCCTGCGCGAACACCGACCGCCCGTCGTCGAGTCCCTGGGCCACGTACTACTGCATCGAGGTGCGCACGCCGGGGTCGCTCGTCACCGGCGCGACGAACAGCTGCGCGGGCTGCGTCACCGTGAAATTCGCGACCGCGCCCCCGACGCCACCGATCGGCATCGTCATCACCGCCGGCGACCAACATCTCAAGGTCGACTGGACGGCCGGCAATTCGGCCGAGAATCTCGCCTCTTACGACGTGCATGTGCTGCTGCCCGACGCCGGATTCGACCCCACCAGGCTGGCCAAGAACATCAGCGCGCCAGGGACGACCGCCGACGTCAACACCACCGACAACGGCGCAGCGCTGCAGGACGATCAGCCGTACGTCGTCCAGGTCGTCGCCAACGACGTCTACGGCAACGTCTCCAGCCCCGCCGACGGCGGCCTCGGCACGCCCAAGCACATCCTCGACTTCTACAACCTGTACCGCGACGAGGGCGGCAACGCCGAAGGCCACGGCGGCTGCTCGTCCAGCGGCGCCGCGACCTGGATCGGCCTCGCCATCCTCGCGACCGGCCTGATCGCCCGCCGCCGCAAGGGCGCGGCGCTGATCGCGTCCGTGGCGCTCCTCGCACCCGCGGCTCGCGCGGACCGGCGGGCCGCGGACCGGCCCGCGCGCTGGCTTCTGGTCGCGCTCAAGATCGACCGCTACGACCCGAAGATCGACTCCGAGGCCGGCCTCACCGGGAATCCCTACCACCAGATCTTCGGCCCGCGGGCGCCGCTGCGGTGGCAGCTCGAGGTCGACTGGGAGGTGGCCCACCCGTTCGGGTCGCTGCTCATCGGCGCGACGGCGGGCTACTGGCAGAACTTCGGCCACGGCCTCACCGCCGACACGCGGGCGCCGTCGGGCGACACCGCGCTGATCGACGTGCTGCCTTTCGGGGTGATCGCGACGTACCGGTTCGACTGGCTCGCCGATCGCTGGGTGCGCTTTCCGGTGATCCCCTACGCCCAGGTCGGCCTGCAGCGCGCGCTCTGGGCCTCGTTCAACGGCACCGGCGCGGTCTCGAAGGACGCCACCAGCGGCAGCCGCGGCTCGGGATGGACGTACGGCTACACGACCGCGCTCGGCATCGCGCTCAGCCTCGATTCGATCGACCCCGATCTGGCGCGCGAGGCGTACGTCGACGCCGGCATCCAGCGGACCTCGCTCTTCGCCGAGTACGGGTGGACGCGCCTCGACAACTTCGCCAAGGGGAACGCGCTGATCCTCACCGACCGCGCCTGGCGCTTCGGCCTGGCCATGGAATTCTAGGGTCAAGTCTTCAAACGCACCGCGGAGGCGCGGAGAGCGCGGAGAAAAAGATTTCTTTCTAAAAAAATCCTCCGCGCCCCTCTCCGCTCCTCCGCGGTGAGATTTTGCGTTCAGCGTCGGATCCTGGAAACCGCGACGCTGGCGAAGCGCATCAGCGGGGCGAGATCGGCCTTGCCCTGCTGGACGATCGCGACCAGCAGCGCGCGGCCGAGTCGGGCGAGGTCGACGAGGCGGCCGATCCGTTCCGAGATCTGCTGCAGCCGCGCGTGCTCGCCGGGCGCGCCGCCTTTGGCGAGCTGGTCGCGGGCGCGGTCGAAGACTTCGAGCGCGCGCTCGATCTGCACCAGTTCCCGCTCGCGCAGCACGCGCGAGATCATCTTCCAGATGTCGGTTTCGGCTTCGAAGTATTCGCGCCGATCGCCGGGCTTGCGCGATCGCTTCACCACGCCCCAGTGCTCCAGCTCGGCGAGGGCCATCGACGCGGCACCGCTCGAAATCGCGAGCTGCTCGCACAATTCCGCCGCCGAGAGCGGTTCGTCGCGCAGGAAGAGGATGGTCCAGACGCGCCCCATCACGCGCTTGAATCCCCAGAACTCCATCAGCGCGCCAACCGTGTCGGCGACCTCATGCAGCAGCTCGTTCTCTCGCATCGCCATCGTTCTCTCAATACCAGAAAAGCAAAATCACACCGCGAAGGCGCGAAGACGCGAAGGGTTGGACCTGGCAACTGACGCCGCCGCGCAACCAACCCGAACCTTTGCGCCTTCGCGCCTTCGCGGTGCGCTGTTGCGGTTAGCGCGACCGGGAAAGCAGTGCGCGGGCGACTTGGGAGAGGAGGTCGCGGGTTGGGCTGTCCGGCACCCGGTTCAGCGCGGTGAGGGCGGCGTCGCGTTCCTTTTCGGCGATCCGGCGGGCGGCGCCGAGGGCGCCGGTGCGTGAGAGCCGGGTCGCGAAAGCCCGCGTGCGCGCGCGCATCTCGTCCTCTGGCAGACCCTTGAGCAACGCCGCCATCTCCTCGCGCAAGGGCGGCAGCCGCTTGAGCGCGATCGCCAGCGGCAGCGACGGCTTTCCCTCGGCGACGTCGGCGAGCACCGCCTTGCCGAGCGTGGAGGCGTCGGCCTCGAAGTCGAGCAGATCGTCCGCGATCTGGAACGCCGATCCCGCCCGCAGCCCGAAATCGCGCAGCGCCGACCGCACCTCCCGAGGCGCCCCCGCCGCGAGCGCGCCGGCCTCGCCGCAGAAGGCGAACAGCGATCCGGTCTTGAGGTGCGCGATCTGCAGCGCGTCGTCGGAGGTGAAGGTGGTCGATCCGCGCAGCCCGATCTGCCGCGCCTCGCCCTCGACCAGCAGCCGCAGCGTTCGCACCAGCGCCTCGACCGCGCCCGGGACCCGCGAGGACAGGGCGAGCTCGAGCGACGCGGCCAGCAGCCAGTCGCCGGACAGCACCGAGACGGCGTTGCCGTAGGTGATCCGCGGCGCCGGCAGGCCGCGCCGCGTCAAACCGTCGTCGATCACGTCGTCGTGCAGAAGCGTCGCCGAGTGGACCAGTTCGGCCACGAGGGCGAGCTTCACGCGCCCTCGCGCGTGACCGCCCGCGGCGCGCGCCGACAGGAGCAGCAGCAGCGGCCGAACGCGCTTTCCACCCGCGCGGAGCAGATCGACCGCCGCTCCGGAAAGCTCGCGGGGCGCCCGCGCCGCCGCCGAAACCAGCAGTTTCTCGAGACGGGGAATCCCTTCCGCCGCCTGCGCGCCGGGCAGGAGCTGGGCCGCCGAGGGCCGCGCTTCGGGCCTCGCTGCCGCTTCCTGGAGCTCGAGCAATCCGGCCGGGGTCATTGGTGCTCCTGAACTTTCAAAATCTTCTGAAACAACTAACGGGCCCGACAGGGGCTGTCAACTCCGGCAGGCGGCCGCCCCGCCGTGTGGTAAACGACACCGGCCATGCGACATCGCCTTTGTTGCCCTTTGCTTTGCTCACTGTTCCTGCTCGCTTCGTCGTGCATCAAGCGGGTCGGCCCGGACCCCGGCGCGGATCGCGCCGCCCTGGCGGGCATCCCGGTCGCCTTCGGCCAACGCGAAGAGGTTCCCGAAGGCAGCGAGGTCGTCTGGGATTTCGGCGACGGCACCCAGGCCACCGGCATGCAGGTCAGCCACGCTTTCCCGCGGGCGGGCGTCTACACCATCGTCGAGACCATCCGCGACAAGGACGGCAAGGCGCGCACCGCGCGCACCCACGTCGTCGCCGCCCGCCGGAACCTGCCGATGGCGGTCCCCGGCGACGTCCGCGCCGCCTTGATGCTGCCCGAGCCGTGGAAGAAGGTCGCGCTCCACCGCGAGATCGCCCGCAAGCTCTCGCTCGGCGCGTTCTTCGACGAAGTGGCGCGAACCGTCGGCGACGCGGCCGGCTTCGACGCGCTCGACCCGAAGGCCGCCGCGGACAACGGCTTCGATCCCGACAAGGGTGTCGCGTTCTTCACCGTTCCCCAGGACCCCGAAGCGCTCGTCGTCGCCGTCGGCACGCTCGACGACCAGAAGTCGCTGGCCGCGGCGCGGCGCCTGCTCACCAGCCCGCGCGGCGCCGGCCGCTTCAGCGCCGGCCCGTTCCAGCTCGAGGATTCGAAGCTCGCCGGCGGCAGCCCCGTCGTCCTCGGCCAGAACCAGGCCGGCGACAAGGTCGCCATCGTCCAGCGCTACGGCTACCTCTACATCCGCACTGCGGGCCGCAGCGATCCGTTGATCGCCTTGCGCGGCGTGGGCGCGATCCCGTCCGACAAGGGCCTCGCCGCCGATCCGGTCTTCGTCAACGCCAGCCGCCACATCGGCAACGGCGACGCGATCTTCTTCTCCCGCTCGCCCGACGGCCAGATGCGCTTCTCCAATGAGATCGGCGCGAGCGCCTTCGCGATCCTGGAAAACCCCGACATCTTGCAGGTCCGCATCTGGTCGCAGCTCAAGAACCTGAGCGGAGACCAGATGGTCAACGCGTTCAAGCCCTCGAAGGAGCCGCCGGATCTCGCTGCGAAGCTGCCCTCGGGAGCATCGTCGTACGCGCGCTTCTCGGGCACGCCCGACGCGCTCTGGCGCGAGCTGTCGCGGACGTCTCCGGGCGACGCCACGCGCCTGCGCGATCGAATCCAGGAAGCCACCGGCCTCGACGTCGAGAAGGACCTGTTGCCGTCGTCGGCCGGCAACGTCGGCATCGCCGTGTACCTCGACGCGTCATCGCTGATCGAAGCGATCATGGGCGAGGAAGTCGGCTCGCTCGATCAATCGTCGTTCGTCGTCGCGGCGCAGCTTTCCAATCCGCAGCCGGTCAAGGCCGCGCTGGAACGGGTGATGGCCGCCAATCCCGGCAACGACCGCGCCGAGATCAACGGCGCCCAGTACTACCGGGTCGGCGACGGCGCGCAGGCCGCCATCAAGGACGACACCCTCTTCCTGGTGATCGGCGGCGTGCCACCCCAGGCACCGAATAAACCCGCGAAAAGAGGCAAGAAACCGCCGCCGCGCGGCCCGATCAACCTGGGTATCCTCACCCGCGTCCTGCAGCCTTCCGGCACCACCCTGAGCCAGGAGCTGAAGCGGATCGGCGTCCAGGGCTTCCAGGTCCCCGGGCAGCAGAACATCTGGGTCAACGTCGGCGGGATCGTGAAGTCGATCGAGCGCGCCGGAACCGAGCAGGGCGGGATCGCGGGGGCCGGCACACGCCTGTTCGCCGAGCGCGCCGCCGATCTGCGCGACGCGCTGTTCGAGGCCCGCCCGGGCAAGGACGGCGTCGATGCCGACCTCTGGATCCGCTTCCTCTCCCGAAAGGCCGCAGCGCGCTAGCCCCGGCGGCCGCAGGCCGCTTGGGGGCTCTGTTTGAGATTGGGTCAATGGGAACGATCGAAGTCATCTGCGGTCCGATGTTCTCCGGCAAGACCGAGGAGCTGATCCGGCGCCTGCGGCGAGCGGCCATCGCCAGGCGCCGGGTCCAGGTCTTCAAGCCGCGCATCGACAGCCGCTACGACCCCGACGCGGTCGTCAGCCACACGCAGCAGAAGATCGTCTCCACGGTCATCGACAAGGCCGGCGAGGTGCTCCAGAAGCTCGCGCCCGACGTCGAGGTGATCGGGATCGACGAGGTGCAGTTCCTCGGTCCGGAGATCGTTCCGATCGTGAAGGATCTCGCCAACAAAGGGGTGCGCGTCGTCGTCGCGGGGCTCGACCAGGACTACCGCGGGCAGCCGTTCGACCCGATCCCGCAGCTCCTCGCCGAGGCCGAGTACATCACCAAGGAGCTCGCGATCTGCGTCGTCTGCGGCAACCCCGCCGGCCGCAGCCAGCGGATCGCGGACTCGGAAGATCGGGTGCACATCGGCGCGCAAGGCGCGTACGAGCCGCGCTGCCGCGATCACTTCTCGCCGGAACCACAGCCGGGCACGACGCCGATGCAGCAGGAATTACTGCCCTTTCTCCGCAGCAACGAAGGCTGAACCATGCGCGACCACACCTACGACGAGGTCACGTTCCGCGCGCCGCAGCTCGAGCACCGCTACGGGCCGAACGTGCACATCCTCGCCGACCCGCTGGCGCTGACGCAGCTGGCGAAACTGTGCGCGAAAGGCACCTTCCAGCCCGAGATCAACACGCTGGTCGGCGTGCTCTACCGCGACATGCTGCGGGCGATCGTCAACACCGAATTTCCGCGGCGACAGACCGCGACGCCGACGCGGATGATCGACTCGACGCCGCAGGCGGTCTTTCACGGCGAGACGATCGAGCCGGAAGTGCGCGCGGTGACGGTGAACATCGCCCGCGCCGGCACGCTGCCCTCGCAGATCACCTACGATTTCCTCAATACGATCCTCGATCCGCGCCTGGTCCGGCAGGATCACTTCGTGATGGCGCGCGTGCTCGACGACGCGTCACAGGTCATCGGCGCGCGCATCTCGGGCAGCAAGATCGGCGGCGACGTCGACGACGCGATCCTCCTCTTCCCCGACCCGATGGGCGCCACCGGCGGCAGCATGTGCACCGCGATCGACGCCTACAAGGAAGCGGTGGTCGGCAAGCCGCGCAAGATCATCGCCGCCAACCTGATCGTCACGCCCGAGTATCTCAAGCGGGTGACGACCACGCATCCCGAGACGATCGTCTACGCGCTGCGCCTCGACCGCGGCCTCTCTCCGGAAGACGTCTTCGACACCGTGCCGGGGACGCACTGGGACAAAGAGCGCGGACTGAACGATCACCAGTACATCGTGCCCGGCGGCGGCGGCTTCGGCGAGATCATGAACAATGCGTACGTCTAGAGGACCCGGATGAAACTGGCGCAGGAGCTCGAAATACTTTTTTCGGCCGACCAGATCGCGCAGCGGGTGCGCGAGATGGGAAAGCAGATCGAGCGCGACTACGACGGCAAGGACCTGGTCCTGCTCGGTGTGCTCAAGGGATCGTTCCTGTTCATCTCCGATCTCGCGCGGTCGATCGACCTGCCGCTGGCGGTCGATTTCATCGGCCTCTCGTCGTACGGCGAGGCCACCGAGAGCTCCGGCGTGGTCAAGATCACGAGCGATCTGTCCAAGCCGATCGAGAAGAAGCACGTGGTCATCGTCGAGGACATCGTCGATACCGGCCTCACCATGCGGTACCTGCTCGACAACCTCGCTACCCGCCATCCGGCCTCGGTCAAGCTCTGCACGCTGCTCCACAAGCCGGCCCGGGCGCGGACGAAGATCCCGATCGACTACCTCGGCTTCCAGATCGAAGACCGTTTCGTCGTCGGTTACGGCCTCGATGCCGGGGAGAAGTACCGCAACGTCCCGTTCATCGGGGTGAAGAAGCATGGCTGACGAAACGCCCAGGAAAGGCGGTGGCGGCCTGCAGCGCGCGGTGCTCTGGCTGGTGATCGCGGCGCTGCTCGGCACCGTGTGGTGGCTGGCCTCCGAGCGCAACGAGCGGCACTACCGCGTCGCCGCGGAAAACGGCCAGCTGGTGATCGAGCGGGGCCGCTTCTTCCCGACCGGCTCGAGCCCCTCGACCGACAAGACGTACGCGGCGATCGCGATTCCGGCCGGCGAAAAAGCCCCCGGCGAGATCGAGTTCGACGATCAGAACGCGCTCGACCGGTGGCTCTTCGACGTCCTCACCAGCTGGGCCCGCGAGGCGGCGAAAAAGGGCGACACTCACAGCGCCGCGGCACTGGTCGATCGGGCGAGCGCGCTCCCCGGCCTGACCGGCGCGCAGAACGGCCAGCTCGCTTCGCTCAAGGCCGACCTCGCCTGGGACGACGCCGCCGCCGACGTCCAGCAGGCAGGGCAATTGCTCGACGCCGCGGTGCGCAACCTCCAGTCGGTCGTCGCGGGAAAGGGTCCGCGCGCGCTCGACGCGGCGAAAGAGAGCGATCGCCTGCGTGGAATCGCGCAGTCGCTCAAGCCCGCCAAGTAGCGCGTTGTTCCGAGCGGTCCCGCCAGTGTACGCTCAAAAACTGGGACACATTGACTGGGACACATTGACTGGGAACGGATGACGACCCCGCTCGGCAAATACAAGCTCGTCAAGCTGATCGCCTCCGGCGGCATGGCCGAGGTGTACCTCGCGCGCCAGGCCGGCGCGGCGGGCTTCGAGAAGCTTGTGTGTCTGAAGCGCATCCTTCCCCACCTCGCGCGCGACAAGCAGTTCGTCGAGATGTTCCTCAACGAGGCGCGGCTGGCGGCGCGGCTCGACCATCCGAACATCGTCTCCATCTTCGACCTCGGCGAGGCCAACGGGAACTACTTCATCGCGATGGAGTTCATCGACGGGCCGTCGCTGCGAGCGATCCACAAGCTCGCGGCGGAGCGGGGCGAACATCTGCCGATCCCCGAGATCTGCAAGATCGTCTCGATGGCCGCCGGCGGCCTGCAGTACGCCCACGATCTCACCGATACGAACGGCAAGCCGCTCGGCCTCGTCCACCGCGACATCTCGCCGGACAACGTCCTCGTCCACCGCAACGGGTCGGCGAAGGTGGTCGACTTCGGCATCGCGAAAGCAGCGAACTCGAGCTCCCAAACGCGCACCGGGACATTGAAGGGCAAGGTCGCGTACATGCCGCCGGAACAGCTCCGCGGCGAAGGCCTCGACCGCCGCACTGACGTCTTCGCCCTCGGCGTCGTCCTTTACGAGCTGCTGGCCGGCAAGCGGCCGTGGGAAGGGACCAGCGAGGTCGCGCTGATCGGCAAGATCATGACCGAGGACCCGCAGCCTCTCGGCGAGCTGCGTCCCGACGCGCCGCGGGAGCTGATCGACATCGTCGACAAGGCGCTCGCCAAGGACCGCGCGCAGCGGTACCAGAGCTGCCACGAGCTGCAGGCCGATCTCGAGTCGCTGGTGGTCGGGATGGGCCAGACGATCACCCCGTCGCGCGTGTCCGATTTCGTCAAGGCCTATTCGGCGCCGCCGCAGTCGGCCGCGTCGCTCGCCGAGCAGAGCTCGGCCGAGATTCAGCAGATCGAGAACGAGATGAACGGCACCGGCGCGGCGCCCGCGCTGGTCAAGGGGCGCGGTCAAGGCGTCGCCGGGCGCGATTCCCGGACCACCGTCATGCCGCCGCCCGTTGCGCCGTCGGCAGGCCGCGGCGCGCTCTACGGCGTGCTCGCGTTCCTCGTCATCGCCGTCGGCGGAGGCGCCGGCGGCTACTGGTTCTTCTTCCACCAGGACGAACCGTCGCAGGCGCCGGTCCAGGTCGAGCGCGCCGCGGTCGTGGACCCCCCTGCGCCGAAGCCCGCCGAGCCGGCTCCGAAGCCCGCCGAAACGCCGGCCCCGGTCGCACCGCCGGAGAAGCCAGCGGAGGCCAAGCCGCCCGAGCCGAAGCCGCGGCCGCGCAGGGTCGCGCAGGTCGAGCCGCCGCCGGCGCCGGTCGTGATCGTGAAGGAGCCGCCCAAGCCGGTGGTGGTTCCCGAGCAGCCGAAACAGACGGTGATCGCGAAAGGCGAGCTGGTGCTCCTCGTCCGGCCATGGGCCAAGGTCGAAGTCGACGGCCGCGAGGTGGGCGTCACCCCGTTGAACGAGCCGCTCATGCTCGCCGCCGGCGACCACAAGGTCCGCCTGATCAACCCGGATCTGCAGAAAGACGTCGTCCGGACCGTTCACATCACCGCCTCGGAAAAAGAAGTCCTCAAAGAGATCCTCGACGAGTAGCGTTGACGGGTGTCACGGCGAGTACTTCGACCGTGGCCGTGGCGATCGAGACGTTCACCTGGCTCGATCGCAAGGTCGATCGCGGCCTTGCGCGATCGTGGGCGGACGGGCTCCGCCGTCAGAGGCGAATCGAGGTCCTCGATTGCAGCCCGCAGGATCGGATCAGGCGTGGCCCTGGATGGATCGCCGCGAGTTCCACAAGTTGAGCCTCGTCGACGCGCTCAGCTTCGTCCTGTTGCGGAAGCGCCGATTCGCCACGTGCTCGCGTTCGACACCCTCTTCGCGCAGGCCGGCTTCCGCAGCGTCAGTTGATCGAGCGGAGGACCGTTGCTACGGCAATTCGCCGACGAAGACCAGCTCCGCGGGGCCGCGCATCCGCACGCGGTCGTCGGCGTCGACGGTCAGCGTCAGCTCGCCGCCGGGGAGCCGCACCGAGACCGGCGAGCCGCGCTGCACTTCGCCGCGCGCGACCGCTGCCGCCGCCACCGCGCATGCCCCGGTCCCGCACGCCTGCGTGAGCCCCGCGCCGCGCTCGTACACGCCGACCTCGTACCGCCCCTGCCCGACGCGCGACGCGAACTCGATGTTCGCATTCTCGGCCGAGCAGAGCGCCGGCCCCTCCGACGCCGCCAGCTTCGGGTCGCCGAAGATGACGCGATGCGGATTGCCCATCGAAACCGGCAGGGCCTCGAACGTTCCGACGCGCCGCGGCGCGGACAGCTCCGCGACGCCCATGTCGACCTCGACCAGACCCGAAACCGCCGAAGACGCCGTCACCACGCACGGCCGCGGCCCGGCGTCGGTGAGCAGCCGGACCGTCCCGGAGCCCGGCCGCGTGCACCTGTCGGTCAACATCCACAACGCCGCACATCTGGCTCCATTGCCACACATCTCGGGCACGGACCCATCCGAATTCTGGACCAGCATCCGGTCGCCCGGCAAAAGCGTCAGGACGCCGTCTGCGCCGATCCCCCGGTGACGGTCGCACAGGGCCACCGCGCGCGCCGCCGGCAGGGGCTCGCCCCCCGAGCGGAGGTCGAGGAGCACGAAGTCGTTCCCGAGCCCGTGCAGTTTGGCGAAACGCATGGCGTCAGAGTGTAACCCGAAGGTGGCTAGTTGCTTGACAGTACCGCTCAGTGGCGTTTCAACTCGTGATCCGTGTCCCGCACCTGCCCCGATTGCCACAACACGTACGACGACGACGTTCTCCACTGTCCGGAGGACGGCCGGGGCCTGGGCGATCTCCCCATCGGCGACGAGCTGATCGGCCGCACCATCGGCAGCTACCGGATCGAAAAGCAGCTCGGCAAGGGCGGCATGGGCGCCGTCTACATGGGCATCCACCCGGGCATCGGCAGCAGGGTCGCGATCAAGTTCCTGCACCCGCAGTACGCGCACGACGAGAGGATCGTCGACCGCTTCTACAACGAGGCGCGGGCCGTCAACGTCATCGGCCACGACAACATCCTCAAGATCCTCGACCTCAACGTCACCGAGGATAACCGCCACTACTTCGTGATGGAGTTCCTGCAGGGCAAGGCGGTGCAGAACCTGCTCCGCCACAACGTCG
Organism: Myxococcales bacterium; assembly: GCA_020201435.1. Lineage (GTDB taxonomy): Bacteria > Myxococcota > Myxococcia > Myxococcales > 40CM-4-68-19 > 40CM-4-68-19. The sequence goes on from JAIVGS010000217.1 coordinate 12,576, forward strand.
CCATCCCGCTCGACATCACCGGCCCGATCCTGGTGCAGGTCTGCGAGGCGCTGGAGGCCGCGCACCGCAAGGGCATCGTCCACCGCGACCTGAAGCCCGACAACGTCTACCTGATCACCCACAAGGGAAAGAAGAACTTCGTCAAGGTGGTGGACTTCGGCATCGCCCGCGTCACCGACGACGAGGGCAATTCGACCGGCAAGACGCAGACCGGCATGGTGATGGGGACGCCGGCCTACATGTCGCCCGAGCAGGGCTCGGGGCAGACCACCAAGATCGACGGCCGCAGCGACATCTACTCGCTGGGTTGCATGATGTACCAGATGGCCACCGGCCGGCTCCCGTTCCCCGGCTCGAACTTCGGCGAGGTGCTGATCGGCCACCTGCAGCAGGCGCCGGCGCCGCCGCGATCGCTCAAGCCGGAGATTCCCGAGGCGTACGAAGCCGTCATCCTGAAATGCCTCGAGAAGCGGCAGGAGGATCGGTACCAGTCGATGAAGGAGCTGAAGCACGCCATCGAGGCGTGCATGGATCAGCTCGGGATCTCGAAGGAATTGCCGAAGGCCGACGAGACCGACCCGGAGATGCAGGCGGTCGAGTCGCGGCCCTCGAATCCGGGACAGCGCACGCCGGGGCGGATGACGAACCCGTCGAAGAACCGGATCTCGAATCCGAACGCGCGGTCCGGCGTGCGTTCGTCGAATCCGAACGCGATGGCGAGGCCGCCGTCGCGGCCGGGGCAGTCGCGGCCGCCGCAGATGGCCGCCGTTCCGCCCGCGCCGAGCCGCGCCGGGCTCTACGTCGGCATCGCGCTGGGGGCGGTCCTCATCGTCGGCGGCGCAGCGTTCGTGGCGATGCGCCTGGGCCCGAAGAACACTGCCAAAATCGATCCGCCCAAGCCCCGGCCACCGGTCGTGATGACCGAAGAAGAGCCGATCCCGGTGTTCCTCTCGGTCATCTCCGAGCCGCTCGAGGCCGACGTCGTCGCCACCTGGAAAGACGGCGGCCAGCAGAAGGGCAAGGCGCCGCTCAGCTTCGAAGTGCCGAAGAACACCAAGGTGCATTTCGAGTTCGCCAAGGACGGCTTCATCGGCTACGCGATGGACGTGATCGCGGACCAGGCGCAGAACGTCCACGCGGTCTTGAAGCCCGCGCCGGTGCCGGCCGCCGAGCCCGGCGAAAAGAAGGGCCACAAGGGCAGGAAAGAAAACGGCGAAAAGAAGGTCGAAAAAGCCCCGTCCAAGGACGGTCTGATCGACCTCGACGACGCGCTCAAATGACGGCCAGGACTACGTTTTTGATCGCTTGACAGCACCGCCACTCCAAGCGTCAACTGTGGCAGCGTCGGCCGGAGCGCGCGCCACTGCCGCTAGAACTTTGCGGCACCGTGGCGCGTTTTGCCGGGACGGCTTTTGCGCGGAGAAGAACCGTGTCCCGGACTTGCCCCGAATGCCAGACCCAATATGACGACGAGATCCTCCACTGCCCGGAGGACGGGCTCGATCTCTCCACCGTCGAGCCGGATGACGAGCTGATCGGCCGCAGCATCGGGAGCTACCGGGTCGTCAAGCCGCTCGGCAAGGGCGGCATGGGCGCGGTGTACATGGCCGAGCACCCGGTGATCGGCAGCAAGGTCGCGATCAAGTTCCTCCACCCGCAGTACGCCACCGACAAGAAGATCGTCGACCGCTTCTTCAACGAAGCGCGGGCCGTCAACGTCATCGGCCACGACAACATCCTCAAGATCATCGACTTGAGCGTCACCGACGACAACCGGCACTACTTCATCATGGAGTTCCTGCACGGCAAGGCGCTGCAGGACCTGATGAAGCCCGACGTGCCGATGCCGCTCGACGTCGCCGGCCCGGTTTTGCTTCAAGTCTGCGAGGCGCTCCAGGCTGCGCACGAGCACAAGATCATCCACCGCGACCTGAAGCCCGACAACGTCTACCTCATCGTCCACAAGGGCAAGAAGAACTTCGTCAAGGTCGTCGACTTCGGCATCGCCAAGCTCACCGACGAGCAGGGGCAGTCGACCGGCAAGACCCAGACCGGCATGGTGATGGGCACGCCGGCGTACATGTCGCCGGAGCAGGCGGGCGGCATGACGACCCGCATCGACGCGCGCAGCGACATCTACTCGCTGGGCTGCATGATGTACCAGATGGCCACCGGGAAGCTGCCGTTCCCCGGGTCTTCCTTCGGCGAAGTGCTGATCGGCCACCTGCAGCTGCCGCCGCCGCCGATCCGCGAGGCCAATCCGGAAGTTCCGGAGGCGTACGAAGCGGTGATCATGAAGTGCCTCGAGAAGCCGCAGGACAAGCGTTACCAGTCGATGGACGAGCTCCACGACGCGATCCTCGAGGTCATGACCCAGCTCGGGATCTCGCGCGAGCTCCCCGTCGCCGACGCCGCCGAGCTGGCCGCGGCGCAAACCGGCACCAGGACCAAGTCGAGCCCTGGAGCGCCGAAGACGCCGGTGAAGGCGGCGCCCAGGCCGGCGCTGCCGAAGAAGACCCCGCCGGCGACCTTCGCCCAGCCGCAGGCCACCGCCTACCAGCCGCCGCCGATGCCTCCGCCGAGGTCGCGGATGGGGTTGTTTGTAGGTCTGGGTGCGGGCGGCGTCGCCATCGTCGGCGGAATCGTCTTCGTCCTGATGCAGCAGCAGGCGGCGGAGAACCGCCGTGCCGCCGAGCGCGCTGCCCAGCTGGTGATCGAGCAACAGCGGCGCGAGGACGAGGCCAAAAAGGCCGAAGAGGCCGCCAAAGCTCAGGAAAACGAGAAGGTCTTCCTCTCGGTGGTCTCCGAGCCGCTGGGCGCGCTCGCCGAGGCCACCTGGAAGGACGGGGCCAAGGCCGGCGCGACGCCCCTGGAAATTTCGGTCCCGAAGAACAGGAAGGTGCACCTGGCCTTCTCGAAGCGGGAATTCCTGCCGTACGCAACCGACGTGATCGCCGACACTCCTCAAGTGGTGAAAGCCACGCTACAACCGGAGCCGAAGGCTCCGCCCAAGGTGGTCAAGCCGCGGGATGAGGAGTCTGCCAGGAAGGCGAAGCCGGCGTCGGACTCGAAGAACGCAGACGATACGATTCCGGTCGAGTTCTAGCCGACCCGGGGGGATGCAATGAAGCGCGTGGTGATCGCACTGGTCCTATCGCTCGCCCTGCCCAGGGTCGCGCGAGCGCAGGAAGACGAGCCGAAGAAGGCCGCGGTCCTCGAGGAGGCCCGTCAGCACGTGGCCAAGGCCAAGGTCCATTACGACCTCGGCGAGTTCAAGGAAGCGGCCGACGAGTACATCATCGTCTACCGGCTGCGGCCGATCCCGGCGCTGCTCTTCAACATCGCGCAGGCGTACCGGCAGGGCGGGCTGTACGACAAGGCGCGTCAATTCTACAAGAGCTACCTGCGCGAGAGCCCGAACGCGGCCAACAAGGCGTTGATCGAGCAGAACATCCGCGAGATGGACGACCTGCTCGCGAAGGAAAGGCGCACCCGCGAGGCGGCGCCCACCGGCGTGAAGGAGCCCGCCGAAGCGACGCTGCCGGTCCAGCAGAAGGTCGCGGACGCCGCCAAGCCGGTCGAGCCGAAGCCGGTCACGCCGGCACCGAAGCCGGTCGAGACGGCGCCGCAACCGATCGCCGCTGCTCCGGTGCCTCCTCCGGTGAAGCCGGCCGTGACCCAGCAGCAACCAGCGGCCAAGCCGCCGATGAATTTGGCGATGGCCACACCTCCGAAGCCGTCCGCGCCGGTCGCGGCCACGAGCAGCAATCCGACCCGCGCTCCGGTGGCGGAAGAGGGCGGCTCGATCCTGACCAAATGGTGGCTCTGGACCGCGGTCGGCGTGGTGGCGGTGGGGGCCGGCGTGGCAGCGATGACGATGGGCGGGAACTCGCCGCCGGCGTCGCACTTCCCGACCACTCCGGTTTTTCCCTGATCGACCGGATTTTCGACTGGTTTGAATCCCGCGGCGAGACGCCGCGAAAGGCGAAGCTGTGAAAGCATTCAAGAGTCATGTGCTGGCGATCGCGATGGTGGCCGCCGCTGCGGGCTGCAAGAAGCCGCTGACGTACGTCCACGTCCAGATCGCGCCGGCTGCCAACGAGCCGTCGGGGATCACCAGGATCGATCTGCAGATGACGCTGGGCGACAAGTCCCAGAACATCTCGCTCTCCGATCCCGGCGGCGCGGAGCTCAAGCTGCCCACCGACGTCACGCTTCAGATCGGGAGCGGAACCGGCCAGCTCGCGATCACCGCCGTGGCCACCAACGCCGCGGGCGCCGAGGTCGACCGCGGCGTCACCACGGCTGACGTCAAGACCGGCGCCATCGCCCAGGCCACCGTGCAGCTGCCGGGCGGCAAGCCGGTGATCGTTCCGGCGGAAGCGCAGCATGGTTTCAGCGCCGTCTCCGCCGGTCAACAGAGCTCGCCGGTGACGATCAGCTTCCAGAACAAGGGTTTCCAGCCTTCGGGCTCGCTCTCGGTCGCCCTGGGCGGCGCCGGCGCGGCGCAGTTCGGCATCAGCGCCACGACCTGCACCGGAACCCAGCTCGCGCCGGGGGCAACCTGCACCGTGACTCTCGTGTTCAAGCCGGTGATCGATGGCCCGATCGCCGCCACCTTGACGGTGAGCGGCACGCCCGGCGGTGACACGGTCGTCGCGCTGACCGGCACCGGCAATCCGAACCCGCAGGTGATCACGGTCACGTTGAGCGGCACGGGGCAGGGTTCGATCAACTCGAAGCCGACTGGTGTGACATGCGCTACCGGGCCGTGCGTGGGCACGTTCACTTACGGCGCCTCGGTCACGCTCACGGCAGCACCCGCGACCGGCTCGCACTTCGTCGGCTGGGGGGGCGACTGCAGCGGCACCGGCACGTGCACGCTCTCGATGATTCAGGCGCGAGCCGCTACTGCCCGGTTCGACTTCGATTCCGAGCATCTAGACGTGGGTTTCACCGGCGCCGGCAGCGGCACCATCACCAGTGCAGACACGATCATCTCCTGCACCACCGGCACCGGCGGCACCTGCGCCAACGACTACAACTACAACACCGTCGTCACGCTGACGGCCGCGAACGCTTTCGGATCGCATTTCGTGCAGTGGAGCGACGCGAGCTGTGCAGCGACGAACCCCTGCAACCTCACGATGACGGCCGCTGCGTCGGTCACGGCGCAGTTCGATCTCGACACCAATTCGCTCAGTGTCGCGTTCACCGGCAACGCCGGCGGGGGAACCGTCACCTCGGAGGAGACGCCGACGCCGCTCATCACCTGCAGCTCGGCGGCCGGCGGTAACTGCGTTCAGCCCTACGCGTTCGGGACCAGCGTGACGCTCGACGCCGCTCCAGACGGAGTCTCGGCCTTCGTCAAGTGGTCATTCGCGAGCGTGAGCGGAACGCCGCCGACGTGTGACAATGGCAACGCGACCACTCCCTGCCATTTCACGTTCAGCCCCGACGCGGACACGACCGTGACTGCGCAGTTCGATCATCTTCCCGAGCTGGTCACCGTGACGGTCAACGGGAACGGCTCGGGCAGCGTGAACGGGACCGGCGGTATCTCGAACTGCACCAAGACGGCTGGTACCGGCACCTGCGCGGCCGACGAGGTCTACGGATCGACGGTTGCGCTCACCGCCTCGCCCGCGACCGGTTCCAGCGTCTCGTGGACCGGCTGCCCCTCGCCGAGCGGCAACACCTGCACCATCACGGCCATCAGCGCCCCCGCGAACGTCACGGCCACGTTCACGCTCAACAAGATCAACGTCACGCTCGCGACCGGCGGCAACGGCAGCGGCAGCGTGGGCATCGTCCCGGCGGGAACGAGCTGCGGTGCCAACTGCCATCAGTACGACTACGGCACCGGACTGACGATCACCGCCACCCCGAACACCGGCTCGAGCTTCACTTCTTTCTCGGGCGAGAGCTGCTCGACGACCATCCCCTGCACCACGACCGCGACCACGACCGCGACAGTTACCACGAC
>JAIVGS010000321.1 GCA_020201435.1 Myxococcales bacterium
AGTCTCACCTCTCCCGACCCGGGGACCTCGACCACTCTCTTCGCCCAGACCGCCGATGCCGACAACGGCCCCGCCTGCAACCTGCGCCAGTCGGTGTCGTTGCGCTGGGCGGTCGCGTCGCGGCCGGCCGGAAGCAGCGCCGTGCTCAGCAATCCCGCGGCGCTCCAGCCGGTCTTCGTGCCGGACGTCGCCGGGAGCTACCAGTTCTCGGTCGTCGGCGAGGACGACACGGGCCGCGAGTCGGCGACCTCGTGGCTGACGATCCGCACCACCTCGTGCGGCACCGCGACGCCGACGGTCACCGCGAATCCCGCCGCGGTTTCCGCAGCGCCGTTCCAGCCCGTGCAACTCTCGGCTTCGCCGTTCGATCCCGACTCGGCGTGCCATCTCGGCGAGACGTTCACCTACGCGTGGGAAGTCGTCTCGGCACCGTCGGACAGCACTGCGGCGTTCTCGAATCCCGCGGCGCCGGCGCCGACGCTCGTCGTCGACACGGCCGGGTCGTACCTGGTGGCGGCCACCGTGAGCGACTCCGCCGGACACACCTCGGCGCCGGCGTACGTGACCGTGACCGCGACGGGTTGCGCCGCGCTCCCGCCGGTCGCCGGCCCGCTGTCCGCGACGCCTGCGGCGCTCGGCAGCGCAGCGACGCTCTCGGCGCCGTCCGCGAGAGCCACCGCGTGCGGCGCGCCGTCCGCGCTGTCGTACGCGTGGTCGCTCTCCCGCCGGCCGCCGGGCAGCCAGGCGATGCTCGACGACCCGTCGGGACGGACGCCGAGCTTCATCCCCGACGTCGCCGGCGCGTACGAGGCCACGTTGGTGGTGCGCGACGCGAATGGCGCCGACTCGCTCGCCACGGTCGTCGATCTCGACGTGTCGCCGTGCAGCACTTCGCAGCTCGCGTGGTCGAGCGCTCCCGAGCTGTCGCCCGAGCTGCAGGAGCCGAACGGAACGGCCCTCGCCGCCACCTTCCCGGCGGGAAAGTGGCTGGGCGCGTTCGTCGGCACGCGGGTCTCGATGAACCCGGCGTTCATCGATCCGCCCGGGTGCGGCACGCTGGACGTGCAGCCCTACACGGCAGCAACCTGCCGGTGGCGAGCATTTCGATCGCGGCGCCCGGCACCGACACGCCGAGCACGTTCCAGCCCATACACCTGAAAGTCGCCGGCGCGAGCGACGCTGACAACACCAGCTGTCCGGCACGATTCGCGGTCGGCGTGGCCTACTCCTGGAGCGTCTCGCCCTCCGGTGCGTCGCTATCGCCTACCGCCGGGACGGATACGGACTTCACCGCGGGCTCGCCGGGGACCTACACCGTGCAGCTCCTCGCGAAGGCGAGCAACGGGATGCACAGCTCCGCGACGCAAGTGCTCACGGTCGGCGCCTGCGGCTCGCATCCGCCCTCGATCGCTTCGGTGATCACGACCGCCGGCGGCGTCCGCGTTTCGCGACCGCAGGTCGGCCAGGACGTTCAGGTCACCGCCTCTGCGACCGATCCCGACGCGGCGGGATGCGGCGACGTCATCAGCTCGTACCAGTGGACGGTGGCCTCCGCTCCGGCGGGGTCGGCGGTTTCCGCGCCTGCGGCGGGCGCCTCGTTCAGCTTCCAGGCCGACGTCGCCGGGACCTACCATCTCACGGTCGTCGCGACGGACTCGTTCGGATTGCGCTCGGCTCCGTACACGATCGCGCTCGAGACCTCGACTTGCTCCCCGATCGTTGCGTCGCTCACGCCGTCCAACCCGGTCCCGGCGATCGGCGAGACGATCACGTTGACGCCTGCGTCACCGAGCGACACCTGCCTACCCTCGCCGGTCTTCTCATACGCCTGGAGCATCGTCTCCGCGCCCCGCGGGAGCGTGGCGAGGTTGTCCTCGCCGACCGGATCGCCGGTTTCGTTCACGCCCGACGTGATCGGCGCGTACTCCTTCGCGGTGACGGCAACCGATCAGGCGAGTTCGAGCTCCGCGCCAGCCGTCGCGCAGGTGAACGCCGGGACGTGCGGCGTGAATCCACCGACGCTCGGCGCGATCGCGACGAACCCTGCGAACGGGACTTTCAGCGCCGGCCAGGTGGTCATCCTCTCTTCGGCGTTGACCGACCACAACGGCTCCTGCGGCGCGCTGACGGCGCCGTATCGATGGAGCTGGTCGCTCCTGTCGCGCCCGACCGGCAGCCATGCGACGCTCGCCTCGGCCGATGCGTCGCCCCCGTTCGTCCCCGATCTGCCGGGGTCCTACCAGGTCTCCGCCCAGGTCACCGATTCTCTCGGCAACGTCTCGCAGGCGGTTTTCGGAACGCTGTCGACCTCGCCGTGCGGCACCGCGGCCCCGGTCGCCAACGACTTCACGGCATCGCAGACAGTGCCGTCGCTGAATACGAACGCCGGCCAGCTGGCCGACTTCGAGATCGCCCAGAGCACGTCGGAAGCGTCGAGGGCGAACGCGAACGTGCCATTCTACCCCGGCGTCCCGATCGCGCTGTCGGCGACCTACACCGACAGCGACGTGACGACCTGCGGACTGACGCAGACGGTCGCGTTCTGGTGGAGCCTCGCCAAATCACCTGCGGGGAGCACGGCGACGATCCTCAATCCGTCTTCCCCTGCGCCGAGCCTGGTGCCGGACGTGTCGGGCGACTACGACGTGCAGCTGACGCTCACCGACTCGACGGGACGGTCGACGACGAGCGTCTTCTCCTCGCTGGTGCCGGTGGGGCCGTGCGGCATCCAGTCGCCGGTGGCGCGCATCGCCGTCGAGTCGCCCGCGGCGATCGCCGCGCCGGTGAGCAGCGTCAGCATCCCGATCGGCAGCGGCGTGGTGCTCGACGGCCTGCCGTCGCACGACGCGGATATCGACCAGTTGCTCCTGACCATCGGCAACACGCCGCCCGCCCCTGCCGGCGCGCCGACTTCGGTGTCCGGATGCGGCTTGAGCCAGACGCTCTCGTACCACTGGACGGTCACCGCCGCGCCGGCGGCTGTGCAGCCGCTCTCGGTCGTGCATCTCGACTTGCCGAATCCGTCGTTCACGACCCCGGTGGCGGGAAATTACGACCTGATCCTGACGGTAAGCGACGGCGTCGGCACCGCCTCGGCGCCGATCTCGCTGCGCGCGCGGGCGGTCGGTTCGGCGACAGTCGTCGCGACGCCCGCCAACGGTTCGTTCGTGGTCGGGCCCGACAACGGAGCGGACATCGACACGACCGTCCTCGACTCCGACGGCAACCCGATGGCCGGTCTCCCGATCTCGGTCGCCGTCAGCGCTGGATTCACGGGCAACACGCTCACGCCGGCGAGCGGTACCACCGGCAGCGACGGGAAGCTCACCGCGCTGCTCACCAGCACCAAGGCGGGCAACTTCACGCCGGCGCAGACCAGGAATGGCGAGACCAAGACGGTCCAGGTCTCGACCGACGCGACGGTCCTCGGCAGCGTGACCGTCGACTTCGCGGCCGGCCCGACGCACGACATCTTCTGGTTCGTCGAGCCGTGCGACACGCCGACCGGCAACGTGATCAACAAGTGCGGCCTGGCGCTGAACCAGTCGCCCGAGGTGGACGGCGAGGACGCGTTCGGCAACGTCGTCACCGCTTACGTCGCCAACGTCACGCTGTCGGTCGCGCAGCAGCCGAGCGGATCGACCGTCAACGGCACGCTGACCCAGCCGGCCGGGACGCCGTTCGACGACCTGTCGGTCGACACCGACGGCACGTACCAGTTGAGCGCGTCGTCCGGCTCTTTCCCGAGCGTGCTGAGCAACACCTTCCAGGGCACGCCGGCGCCGCCGAATCCGCCGGTGATCACCAGCAGCGCATCGACGACCGCGCAGCAGATCCTGGTGAAGTGGACCGGCTCGCAGAACAACGCCGGCCACAACGACAAGAACGTGAAGCAGTACCACGTGTTCCGCGCGACCGGCGTCGTCACCCCGCCGGATCCGTCCTTCGTCGACGTCGGCACCGTGCCCTCGACGGGCGGCAGCGCCAGCGCCGGGACGGGTTGCGCGAATTTCTCGACTTGCGGTTTCCTCGCCAGCGGCCTCGCCGACGGGACGGAATACACGTATTACGTGGAGGCCGACACCTCGACCGCGGCGGTCTGCACGATCGCCTGCAGCAACCCGTCGAACACGACTTCGCAGTTCACGATGCCGGCCGCGGTGGCGAACCTGAGCGCTTCCACCACGGCGCAGAAGTCGATTCAGCTGACCTGGACTCTCCCGAGCGGAACGATCAGCACGCTCGACGTGCGGCGGTCGACTTCCGCGACGACTGGATTCGCGACGTTCAGCGGAAGCTCGGGACTGAGTGGAACGACGACGACCTTCACCGATACCGACAACGGCAAGTCGACGAACACACAGTACTTCTACGAAATTCGATCGAACATCACCGGCGCGACCGCGCCGGCGACCAATCCGTCGTCGGTGCTGTCGGTACGGACGCTCAGCGGTGGCTTCACCTTGCCGGACGTTCCCGGCAGCTTCACCACGAGTCAGATCAAGTACAACGGCATTGCGTTGACGTGGACCGCAGTGACGGGCACGGCGCCCGTCACCTACACGATCACGCGGACCGACCCGACCACTGCGGATGTCCAGACCACGGTCGCGTTTTCGGGAATTTCGGCGACGGCGTTCAGCGACACGAACGTGTATCCGAACGTCAACAGCTACAACTACCAGATCCAGGCGGTCAACGGCGGTGGCGCCGGAGCGCCGACGACGCCGGTCCTCTCCGTGCCGACGCCCGCGGCGCCCTGGATCGCGTCGAACGGCACGACGCTCACCGGCGGTTGGCTGAATTCGCTCGCGGTCGACTTCAACGGCATCGTGTACGGCACGACCGGCAAGCTCACCGACGCCGGCAGCAGCGGCGGCGTCTTCAAGCTTTCCGGCACGACCTGGACGCCGGTGAACAACGGGATTCCGAATGGCGTCGTCGTGACTTCGGTCCTGACTACCGGCATCACCGCGACCGTGCTCTACGCAGCAACCAGCGGCGCTGGGGTGTTCACGAGCGAGGACGATGGCCTCACCTGGAATCCCGTCACCAGCACCGGCCTGACGAACCAGAACGTTCGCACGCTGTTCGTCGATTCGAACGCCACGTTGTGGGCTGGCGGCGACGCGGCCGGCGGCGGCGGCATCTTCAGCCTCCCGTTCGCCGCGACCGCGTGGACGACCAGCCTCGCGGCGCCCACTCAGACCGTCCAGGCATTCGTCGAGGACCCCTTGCCGGGCACCGGCAACCTCTGGGCGCAGCTCGGAGGGGGTGCGGGGTCGACGCCGCAGGGAGGGCTCTACGTCTTCTCCGCCGGGACCTGGACGCACGACACGACCTTGAGCACCGCGCCCGCAGATTGCTCACTCGCGCGGTCGAATGCCTCGTCGCTGGCGATCGACACCTTCGGCGTCGCGCCGTTGAATCCCGCGATCTTGTACTGGGGTTCGGAGCTGTGCGGGCTCCTGTCGCGCACCGCGACCGGAACCAACTGGTCGCTGGTCGCCAGCTACACCGCGACGGAGATCACGCGCGTCGTCGTATTCGACTCGGGCCTCAGCAAGCAGCCGTTCATCTGGGTCGCCTCTGCCGAGGCGAGCGCTGCCAATGGCGTCACGTTCATCCAGAACCCGGGACCGACGGCTGTCCGAATGACCAACGCGTCGTTCACGAACAACTGGGAACCGACTGCGCTTCTCTTCGATTCGAACCTGACCAAGAAGCTCTATGCCGGCGCCGGCGACGGCAGCGGCGCGTATGTCTCGAGCAACCCGACCGCAGGTGCGGGCGGGACCTTCACCAAGACGAACAACGGCCTCACGAATCTGAGAGTCAGCTTCGTCATCCGCGATTCGAGCAGCACCGGCAACGTGTTCGCCGCAAGCGACCAGTTCGGCGTCTCGTCCTCGACCAACGCCGGCGCGACCTGGGCGGCCCCCCAGGTCCCCCCCGGCTGTACCGGCAGCATCGCGTCGCTGGCCTACGACGTGGGGAGCACGCGGCTGTTCGCGACCTGCCAGGGTGTCACCGGCGTATTCGTCGCGTCGTTCGCCGCGGCGACGAACGCGCTCACCTGGGGTGCCTCGCCTTCGGCCTGCACGGGGCTGAATTCGGGCAATTTCTCGGCCGGCAGTTTCGTCGACACATCGACCAACCCGGACACGCTCTACATCGCGACCCAAGGCACGCCGGCGACGATCTGGACCACCGCGGCCTCGGGCAGCGGCATCGCGAATA
>JAIVGS010000322.1 GCA_020201435.1 Myxococcales bacterium
CGCCCAACACCGTGCACTGGACGTACGACACCTACGCGCTCGCGCAGACGACCGGCAAGGCGGAAGTGCAGTCGGGAGGAAAGACCTGGTTCTTCCTCACCGCCGACTATGCGTTCGGCCAGGCCCTAGAGCGCGACACGACCGCGGTGGTGAAGGCCTCGGGCGGCGAAATCGTCGGCGGCGTCCGGCATCCGCTCAACACCACCGACTTCTCCTCGTTCCTCCTCCAGGCCCAGGCCTCGAAGGCGCAGGTGATCGGGCTCGCCAACGCCGGCGGCGACACGATCAACGCGATCAAGGCCGCGCACGAGTTCGGCATCGTCAAGGGCGGCCAGAAGCTGGCCGGCCTGCTGGTCTTCATCTCCGACATCCACGCCCTCGGCCTCGAGACCGCGCAGGGGCTGCTCCTCTCCGAGAGCTTCTACTGGGACCGCGACGCGAAGACGCGCGCCTGGTCGAAGAAGTGGGCGGAGAAGGCGGGCGGCGGCCGCGAGCCGACGATGGTGCAGGCGGGCGTCTACGCCGCGGTGCTGCACTATCTCAAGACGCTCAAGGCGATGAAGAGCGACGCCGACGGCAAGGCGGTCGTCGATCAGATGAAGAAGATGGAGACCAACGACACCCTCTTCGGCAAGGGCAAGATCCGCGCCGACGGGCGGAAGATGCACCCGATGTACCTCTACGAGGTGAAGACGCCTGCCGAGTCGAAGGGTCCGTGGGACTACTACAAGCTGGTCAAGGAAGTCCCGGCCGACCAGGCCTTCCGCCCGATCGACAAGGGCGACTGCCCGCTCGTGACCGGGGCGGCAGCGAAATAGATGGTCCTCGCAGTGCCCATCCAGGCCCTCTTCGGGCAGCTCCTGATCGGGCTGATCAACGGCTCGTTCTACGCGCTCCTGTCGCTGGGCCTGGCGATCATCTTCGGCCTGCTCAACGTGGTGAACTTCGCCCACGGCGCGCTCTACATGCTGGGGGCGTTCGTGGCCTGGTTCCTCTCCGAGAAGGCCGGGATCGGCTACTGGGGCGCGATGGTCGTGGCGCCCCTCGCCGTCGGAATCTTCGGCGCGATCGTCGAGCGGCTCTTCCTGCGGCGGCTGTCGGGCCTCGATCCGCTGTACGGTCTCCTGCTCACCTTCGGCCTCGCGCTGATCCTGCAAGGCGTGTTCAGCAACTGGTTCGGCTCGAGCGGAATGCCCTACGAGATGCCCGCCCGGCTCCAGGGCGGCCGCGCGCTGCCGTTCATGTTCCTGCCCAACTATCGAATCTGGGTGATCGGCGTCTCGCTGATCATCTGCTTCGGAACCTGGGCGGTGACCGAGCGGACCCGGCTCGGATCGTGGCTGCGCGCGGCGACCGAGAACGCGGCGCTGGTGTCGGCATTCGGCATCAACGTGCCGCGGATGATCACCATCACCTACGCCCTCGGGGTGGCGCTGGCGGCGCTCGCCGGCGTGCTGGCCGCGCCGATCTACCGGGTCAGCCCGCTGATGGGCGCGGACCTGATCATCGTCGTCTTCGCGGTGGTGGTGATCGGCGGGATGGGATCGATCCTCGGATCGATCGTCACCGGGTTCTCCCTCGGCATCCTCGAGGGTTTGACGAAAGTCTTCTATCCCGAGGCGTCGAACACCGTCATCTTCGTGGTGATGGCCATCGTGCTGCTCGTGCGTCCGGCCGGGCTCTTCGGGAAGCAGGCGTGAGCGCGCCCACCGTCGCGATCGAGCGCGTCGAGACGCGGCCGAAGTCGCAGCGGGTGCCGGTGATCGTGCTCATCGCCCTGATCCTGATCGCGCCGTGGATCGTCTATCCGGTCTTCCTGATGAAGGCGCTCTGCTTCGCGCTCTTCGCCTGCGCCTTCAACCTGCTCCTCGGATACGCGGGACTGCTCTCCTTCGGCCATGCGCTCTTCTTCGGCGCCGCCGGATATTTTTCCGCCTATGCGGCCAAGATCTGGGGCTGGCCGCCGGAGCTCGCGATCCTCGGCGCCGCTCTCACCGCGGCGGCGCTCGGCCTGATCGTCGGCGCGGTCGCGATCCGGCGGCAAGGGATCTACTTCGCGATGATCACGCTCGCGCTGGCGCAGATGTTCTACTTCTTCTGCCTGCGCGCGCCGTTCACCGGCGGCGAAGACGGCATCCAGGGCGTCCCGCGAGGCCGGCTGTTCGGCTTCCTCGAGCTCGGCCGCCATCCGATCACGATGTACTACTTCGTCTCGGTGATCTTCGTGCTCGGCTTCGCCCTGCTCCACCGGACCATCCACTCGCCGTTCGGCCAGGTGCTGACCGCGATCCGCGAGAACGAGCCGCGAGCCATTTCGCTCGGCTACAAGACCAATCATTACAAGCTGATCGCGTTCGTGATCTCGGCGGGGATCTCGGGCCTCGCCGGCGGGACCAAGGCGCTGGTGTTCCAGCTCGCCTCGCTCACCGACGTGCACTGGGGCACCTCGGGCGAGGTGATCCTCATGACCCTGATCGGCGGCATGGGCACCGTCTTCGGGCCGATCGCCGGCGCGGTCTTCCTGACCACCCTGGAAAACTACCTCTCGCAGCTCGGCTCGTGGGTCACCGTCACCGAGGGCGCGATCTTCGTCGTCTGCGTGCTCGCCTTCCGCCGCGGGATGTTCGGCGAGCTGTCGCGACTCCTGAAAAGGCCGTTATGAAACTCGAGGGCAAGGTTGCGATCGTCACCGGCGCCGCCAGCGGGCTCGGCCGCGCCATCGCCGAGAAGTTCGTCTCCGAGGGTGCGCGCGTCGCCATCGCCGACATCAAGGGAGCGTCCGAAACCGCGAAGTCGATCGGCGCCCCCGCTCTCGGCGTGCAGATGGACGTGACCGACGAGAAGCAGGTCGACGACGGCGTGGCGCAGGTCGTCGAGAAGCTCGGCGGCGTCGACGTGCTGGTCTCGAACGCCGGGGTGCAGATCATCTCCCCGCTGGTCGATCTGAAGCTCTCCGACTGGCGTCGGATGCTGGCCATCCACCTCGACGGGGCCTTCCTGACCACCCGGGCCTGCATGCGCAGGATGGTCGCGCAGGGACGCGGCGGCAGCATCATCTACATGGGTTCCGCCCACTCCAAGGAAGCCTCGCCGCTCAAAGCGCCCTACGTCACCGCCAAGCACGGCCTGATCGGCCTCGCCAAGCTGGTGGCGAAAGAGGGCGCCGCGCACGGCATCCGGTCCAACGTGATCTGTCCCGGTTTCGTCCGCACGCCGCTGGTGGAGAAGCAAATCCCCGAACAAGCGCGCGATCTTGGTATTACCGAACAGGAAGTGATCAAGAACGTGATGTTGAAAAATACGGTCGACGGCGAGTTCACCACCCTGGACGACGTCGCCGAGCTCGCGCTCTTTTTCGCCTCGTTCCCCTCGAACGCGCTGACCGGCCAGTCGGTGATCGTCAGCCACGGCTGGCACATGCAATGACCTGTTGCGTAATGGCCACCATTTTGAAACGTTGTCGACTGTTGCAATTCAATTTGCGATCTGTAGAGTAACTCGCGTTTGCAGCCCCCCGACGTTTTGCAAACCGCCGCCGGCCGTATTCCCGCATCGATCTCATGGAGGATGCCGATGAAGGCTACCTGCAGGGCTCTTGCAATCGCCCTCGTTCTCGCGCCCGCCGCTTCGTTCGCAACCAAAATCCCGATTCCGATCGAAGGGGCCACACTCAACGTCAGCCTCCAGTTCCAGCCACAGTTGCTCGTCAATGAAGCGGGCACGCCGGACGGCACCAGCGCGTCGTTCGACGTGTACGTGCGCCGGACGCGCCTGCTGGTCAACGGCGACGTCGGGCCGAACTTCACCTACCTGCTGCAGGTCGACAACCCGAACTTCGGCAAGTACGGCAACTTCACCGGCCGCGCGCTCGTCCAGGACGCATGGGTCGGGTGGGCGCCCACCGGCATCACCGGACCGACGGTGATCTACATCGACGCCGGAATCCTCCTGGTGCCGTTCTCGCACCACCTGCTGGAGAGCACGACCAACTTCGTCACCGCCGACGTGCAGGCCGATGCATTCCGCATGCCGGGCAACGCCTTCCCCGCCTTCCGCGACACCGGCGTCCAGATCCGCGGGTGGCTGCTCAACAAGAAGGTCGGCTTCCGTGGCGGCGCCTTCGAGGGGTACACCCCCGCGGCGCAGACGCTGGGCGGCGCTCCGGCCAACACCAACACGGCGGCGGGAGCCAACTGCGCGCCGGCGACGGTGGGAAGCTGCATCACGCCGAAGCGCAACCCGATGTTCAGCGGGTTCGTGAACTTCGACGTCATCGGCTCCGAGGAAGGCGGCTGGCTGTACGGGGCGTACAAGTGGGCCAAGGACCCGGTCTTGAGCGTCGGCGTGGCGGGGCAGTACCAGTCGAAGGCGACCAAGAACGCGTTCGGCAACCTCGCCGACATCCAGGTGTACTCCGCCGACGTCTACCTGAACTTCCCGATGACCGAGGCGGCGGAGCTGGTCGCCGAAGGCACGGCCTACGTCAACGCGAACGGCACCGGCTCGGCCAACACCGGGCTCGGACTCTCAGGGAACGTCGGCTACCGGTTCGGCTCGATCGCCCCGTACGTCGCGTACGATTACTTCGCGGCCAAGGACTGCGACCAGGGCTCGCTGACGGCTGCGCAGATCGTCACCTGCATCGGCAAGACCGGCACGCTCGGCACCAACCACGCCGCCGACAGCCGCAACTTCAAGGCGGGGTTGAACTTCTTCTTCAACAAGAACCTGAACCACCTCAACGTCGAGTTCCAGATCAACCACGGAACCTCCGCGTACGGACCGCAGGCGATCAACGCCGGCAATGCCGCGTACGCGCCGTTGTCGCTCGATCCGGCCACGCCGAGCGGGCCGCGCCGGACGATCGGGTCGCTGATCTCGCTCGCGCAGCCGGCGTACAAGTCGCTGCTCGTCCACTGGAACTTCCTCTTCTGACCACGGGGGCACGCCGATGAAACCCATCTGCAAGGCCCTGGCGATCGGGCTCGCACTCGCACCGGCCGCGTCGTTTGCGACGAAGGTGCCGCTCCCCGTCGAGGGCGCGACGATGAACATCAACCTGCAGTTCCAGCCGCAATTCCTCCTCACCCAGGCCGGAACGCCGGACGGCACCGGCACCGCGTACGAGCTTGCCGTGCGCCGCACGCGCCTCCAGATCAACGGCGACGTCGGGCAGAACTTCAGCTACCTGATCCAGGTCGACAACGCCAACTTCGGCAGGTACGGCAACTTCACCAGCCGGATGGTCATCCAGGACGCGTGGGTGGGCTGGGCGCCGACCGGGATCACCGGCGGCACGGTCGTCTACATTCCCGGGCTCCCCATTCTCGGCCAACCGCGACACCGGCATCCAGATCCGCGGCTGGGCGCTTGGGAAGAGGCTCGGGTTCCGCGGCGGCGTCTACAACGGCTACACGCCCGCCGCCCAGACGTTGGGAGGCGCTCCGGCCAACGCCAACACCGCCGCGGTCGCCAACTGCGCTCCGGCGACGCCGGGAAGTTGCATCACGCCCAAGCGCTACCCGATGGTGCGCGGCATGGTGAACATCGACGTCATCGGCAGCGAGGAAGGAGGCTGGCTGTACGGCGCGTACCGCTGGCAGAAGGACCCGGTCGTCAGCATCGGCCTCGCGACCAACTACCAGTCGCAGGCGCTCAAGAACGCGTTTGGCAGCCTCACCGACCTCCGGGTGCACTCCGCGGACGTCTACCTGAACCTGCCGCAGACGGAGGCCGCCGAGCTCGTGGCCGAAGTGACCGCGTTCTCGAACAACAACGGCACCGGGTCGGCCAACAGCGGGCTCGGCATTGCCGCGGCGGTCGGCTACCGGTTCGGGCGGATCGCGCCGTACGTCGCGTACGACTATTTCAACTCGTACGACTGCGACTTGGGGTCGCTGAGCGCGGCGCAGATCCTGGTCTGCAACGGAAAGCCTGGAACGCTCGGGACCACCCACAGCGCCGACAGCCGGAACTTCAAGGCGGGGTTGAACTTCTTCTTCAACAAGAACCTCAACCACGTGAATCTCGAGTTCCAGCTCAACCACGGAACCTCGGCGTACGGGCCACTCGCCATCACCAACGGCAATGCGGCGTACGTGCCCCTCGCGCTCGACCCGGCAGTCGCCGGCGGGCCGCGGCGAGCGGCGACCGTTCTGTCGTCGCTGGCGCAGCCGGTCTACAAGTCGTTCCTGGTGCACTGGAACTACATCTTCTAGAGCTCGTCCGAGCAACGCGAACGCGGGGCCGCCAGACTGCTGGCGGCCCTTTTTTTTCTTGGACGTTCGCGTACCCGGTTCGGGTTGAGGTTGTGGTCCTGGTTCCGGTTCACGGGTGCGTTCGAGTTCAGGCAAATGCTCTTCGCCGCCCTGGCTGCCTGCTCGCGCAGCGTCGCGTCACTAATCTTTGCCTCGTGGATGATGACGAGGAGGTCACGCGCAACCTGCTACGCGACGAGGTTCTCGTAGGGCATGTTCGTCCAGTTCGACATGACCGGCCCTGCTCTGCATTTAGAGTGCCACCGCACGTTCGCGAACGAGAGCTCGAACCCACCCGTAAACCCGAACCGGGACCACAACCCCAACCCGGAACGGGGTACGAGAACGCTTCAGCGCCGTCTCATTTCGCTACGGCGCAAGCTCCCGCAGCAGTCGCCGTGCCTCGGCCTCTC
>JAIVGS010000151.1 GCA_020201435.1 Myxococcales bacterium
CGCATGCACCGCGATCTGATCGCCGACGCCGCCGCCGACTACCTGCCGCCGCTGCTGCCCTCATCGGCCGCGCTGCTTGGTCGAGGGTAGATCTTCGTCGCCGTCGGCGTGGTCGACAGCGTGGAAGAGGTCGATCGCGTGCGGGAGAACGCCGAGGAAGCCTTGCGGAAGTACGTCAAACAGGTCGAGCGAATGGGCTGCCGGCGGACTATCGCCTCGGGACGGGGACCGAGGCGGCCGCCGAGTGCGTCCGGGTCGCCGGTGGGATCGCGCGCGACTACCCGCGGGCGATCTTCTTCGCGGGCAAGCTCATCTTCGAGCGCGAGCGTTGGTTCGACCGCTTCCTGCACGACGAGACCGCGTACGCCATGCAGCGGCGGTTGCAGTTCGCGGGCTTGCCGACGGTGGTCCTGCCGGTCCGGGTGCTCGAGTGATTTTCGCGTGGATCCTCGAGGCCCGGCAGGTTAATCCTCTTCGCGATGGATTTCCGACACCTGCAGCACGGGCGCCGGCACGCCTTCTTCGTCGAGCGCGACGGCAAACGCGTCGCCGAGCAGACGCTCTCCGCGGACGCCGACGGCAAGGTGGTGATCATCGATCACACCGAGGTCGACGATTCGCTGCGCGGACAGGGCATCGCGCGGCTGCTGACCCTCAATACCGTCGAGTGGGCCCGCGCCAGCGGGGTGAAGCTCGTCCCGGTCTGCCCGTTTGCCAAGGCGGTGTTCGACAGGGACCCGTCGCTGCGCGACGTGCTCGCCTGAGTTGTAGGTCACAAGAGTCGGGCCTGTCGCCGGCGGCTGCCATCGTCGCGCGGCCGTAGAGCACTTCGGCGGCATGTTGGTTATGGGCGCGGCACAGCAGGCGCATGGAATCCGTGTCGTGACTACGGGTACGGGCGAAGCCGTCGATGTGGTCGAGCTCGAGAAAGGAAGTCTCGGCGCAACGATGGCCGGTCTCGTCGACGAATGCGCACCGGCCACCGTCGCGCTCGTGCACTTTGCGCCGGATCGCAGCCGGAACGTGGCGGGACTTGGTCTGAATCGGCGCGGCCGTTGTGTGCGGCTTGCAGCCCGCCGCGAAGCGCTCTTTCTTCACGCGCTCGATCAGCACGTCCAGGGCACGTTCGAAGATCGCGGCGAGGTCGCCATCCGGAACGCGATGGGCGCAGCAGATCCTGGGCGGTACGCAACTCGTTCCGGAACAAGTTACTCGCCGTGAACTGCACTTTGTACGCATCCTCGGCGAGCGGCCGGACGGTCGACCTTGGCAGCGGCGGCGCCGACTCGAGTACTGTGGCCGGCACGGGCGCGGCCGCCTGAGCCGGCGCGGTGGGCAGCTTGTGAACGGTGAACCCGTTGCGAACGCAGGGCTTCGATCACCGCCGCGCGCGCCACCAGGATGCGGCTGTACGCGGCATCCTCGGAAAATCCGAGCTCGCCGACACAGAATGCAAACATCGACGGAAACGCGTTCTGCAAGTAAAGCTTTCGCTCGTCTATCTCCGCCAGGTGCACGAGGAGGTCGGCCTCGACCTCACACGCTCTCAGCGCGAGCGCGCGGGTGGCATCGAGGAGATCGGGATTCGATAGCGAGACGAGAGTCATCGTGTTCATGACGCCGTGGTAACACGGCGTTTTTTCGAGGTCGCAGAGGCGCCACAACGCGTTTTAACCGTCGATGCGACCCGGAATCGCCATGGACGCACAAGCGATGCGGTGCGCTCATCTGCTGCTCAGAGAAGGCGTGTCTTTGCGCGGACGCACGCCCGCTACTCGACGTCAGGTTGAAACACGTCAAGCAAAAACGATGCATGACCTGGAAAATGTTCTGTAATCCAGAACCGCTGCGGGCCCGGGAGTTGTTCGCCCGCGGCGGACCGGACGCGGATCGGAATCTGCAACGGCCTCGCGCGCTGGCCTAGCGCGCCTTGAGCTCAGTCGCCGAGCCGACCTCGTAGACGAACCCGCGCGCCGATTTCAGCTTCCGCCCCGCCACCTTCATCCAGGCCGCCATGTGCGGCGTCCCGAGGTGGCGATCGAGCGCCGCCTTGTCGCGCCACCGCTCGACGAACACGTAGCGTCCTCGCCGCCCGGTGTCCTCGTAACAGCCATACTCCTCGCAACCGTCCTCTGCGCGCGTGGAAGCGATGACCTCGGTCAGCGCGCCGCGGATCGCATCGCGATGGCCCGGAGACACTTCGACGAACGCGGTCAGCAGCAACATGAAAGCGGTTTATATTTTCTTGTGGAAGGGATGTCGATCCGGCGCCGGCTCGTTCGTCGTCGATTCGGACCCGAACAGGAGGAGCCATGAAATACCTGACGTTCATCCGCCATTCCGAGTCGTATCGCCAGTCGGAAATCCCCGCCGCGCTGCTCGAGAACATGGGCAAGTTCGTCGAGAGGTCGCTCAAGGACGGCGTCCTCGTCGACACCGGCGGTCTCCTGCCCAGCAAGGACGGCATCCGCGTGCGCCTCGCCAACGGCAAGATCACGGTCACCGACGGCCCGTTCACCGAGAGCAAGGAAGTCATCGGCGGGTGGGCGATCCTGAACGCGGACTCGAAGGCCGACGCCGTTCGAATCGCGACTGAATTCATGGAGTTGCATCGGAAGTACTGGCCGGGATTCGAGGGCGAATCCGAGGTGCGCCCGATGTTCGACCCCGGAATGGGGCCATAGTCACGCGCCGGGCGCGAACGAGATCGCGACCAGCAGCTCCACGTCGGACAGCAGCCTGATCTGGTCGAACTTCCAGGTCATGGCCTTCTTGCGCACGCAGGAGGCCACGGCCGGGGGCGGAGCGTCGCCGGTGATGTCGACCGAGCGCATCGCGCCGGTCCGCGCCACGTGCAACCGCAGCGGGAGCCGGGTCAGGGCGCCCGCCGCGCAATCGCGCAGCGACGAGGCGCGCTCGCGCACGGCGGCGAGCAGCGCCTCGCGCTCTGGCCCCTCCCTCGGAGGGGGATGGCGCGGCGGCGGGGTCGTGAGCCGGGTCTGCTTCACCGGAACGGCGGCGAGCGCCGAGGCCGTGGGCGGCTCCACGGGCGCGGGCGTCTCCGCGTCCGGCCAGAAGAGGAAGAGCGCGAGCGCCGCCAGCGCCAGCGCGGCGAACAGCCAGCGAAGCCGACGCCGTCGCTTGCGCGGCGGCGCTCTCCGCACCCGGCGCCTCAGCGGTGGGCGAGATATCCGAACCATTTGACCGCCACGTCGGCGAACGCGCTCGGGCCGGCCGCGCCCAGCGCATCGCAGACATCGATTCTGGTTGCGAGCCCGACCTGCATTCCGCCCAGCATCTCCGACCATGGCCCGAAGAACGTCACCGCCGACGGCACCAGCGAATCCAGCGCGCCCGGCGGGAACCCGGTGATGCCGAGGCAGCGGGAGCGCATCTGGTCGAGGGATTCGCCCTCGCTGGTGGTCAGGAAGGCGAAGCGGGTGGCGAACCGCTGCAGCGGGCCGGCGGGGAAGCGCGCCCACGCTGCCGGCGATGCCCCGAAGCTGCTCGCTTCCGCGCACGACGCCAGGGGCACCGGGCGCGGACCGGTGTCGACGAGCAGGACGAGGAGCGCGTCGGGTCGAATGTAGAACGGCGCGACTCCGCTCGCCTGTATGGAGCCGATCCGCGTGCCGATGCCGGCCAGGGCGGTCGTGCTGCAACCCTGCGGCGCGGTGGCGGCGAGCGAGGACGCAAACCGCAGCGCGTCGACCAGCGTCGAATCGGGGTTCTGGTTGATCCGGGTCGACCAGATCATCGAGCCGCTATAAAGGTCGCCCACCGCGAGCGAGGTGACGAGGAAGCCGGCGCCGTTCAGCGCGTCGACCCACTGCCCGGCAAGCGAGGCGAGCTGGCCGGCGATGTTCGCCGTGCCGTGGTCGACGCGCGCCAGGACGAGGATGCCGGTGCCCTGATCGCCGTCCCTGCCGTCTCCGACCACGTGAGGCCCAGCGTCGACGCCAGAGTCGGGACCCCACCCGAGGCCGCCGTCGAGATCGGGGCCGCCGCCTCCTCCGCCGCCGCCGCCGCCACCACCGCCCCCGCCACCGGTGTGGATGATGATGGTACCGGCATCCGGCACCTGGGGCGGCAGCGTCATGCAGGCGCTGCACAAGACCGTCACCGCCAGCAGCGGGCGTCTCATGGCGTCTGCACCACCCGGGGACGCCAGGCGCGCACGTCTGCCGGCTTGAGCCCTCGCTTCACCGTCTCCTCCCGCACGTGCTTGAGCAGCTCGCGGCGGGCGGCCACGAACTCCTCGTGCGAGACGCCGGGCCGCAGCGCGAGCTCCTCCTCGACCTCCCGCCGCAGCCGCGGCGGGCATGCCGACAAGAGATCGGTCCTGATCCCCTCCTCGGCGCCGCTGAGGTAGGTGACCAGCCGCGCCGGCCCGACCGACAGCGCCGAGGCGCCCAGCAGATCGGCAGGCGCGTGCGCCAGCGCCGATTCGGTGATCAGGCCCGAGAAGGCGCGCGGGTCGCCTTCGCGGCGAAGCTGGTCGATCAGCGCGTCCTGCTCTTCGCGGGAGAGCGAATCGAGCAGATCGGCCAGCGCCCGGTCGAGATCGGCGGGGCCGGCGTGCAGGTCGGCGAGGCGCGCGCGCAGCTCGTCGGCGGCGGCCAGCGCGTACTGCGCGCTGACGTCGGGCCTGCGCACCCAGGCGAGCGCGATCTGCTGGCGCTGCGTCGCCGGCATCTCGCGCAGCGCGGCGGCCCGCAGCGGGGCGGGGGCGAGGCGCAGCGCGACTTCCTGTGCGCCCGGGCTGATTCCCTTGAGCGCGGTGATGAACGCCTCCTCGCGCACGCCCTCGAGGAACGCGAACGAGCTGGCGTCGCCGCCACGCAGGAGACGCGACGCGAGCGTCCGCCCCTCGAGCTCCTGCAACGCGGCGGCCCGCGAGGCGGGGTCGGCGGCCCTGGTCACTTCCACCGCGACCGCCGCGAGAGGTCGCGCGAGGGTGCCGTCGCCGCGCAGATCGTCGAGCAGGAAATCGCCCAGCTCGCGAACCCAGCGTGCCACCAGCATGTGCTCGCCGCGGCCCAGCGCTTCGCGGACGACCGCGTTGCGCAACACCCGGTCGTCGGCGAGCTGCTTCTCGAGCTTGCGGAGCCGCACCGCCGGGAAGGCCTCGCGCGGCGACTCCGGCTGCGAGGAGGCCGGGGACTGCGCGTTCTCGGGCGCCAGCGTCTCGAACAGGGAGTCTCCCGGCTGCCGCCGCGCCGCGAGATAGACGAGGACGCCCAGCGTCAGAACCACCGCCCCGAGGAGGACGATGACGGCGAGGAGCGGCGCCTGCTCGACCA
>JAIVGS010000152.1 GCA_020201435.1 Myxococcales bacterium
GCCGTACACTCCGCCGCCGCGGTAGACGTGGCCGCCGCGGTAGACGTGGCCGCCGTAGAAGCGCGCGCCGTAGCCGGAGAAGCGCGGCGTACCGCGGTAGTGACCCCATCCCCACCCGCCCCGGTACAGCCCGCGATACCACGCGAACCGCGCCGGGCCCCAGGCGCCGAAATAGGGATGTGCACCCCAGCCCCACAGCCACGGCGCCGCGACCCATCGCCAGCCGAAGCTCGCCGTATAGATGTAGGCGCACGGGCCGGACTCGTCGACGTACTGCGTGCCGTAGGGCATCCAGACCCAGCCGTACTGCGCGGTGTAGACCCACTGCCCCGACGCTGGCGCCGCCTGGTACTGCTCGGGCGGCTGGTACTGCTGCTCGGGCGCCGATTGCAGGATCCCGACGTCGTTGTCGTCGTCCGATGTCCCGCCGAGGATTCCGACGTTCTCGTCGTCATAAGAAGGCGGCTGCGAGGGCGGCGTCGGCGGCTGCACGGAGGGCGCCGCGTCAGGCGGTTGCACCGCCTGCGTGTCCTGCGAGTCGGCGGGCGGCGGGGGTGGGTCCTCGTAGGCGCGCGCCATACAGGGCACGAGGGCGAGGGAGAGGATGAACGCCGGAAGCTTCGTCATTTGGCGGTTGGATGCCGCCCGGCCGCGGTTATTCGCGCCGGCAGCGAAAAGACATCATCTTGAAATACTTGCCCATTCCGAGCGGCGTTCAGGCGGTGCGCGCGAGGCAGTCGCTTCGCGCCAGCAGCGCACGCGCGCCCTCGGCGTCGACCGGCGGTGACAGGTAGAACCCCTGGGCCGCCGGGCACCCCAGCTCGCGCAGGAAAGCGAGCTGCTCCGCGGTCTCCACGCCTTCGGCGATCGCCTGGGTCGTGGCCCCGCGCGCGAGCTCGACGATGCTGCCGATGATCTGCGGCTGCGGCGCGGCCCCGAAGAGCGAGCGGTCGATCTTCAGCGAGTCGAACGGGAAGCGAAACAGCGACTCGAGCGTGCAGGCGCCGATGCCGAAGTCGTCCACCGAAAGGCCAAAGCCCCGCTCGTGCAACTCGGCGATGCGCGGCCCGTGCTGGTCGTCCTGGAGGACGCTCTCGGCGATCTCCAGCACCACCGCCTGCGGCGACAGTCCGCGCTCGGCGAGGACGGCCTCGAAGTCGTCGACCAGCCCGGGCTCCTGCAGCTCCCGGGGAGAAAGGTTCACATGCAGCTTGAGGCCGTCCACGAAAGGCACGCAGCGGCGGAAGTCGCGAGCGGCTTCGTGGAGCAGCCAGCGGCCGAACGGCACGATCAAGCCGCTCTCCTCCGCGAAGGGCATGAACTGCGCCGGCGCGATCACGCCGCGCGTCGGATGGACCCATCGGAGCAGCGCTTCCAGCCCCTGAATCCGGCCGGTCGCGAGGGCGATGACCGGCAGGTATTCCACGCGCAGCTGCCGGCGCGGGAGCGCGTAGTGGAGATCGGTCCCCAGCGTGTGGTCCTTCGGGCTGGCCGGCTGCGAGGCATCGCGGGAGAGATCCTCGGCATCGGAAGGAAGCTCGGCCGCGATCGGGACCGGGTCGAGCGCCGGGGCGTCCGGATCCGTTCGCGGAACGGCGTCGGCGGCGGACGGCGCCGCGGGGGCGATGGAGTCGGCGACCGGTGGCGGCTTCGCCAGGTCCATCATCGAGCCGCACAGGCGGACCGCCTTTCCAGCTCCATCGCGGGTCGCGCGACCACGCGCGAGGACCCAGCAGAAGCTTTCGTCTGCGCGGCGGACGCGGTGCTCGCTCTCGAAACGGGGCGAAGCGCCGCTCAGATGCGCGAGGAGGGCGGAGTTTACCGCGTCGCGATCGTCGGGGTGGACGCGATCCAGCCACTCGGAGGGCCCGCCTTCGCCGCCGCGCGCGATGCCGGCGAAGGTCTCCCACGCCGGCGACAGCCACAGGCGGTCTGCGGCGAGGTCCCAGTCCCAGATCACGTCGCCCGCGGCTTCCCAGGCCAGGGCATGCCGCTCCGCGGTCGCGTCGCGTTCCTGGACCAGGCCGGCAGTTCCGATCTCCGCCCCGACGGCGTCTCTCAGCGGCGCCAGCGTCCATTCGTGGGCCTGCGCCGGGCCGCTCGCGACGACCAGCCGTTGCGTGTCCCCCGCGGCGAGCGCTTGACGCAGCGCGGTACGCGCCCGAGCTTCGTCGAGCTCGTTGCCTGGGTAGACCAGCATCGCGAGCTCGCGCCCGAGCGCGTCCGCAGGCGGGATGCCGAACAGCTTTTCGGCGGCGGGGTTCCACGAAGTCACGCGGCGATCGCCGTCGCAGAGGAGCGCCGCGAAGGGCGACCGTTCGAAGAGGGTGTCGGCGGGCTGCGCCTTTGGCTGCGCCGGGGCGGCCCGCGGCTCGCGCCCGGATTGCAACAGGCCGGAGAGCAGTCCGAGCGCGTGTCGCAGCGAGGCGCGCAGCTCGTCGCCGCGGCGGTATTCGCGCTCGACCCTCCGCAGCAATCGGCGGAGGGTGGGCGGAGACCCGCTCTCCGCACCGAGACATTGCTCGACGTGCCGCCGAAGGCGTTTGTGCATTCTCATCGCTCCCCCTGCCGCGCGGTTTCGGGTGGCGAATCTCGACGATCTCGATGGAGGGTCTGTCGCGAAGACGAGCGTGCCCAGAGGCTGGGCGGTGCGTCCGTGCGCGACGGGTGCGCGTGCACTTGCGTCGACTCTACCCGACCGGATCCGGGACGCAACTTTCCGTCAGACGAAATCCTCGCGCCGGCTTGACAGTTACAATACGTACGTACGTATTATACCCGCCATGCCCAAGCCGTCCCACCGCGAGAACCTCCTCCAGGCCGGCTACAAGGTGATGTTCGAGCGCGGGTATCGCGGCGCCGGCGTCCGCGACATCGTGTCGGAGGCTGGCGCTCCCCAGGGATCGTTCACGAACCACTTCCGCTCCAAGGAGGCGTTCGCGAGCGAGGTGCTGGGTCGCTATTTCGACTACCTGAAGGAGATCATGGAGGCGACGCTGGGCGATCGCTCGCTCTCGCCCGCGGCCCGGATTCGCCGCTACTTCGACGTCGTCACCGGCAGGCTCAGGGCGGAAAAGTGGGCGCTGGGATGCCTGATCGGGAACCTGAGCCTCGAAGTCTCGACCGAGAGCAGGCGGCTGAGGACCCATCTCTCCGAGCTCTTCGCGCAGTGCTGCGAACCCTTCGCGGCGTGCATCGCGGAGGCGCAAGCGGCCGGCGAGATCCCCGACGACTTTCCGCCGGGGGACGTGGCCGATTTCCTCCTCGCCGGATGGCACGGGGCGATGCTGCGCATGAAGGTCGATCGAAGCTCGAAGCCGCTGGAGCAGTTCAAGGCCATCGCCTTCTCGACCGTTCTCGCCCAAAAAGGAGGCCCGCCATGAACCTGTGTCTCGCACTGGCCATGCTGCTGGGAACGCCCGCCGCGCCACCGGCGGATCTGGTCGCCGTTCTTCCGGCCCGAGGTCCGCACCCCTCCCTCGGACACCATGCGGATCTGTTCGGACGGTTCGTCGGCGCCTGGGACGCCGACTACTCGTTCATCGCCGAGGACGGCAGCGTCCGCCACAAGCGCGGCGAGGTGCTGTTCGGATGGATCCTCGACGGCTACGCGCTCCAGGACATCTTTCTCAGCTATCCGACGCCGGGCTCGACCGACGAGCGCAAGATGGTCACCGGGGTGCGGTTCGTGGACCCGAAGACCGACAAGTGGACCGTGATGTTCGCCGCGCCGTCATTCGCGGCCGCCGTCCGGATGGAGGGGGGAGCCGAGGGCGATCGCATCGTGCTCCGCGGCCGCGACGACAAGGGAAACCTCTTGCGCTGGTCCTTCAACGACATCCGGCCCGCGTCGTTCGTCTGGCGCGGCGAGACTTCGTACGACGGCGGCAAGACCTGGCGGCTCGAGGAGGAGCATCACATGACACGGCGGGGAGAGGCCGCGTCCGCTCGCGCAGGCTCCGGCAGGTGATGCGCCGACGGGAGCCCGGCCGCTCGAGGCCGGGCCCCCTCGGTCGAGAATCGCTACTGCAGGGACTTCACGGTGTCGGCGTTCACCATCGCCTGGGTCTCGTAGGCGAAGCCCAGTGAAGGCGAGGTGGTGGGCGGCGTGAACAGGAACCAGTTCAGGCCTTGCACGACGTTGATGGTGTACGTACCCAGCGAGTTGGAGGTGACGTTGCCGCCGCCGAAGAAGACCTTGCCGGCCACCGGAGCCTGGTTGCTGTCGGTGAGGCGGCCGGTGATCTGGAAGCGGGTCAGGTTGAGCGTGCCGGTGCTGGCGGCGGCGCTCACCGCGACGCCGGCATTGAGCGCTCCACCGACCACCACGTCATAGGTCCCGTACTGCACCTGGATCGAGTAATTGCCGCTCGCGTCGGTGGTCGCGGTGCCGGCGCTCTGGTGGTTCGCGTCGTACACCGCCACGCTCACGCCGGAGATGTTGTTGTGGGACGCATCCTGCAGGTTGCCGACGATCACCCCGCCCGCGGCGATGTTGACATCCTGCGACGGGACCGCCGCCGCGACGGCCACCGACACCGGTGCCGAGGGGGGCAGCGAAGGCACCTTGAGCGCGCTCAGCTGGTAGCTTCCGGCGAACAGCTTGAAGTCGTAGGTCCCTTGGGCGTCGGTGATCGCCGTGGTGATCCGCGTCGAGGCGAAACCATCCCAGTAGGCGCCGAGGCCCGTCTGCAGGCTGGCGGAGACCGACCCGTACGAGCCACCCGACTGGGTGATCGTCGCCGAGCCGGGCGGCTTGACGTGACCCGTGACGTCGTAGCGGTTGAGCGTCGCGCTCATCGTCGGAGATGCGGTGTAGGAATTCACCGCCAGCACGCTGCCGGCCGGCGAGGTCACCGCGACCACCACGTTCGCGACGTCGCCCGTGTTCACCGTCGCCGTGCCGCCGGACGGGGCCGCCGAGCCGAGCGCGAGCAGCGTGCTCGCGTCGTACGCGGCGACGCTGCCGATCTGGTTGTCAGGGACCGCCGCGGCCGCGTCCATCAGCTTGAGCGCCACCACGTTGCCCGAGGACTTGAGGCCCACCGTCTGCGTCTCGCTGGCGCCACCGCCTGCCGCGTTGAAGGCCGCGGTTTGGAAGGGCGCGATGGTATCCGTCCCCGCCACCGGCTGGGCGAAGATCATCGCCCGGTAGCTGCCCTTGAAGAGCTCGGTGGTGAAGGTGGCTTGCGTCGCGTTCCCGCCTGACACCGCCGGCGTGGCGTCGAGGACGATCGGGTCGATCGGGGCCGAGGTCGT
>JAIVGS010000218.1 GCA_020201435.1 Myxococcales bacterium
CGCGTGTGCTACCGTGTAGGTCGGCTGCTCTACGGGAAGCCGGAGGCCAGGTCCGCGTGTTGGACACGGGAGCGATGACACAAACTCTTCACCGCTGCGCTGCGGCCCTCGCCCTGCTGTTCGTCTTCGCCTGCAGGAAGCAGCCGGCCACGCCGGCCCAGGCGGCGCCCGCGCAGAAGTCGGCGGCAGTCGGCGGGCCGTCCGCTTCGGTGGTTCGCTCGAGCGACGCCAGCCCGGCGGACGCCCGGCCGACTCCACAGCCGCCTGCCGCTCCCTGCCTCGACGTGGTCGGCGGGCGCGAACCGGCGCTGCCCGATCTGCTCGAGCAGGCCGGCCGCGACTTCGAAAAGGGACGCTACGACGACGCGCTCGAGTGCGCCCGCGAGGCGACCCGCATCGACGGAAACAGCGTCGCGGCCCATCATTTCCGCGGCGCGGCGCTGGCCGAGATGGGCCACGTCGAGGAAGCCCGCACCGCGTATGCGCGCGCCCTCGCGCTCGATCCCGACGATCCGGAAGTGCTCCGCTCGGTCGCCGATCTGCACGTGCGCCGGCTCGGCTCGCGCGACGATCTCGAGCTCGCGCTGCAGTACGTCCACCGCGCGCTGCCCCGCGCGCTGCGCGGAAAGGACAAGCCGCTTTTGAAAGAGCTGTACCTCCTGCAGGCGATGGCGCTGGACGACCTCGGCCGGCCCGGCGACGCGCTCAACGCGGCGAACCGATCGATCGAGCACGACCCGAAGGACCGTGAAGCCCGGCGCGAGAAGGGCGTCGCGCTCTTCGAGCTGTGCCGGTTCGACCAGTCGAGAACCGAGCTCGCGAAGCTTGCCGCCGAGGAACCGGACGCGTGGGCGGAGCACTACCTCGGGCTGATCGCCGAGCGCGCGCAGGATGACGTCGCCGCGGCGGCGCACTTCGCCCGGGCGCAGAAGCTCGATCCGGATGCTTTCAAGGCGAGCGCGCTCGCGCCCAACTCGGTCTTCCAGAAGATCGTCCAGGAGGAGGTCGACAAGCTGCCCACCGAGATCAAGCAGGGGCTGGCGCGCTCGAACTTCGCCGTCGAGGACCTGCCGGAAGTGAGCGATCTGGTGGCGACCGATCCGCCGCTCTCGCCGGGAATTCTCGGGCTCTTCCGGCCGCCGGCGGAGGGCGCCGCGACCGACGCCAAGCCCACCATCCTGCTCTATCGCCGCAACCTCTCGCGCGCCGCGCACAACGAGGACGAGCTGCATCGCGAGGTCCGCGATACGCTCATGCACGAAGTCGGACACCTCAACGGCGAGGACGACGAGCAGCTCAGGGATCGCGGCCTATAAGGATAGCCCCGTGAAGATGATCGACGTCGGCGAGAAGGACCGCACTTCGCGCGTCGCCGTCGCGCGCGGCGAGCTCCGCTGCTCCCGCGAGACGCTCAAGCTGTTGAACGAAGGGCGGCTGGAGAAGGGCGATGCCCTGGCAGCGGCGCGGCTGGCGGGGGTCATGGCCGCGAAGCGGACTCCGGACATCCTGCCGCTCTGCCATCCGATCGCGCTGGCCGGCGCGGACGTCGAGGTGGCCTGCGACGAGAACGCCGGCGTGGTGCGCATCGAGGCGCGGGTCCACGCCCTCGACCGGACCGGCGTCGAGATGGAAGCGCTGACCGCGGTGATGGCGGCGTGTCTCACCATCTACGACATGGCCAAGCGGCACGACCGGAGCATGGAGATCACCTCGGTGCGGCTGATCCACAAGAGCGGCGGCCGGACCGGCGACTGGAACCGCGAGGGCGAGATCCAGCCGCGGGCGGAAGAGCCGTTGGTGACGCCGGCCAAGGGGACGCGGAAGCTGCAGAGATGATGCCGTGCTCGTGCTCGTGCTCGTTTTCGGGGCCCCGTTCTGGTTCTCGTTCTTGTTCTCGAACGAGCCCGGGAACGCGAACGAGCACGAGTCCCGAGCACCAGAACGAGCACGAGAACGGGTTCAGTGAGTGCCGCCCGAACTGATGAAGCGCTCGGCGTCGATCGCCGCCATGCAGCCGGTACCTGCGGCTGTAACCGCCTGACGGTACGTCGGGTCCGCAGCGTCACCGGACGCGAAGACGCCGGGGATCGAGGTGCGCGTGGTTCCGGGCGTGACCTTGAGGTACCCGACCTCGTCCATCGCCAGCTGGCCCTTGAAGAGCTCCGTGTTCGGGCTGTGGCCGATGGCGACGAAGAGCCCGCCGAGCGGGAGCGTCCGGATCTCGCCGGTCCGCGTGTCGCGGGTCTTGACGCCGCAGACGCCGGCGGCCTTGTCGCCGAGGACTTCGATCACTTCCTGGTTCAGCTCCCAGGCGATCTTCGGATTCGCCCGCGCCCGCTGGAGCATCACCTTCGAGGCGCGGAACTCCTCGCGGCGATGGATGATCGTCACTTTCGACGCCATCTTGGTCAGGAACGTGGCCTCCTCCATCGCGGTGTCGCCGCCGCCGACCACACCGACTTCCTTGTTGCGGAAGAAGAACCCGTCGCAGGTGGCGCAGGCCGAGACGCCGCGGCCGGAGAGAAGCTTTTCCGAGGGAAGATCGAGCCATTTCGCCGAGGCGCCGGTGGCGACGATCACCGTGTCGGCGAGGTATTCCTTGCCCTCGCCGATCACCGTGAACGGCCGCCTGGAGAGGTCGACCTTGGTGACGATGCCGTCGACGATCTGGGTCCCGAACCGCTCGGCCTGGGCGCGGAACAGCTCCATCATCTCCGGTCCGAGGACGCCCTTGGGGAAGCCGGGATAGTTCTCCACGTCGGTCGTGATGGTGAGCTGGCCGCCCGGCTGCAGGCCGGAAAAGAGCAGCGGTTTGAGATTCGCGCGCGCGGCGTAGATGGCGGCGGTGTAGCCGGCGGGCCCGGACCCGATGATGACGACCTGGTGGTGCTCCACGTTCGACGACCTCCCGAAGGCGGCGGAGTGTAACCCGAAAAAGCGCGCCTGCCCGGCGCTTCTGCTACAGTCACGGTGTGGATCCGTCCCAGCTCAAAAAGATTCCGCTCTTCGCGAATCTGACGACCGACCACCTCCAGAAAGTGGCGAACATCGCCACCCAGAAGCAGGTGCGGGCGAACGAGCGGATCTTCCAGGAGGGCGAGGTCGGGACCGAGATGTACCTGATCGCGACCGGGAAGGTGCGGATCTCGAAGATGGTGCCGGGGGTTGGCGAGGAAGCGCTGGCGATCCTCGAGCCCGGAAGCTACTTCGGCGAGATGGCGCTGATCGACGACACGCCGCGCTCCGCCGACGCCACCGCGCACATGCCGGCGACGCTCTACGTGATCCAGAAGGCCGATCTCGAGGAGCTGATGTTTTTGCACAAGGACCTCGCGTACGAGCTGCTCTGGACGTTCGTGCGCACGCTGTCCGCGCGCCTGCGCGAGACCAACGACAAGATCAAGGCGTTCTTCGCCTTGTCGGCTCGTTTCTGACCCCCGTCTCGTTCTGGTAGCCCGATCTTCGGACGCCCCCCTCTGAGCGCGATTGGCATGGCCGGTGCTACCGCCTCCGGGCATGGCTCGCATCCTGAGCGAAGGCCCGTCGGCGCCGTGCGACATCGAGCTGGTCTCGCTGTTGCTCGGCGGCGACGACCTGCTCGCCGCGCGTCTGCTCCTGCGCGGGCTTCCGGCGCTCGCGCGCGCGACGCCGGGGGAGCTGCTCTTCACGCCTGGCATCTCGCGAAGGCATGCCGAGCGGGTGCTGGCCGCTCTCGAGCTCGGCCGGAGGGTCGCCCATTCGCCCTCGCCGGAGCGGCCACGTCTGCTCCACGCCGCCGATCTCGCCGGAGTCCTGTGGGGCAAGCTCGTCGGCCTGCGCCACGAGGAGTTCTGGGTCATCCTGCTCACCACGCGGCTGCAGGAGATCGAGAGCATCCGCGTCGCCTCGGGCGGCATCACCCAGTGCTCGATCTCGCCGCGTGAGGCGCTCGCGCCGGCGCTGATCCACCAGGCGCCGGCGGTCGCGTTCGTCCACAACCATCCGTCCGGCGACCCGTCGCCGTCCGCCGAGGACCAGCGGATGCAGATGCTGCTCGACGAGGCGGCGCACGCGCTGGGGGTGCGCGTGATCGATCACCTGGTCGTCGCCGAGGCGGGATTTCACAGCGTCCACCAGGGCCGCTGCCCGCCGGTTTCGCTCGTTCCGCGCGAGGGCGTGGGGTAAAGGAGAAGGTCGATGGATCTGGCGCAGGCGCTGCAGCGGCATTTCGGGTACGGCGCGTTTCGCAAAGGGCAGGAGGAAGTCGTGAGGTCGGTGCTCTCCGGCCGGCCCACCATCGCCATCCTTCCGACCGGCGGCGGCAAATCGCTCTGCTACCAGCTTCCGGCGCTGCTCCTCGAAGGCACGACCGTGGTCGTCTCGCCGCTCCTCGCGCTGATGAAGGACCAGGTCGATGCCCTGCGGGCGAGGGGGATCGCGGCGACGTTCGTCAACAGCTCGCTGGGCGATTCCGAGCGGCAAGAGCGGCAGGCGGCGCTGCGCCGGGGCGAGTACCGGCTGGTCTACGTGGCGCCCGAGCGGTTCAAGTCCCCGTCGTTTCTCTCGGCGATGACCGGTCTGCGCGTGCCGCTGCTCGCGGTCGACGAGGCACACTGCATCTCCGCGTGGGGACACGATTTTCGTCCAGAATATCAGCAGCTTGCACGTGCTCGGGCAGCGCTCGGGGCGGAGCGGGTGCTGGCGCTAACCGCGACGGCCACGCCGGAAGTGCGGCGCGACGTCGCGGAAGCGCTCGAGCTTCGCGAGCCCAATGTCTTCGTCGCGGGGTTCGATCGGCCGAATCTCTTCATCGAGGTCCTCCGCGTGGGGGGCGACCGGGACAAGCTCGGGCGGCTGCTCGCGCTCGCGCGCTCGGGCGGGCCGGGGATCGTCTACGCGGCCACGCGCAAGAACGTCGAGAAGATCGTCGCCGCGCTCCAGGCAGGGGGGATCGACGCGGTCGGTTACCACGCCGGCATGGGCGACGACGAGCGGATCTCGGTGCAGGACCGCTTCGTCCGCGGCGAGGCGCGCATCATCGTCGCCACCAACGCCTTCGGGATGGGCGTCGACAAGGCCGACATCCGCTTCGTCGCGCATTTCGACGTGCCGCGGTCGCTCGAGGCGTACTACCAGGAGATCGGCCGCGCCGGCCGCGACGGCGCCGAGAGCTTCGCGCTCGTGCTCTTCAATTTCGCCGACGTGATGATGCAGCGGCGGATGATCGAGGCTGGGCGGCCCTCGCGCGAGGTGGTCGAGAAGGCGTGGGAGGCCGCGCGCAACCTGCAACAGGGCTCGATCGCCGAGCTCGCCCGGGCTTGCGGCGTGGCCGCCTCGGAGCTTTCCGGCGCGGTCCGATTGCTGGAGAGCGCGGGGCACCTCGAGCGCGGCCGCGGTCGCGACGCGCAGTTCGCGGTCGCGACGGTGGGGGTCGCGGCAGCCGACCTGACGGTCGACTTCGAGCTGCTCGAGCTCCGCGTCGCGCGCGAGCGGCAGATGCTCGATCGGCTGGTCCGGTTCGCCGACACCCGCGGCTGCAGACGCCAGAATTTACTGCGGTATTTCGGTGACGCCGAAGTCCCGCGCGGCTGCCGCGCCTGCGAGAGCTGCGCCGGGAGCCGCGCTCCGGAGCCGGAGGAGGTGCCGGAGCGGTCCCGGCGGCGGGCGTCTCCTGCGGAGCAGGAGGTCGACGCACCGTTCGATCTCGACGTCTTCGAGAAGCTTCGCGCGCTGCGGACGGAGCTGGCGCGCGAGCTGCGGATGCCTCCGTACGTCATCTTCCACGACTCGACGCTGCGGGCGCTGGCGGGCGAGCTGCCGCACGACGAGCGCACGTTCCTCGCCGTCAAGGGCGCCGGTCCGAGCCGGTGGCAGCGATACGGTGAGCGGGTGGTGGCCATCACCGGCGCGGCCCGGCCGGCGATCGCTCCGCCCGCGCACGAACCGGAGACGGTGCCGATGGTGCGCGAGCCGCCATGGCTCGAACAGATGCCGCTCCCGACCATGGAGACGGACGACATCTGGACGATGTGCGCCTCCGGCGCGACGCTGGGTGAGATCTGCACCCGGCTGCGGCGGACGAGCGCGGAAGTGGCTTCCCGCATCGCCGACGGCGCGCGCCAGGGGCGGCCGGTGGACGTCGCGCGATTGCTCGGCCCGGAGCGTCTGGAAGCGATCCGCTCCGCGGCGGCCGGCGCAGGCGGCGACGTGGTCGCCGTCCGCAAGCGCTTGCCGTTCCCCGTGGCGCTCGCCGAAATCCGCCTCGCCCTGACAGCCTGAAATCTCACCACGGAGACACGGAGAGCACGGAGGTTCGGTTTAGAAAGACCCAAAAACTCCGTGCCCTCCGTGCCTCCGTGGTGTGCTTCAAGCCCTAGAACGGGATGTCGTCTTCGGTGCCCTTTGGGCCGGAGCTGCCGGCGGGCGCTTCGTCGAGGCCCGGAGGAGGAGCGCCAAAGTCGTCAGCCGGGGCGCCGCCGCCCTTGGCGCCGCGGCCCTGCCCGCGCTCACCGCCCTGCAGGAAGATCACGCCGCCGACGGGGTTGGCCACCACCTCGGTCGTGTACTGCTTCGCGCCTTCCTTGTTGGTCCACTCGCGCGTCTGCAGCCGGCCCTCGATGTAGACCTGCCGGCCCTTGGAGAGGTACTCGCCGCAGTTCTCCGCGGCCTTCCCCCAGACCACGATGCGGTGCCATTCGGTCCGTTCCTGTTTCTGGCCCTGCTTGTCGGTCCAGTTCTCGTTGGTCGCGATGGTGAAGTTGGCCACCGCCTGTCCGTTCGGGGTGTACCGGACTTCGGGATCCTTGCCCAGGTTGCCGATCAGGATGACCTTGTTGACGCCGCTGCCCGCCATGCTTTTCCTCGCTTCAAAGAGTTGCCGGCACCCTAACACAGGGGTCTGACAACGCGGTTGGTCGCGGGAAATCAGCCGCCCGGCTTGGAGGCGTCGGTCGAGCGGGCGGCCGCGGGAACGGCCTTGCCGCGCAGCGACGCCGAGCTCGGCTTCGCATCCGACGCCGGCGGAGCGGGAACCGCGGGCGTTTCCGTCGACGGCGCCGGAGCGGACGGCGCCGGAGCAGGCGACGGCGTCGCCGGCGCGGGACCCACCGCCGGCGCGGCAGCGGGCGTCTGGGTCGCGGCCGGCTGCGCGGCGTTGGTCGCGGCCGCGGCTGCGGCCTGTACGGTCGCCACTGCGTTCGTGGTCGCAGCCGCCGCATCGGCCGGCGCCGAATCGACCGGCGGCGGCCGATTCTCGAGCACCGCCAGCCAGCCGTCGAGCAGCCGCGCCGGGGCGCCCGGCTGGGCAAGCGCCGCGTGCAGAACTCGCGCCAGCGGGTAGCGATCGATGTCCTCGTCGATCTGCTCGAAACCGGCCGCCACGAGCTCGATCGCCGCCTGCGACTGCGGCTCGGGCGAGGCGCGCAGCGCGGCGAGGAATTCGTCCGGCGAGGCCTCGCCCACCTCGACCAGGCCATCGGTCAACAGCGCCGCGAGCTGCTCGTCGTGCTGCGGCCCGCGGGCGAGCGGCGCGAGCGCGAGAAGCCGGACCAGCGCCTCGGAGCTTCCGTCGACCGCGAGATCGAGCAGCGACGAGACCGCCGGAACCGGCAACGAGAGCTCGCGGCCGACGCTGCGCAGCCGCAGGAAGAGGTCCGGCGAAGCCGGCATCGCCTCGAGGAGCGCGCCGCCGCCCTGGTCGGGATCGCTGCGGTAGAGCGCATCCGCCAGCACGACCCGCAGCAACGGGTCGCGCTCGGTCCGCAGCGCCGATCGCAGGAAGGGCAAATTCTTCTTGTCCGGCGCCGACGCCAGCGACGCGTAGGTCGTGATCCTCGCCTTGAGCTCCGCCGGCGGCGCCTCTTGCGGCGCGAGCTGGGACAGCGACGCCAGCGCCGCTTCCCGCGCACCCGCCTCCGGCGCGCCGACCGCGGCCAGCATCACGCCGAGCCGGTCGATCGACGAGATGATCGGCCCGCTCCGCCCGCTCCAGTCGTTGACCATCACCGAGAAGACGAACCGCTCGCCGCCGAGGCTTTGCACGTATCCGGAAAGCGCCGTCACGCGCTCGAGCGTCCCGGTCTTCGCCCGCAGCCGGCCGGCCGCGTCGGTGCCTTCCATCCGCAGCCGCATGGTGCCGTCGCGAGCCGCGATCCCGAGCGAGGCGACGAACTCGGACGCGACCGGGAACCGCTTCCACACCCCCTGCAGCAGCGTCGCCATCTGGCGCGCGGTAAACCGGTTGGTGTCGTTCAAGCCGCTGCCGTTGCGCAGCACGTAGGTTCCGCGAGGAATCCCGAGCTCGGCGAGGAGGTCGCCGGCGACTTCCAACCCCTTCGGCCACGTCCCGGGAGTCCCCTTGAGCTCCGCGCCGAGCGTCTTGACGAGCATCTCGGCGATGAAGTTCGACGAGACCTTGTTCATGTCGCGGATGATCTCGGCCAGCTCCGGTGAGTCGTAAGACTGCAGAAGAACGGCATTTTCCGGAACACCGCCGCGCTTGACCCGCCCGGCGACGCGGATCCCGCGGGCCTTGAAGAGCATCTTCAGGGTCTGGCCGTAATAGAAGCTCGGGTCGCCGACGCGCTTGTACATCACCACCGGCTCGGCGCCCTTGGGAATCCGGCCCTCGACCACGATCCGCGTCCGCTCGCCCTCGATGAGCGCGTGCGGCCGCAGCTTGCGCCGGCCGTTGGCGCGGACGGTGACCACGCGCGGCTCGATGCTGAAGTAGTCGCGCGAATCGGGGTCGACCTCGACCCGCGCGCGCCCGCCGGTCCGCTCGGCCGGCGTGATGTAGATCGCGACCGCGTTGTGGTTCAAGGACAGCGCGCCCACGCCGGCGGCCCACGCCTTGTCGCTCGTCTCCTGCTCCCAGCCGGGCCCGAACTCCTCGCGGTCGAAGAACGAGTCGTCGAGGACGATCTCGCCGACGCTGCGGAGCCCGCGGTGCCACAGGTCCGCGACCACCGCATTGAGCCGCTCGGTGGTCACCGCCGGATCGCCGCGCCCCTTGACGTACAGCGTGCGGAGGCGCCCGCGCTGGATGGCGCGATCGCCGAGGTAATCGGTGCTGAAGCGATATTCTGGCCCCAGCCGCAAGAGCGCGGCGGCGCTGGTCACCAGCTTTGTGTTCGACGCGGGATTGAGCAGATCCTCGCCGTTGCGCGAAAAGACGACCTGACCGTCGTCGAGCGACTGCACCTCGACGCCGACGTGCGCGCCGGCCAGCGGCGGCTGCGCGAGCAGCTGCTCGACGGCCTTGCGCAGCGTCTCGCGATCGCCCTGTCCGGCTCGAGCCGAAGAGGCCGCGAAGCACACGCCGACGAGCAGACCAAAACGTGCCTTCACCCGGTTCCTCTTCGGCGGCGCCGCGCCCGCAGCGATTTTACCAAGCGCTCGCCAGGCCGGCAACGAATCTGTCGGGTAATCAATTGTTTGCGCCACGGTTCGAAGGCACAACAACCGGGCTTCCCCCGGACATTTCGGCATGCGAGAACACCCGCATGGACGACTACGAGCGCGAGGCAGCCCGCTGTGTTTTCGTCGGGATCTCCGGCCTGACGCCGACCACGGACGAGCTGGAGCTGGTGAAGCGCGGGGTAGGTGGAGTCATCCTCTTCGCGCGAAATGTGCAGGAACCTGCGCAGGTGGCGGAGCTTTCGCGCGAGCTCAAAGCGGCCGCGGAGGGGCCGCTCATCGTCTCGATCGATCAGGAGGGTGGCCGGGTCCAACGTTTCAAGCCGCCCTTCTGGACGGCGTGGCCGAGCATGCGGCGGCTCGGCGAGATCGACGAGAAGGGCGGCATCCTGGGGCTCAACGGGACGGCGGTCGCCGAGAAGGTCGGGCGCCTGATCGCCCGCGAGCTTTCCGCCTGCGGCATCGACCTGAACTACGCGCCGGTCGTCGACGTCGATACCAACCCGCTCAACCCGGTGATCGGCGATCGCTCCTTCGGCCGCGATCCGAAGCGCGTCGCGCGGCTCGGAGTCGCGCTGGCCCAGGGGCTCGAGCGCGGCAAGGTCGGCTCCTGCGTCAAACATTTCCCCGGCCACGGCGATACTTCGCAGGACTCGCACCTGACGCTGCCGCGCCTCGCGCACGACAAGCGGCGGCTGTGGGAGGTCGAGCTGGTGCCGTTCGTGGCCGCCGCCCGCGCCAACCTCGCCTCGGTGATGACCGCGCACGTGCGCTTCGAGGCCTTCGACCGGTTGCCGGCGACGCTCTCGCCGGTCTCGCTCGAGCTGTTGCGCAAGGACGTCGAGTTCGGCGGCTGCTGCATCTCGGACGACCTGGAAATGCGCGCAATTTCCGAGACCTGGGGCGTTCCGGACGCGGCGGAGCTGGCGGTCGCGGCGGGCTGCGACGCGGTGCTCGTCTGCCACACGCTCCGCCACCAGCACGACTCGATCGACGCAATCTCGCGCGGCGCCCGGGCGGGGCCGCTCTCCCGCGAGCGGCTGAGCGAGGCTGCCCTGCGCGTCGCGGTGCTGCAGCGGTTCGCGAAGAAAGCCGGCGCGATCGATCCGATGGCCGCCGGCGCGGCCTGCGCGACCGAAGAGCACCGGCACTTCGCCGCGCAGCTCTCCGCCGCGGCGGCCGCCGCCGAACGGATGACCGATCCGACGGAGCGACGGGTGTGAAGCAGCTGGCGGTCCTCTGCTTCCTCCTGCTGCCGGCCGCCGCGCTGGCCCGCAAGCCGCAGCGGTCGCGACACGCGGGCTCGCCGCCGGTCGAGCCGGCCCGTTTCTTCGCCACGCAAAAAGGCCTGGTCCGCATCTACGAAGGGCGCGGCGGCAGAAGCGGGGAGGCCGAGCCGCCGGCGGGCGCGTCGTGCGAAGTCCTCGAGAGCAGGCCGGGCCTGATGCGCGAGACCTGCTCGATGATCGTCGGCCGGAAGCCGAAGCCCTCGACCGAGCTGACCTACGAGCTGCGCAAGGACGGCATCTGGAACACCGAAGTCCGAATCGCGGGAAAGCCGCAGCCGGTCGAGCGGCTCGTCCTGCCGGCGCCGCTGCGCACCGGGTCCGCCTGGAAGGAGCCGCGCGGCGGCGTCGAGCTCGATCGGACGGTCAAAGCCGCGGGCGGATCGTGCAAGGCCGCCGGCCGCTCGTTCGCCGATTGCCTGGTGCTCAACGTGGTGCAGAAGCAGGGCAAGAACGTCGTCCGCCGCTACACGGAGACCTACGCCGCCGGCGTCGGGCTGGTGGAAGACGCGCAGTGGGAGCTGGTCGACGTGAAGGGACTTTGATCCGGCTACCGGCTACCGGCACCTGCTCAGCGGCGAGGCTCGTAAGCTTTACCGGGAGTCGAGCCAACCGCGAGCACGCGGATGCCGTCGGGGCCGGCGAACCACTTTCGCTTCTGGCCGGGACCGACGCGCACCATCGAGCCCGCCGAGACCTCGAATTTCTCGTCGCCGGCCTGGATCGTCCCGCTGCCGCGCAGGACGACGTACATCTCTTCCTGGCCGTCCTTCGTGTGATCGTGCTCGGGATATCCGGTCACGCCGGGATCGATGTCGAAGACGTTCATCCCCCAGGCGGTGATGCCCAGCGCGCGAGCCGCCCCCCGCATCCGGATCCCGGGGATCGTCTTCGGTCCCGCGTACGCTGCGATGTCGTCGATCTTCGTGATTTTGACGTCGCTCATGCTACCTCCGGGTCAGCGCGCCCTCGCCGAGCAGCGCGAGCGCGCCGAGCAGGAGCAGCGCGCTCCACAGCGGCGTGCCATGCGCGCCCTGCGCGGCCTCGGACGATGCTGCCACCTGCGCGGAGCCGGCGCCACCGAGCTGCGCCTTCAGTTCCGCCTCGTCGACACGGCGCAGGTCGCTCTCTTTCGGGTCCAGCGTGGCGACGAAGAGCGACGACGGCTGCTCCTTGCCGGCCGCGATCGGCCGGTACACGCCGGGCAGCGGCAGCGAGACGATCGCTCCGTCCTTGTCGCGGCGCAGCGGGGCATCCTTCGCGTCCGGACCGATGACCCGTTCGATGCCGCTCAGGGTGCGTTCTTGTCCTACCAGGGACGGCGCCGGCTGCTTCTGCTCGAGCGCGTCGGCGAGCCAGCTCACCGACTGCTGCAACACCGGCAGAAAGCTGACCCGGATCGGCCAGTCGGTCCAGGTGCGCGACGCCGAACTCGTATAGAGGATCACGTGGCCCTGGCCGAGGCGGCTTTCGATCAGCGCCGGCGCGCCGTCGTCGTAGGAGGCGAGCGTGTGCGACTGCGCCAAGGGGTCCGGCTTGAGCAGCGCGTACCGGAACGTGCGCGCGCTCTCGAGGCCCTCGCGCTCCGCCGGCCC
This sequence comes from Myxococcales bacterium, assembly GCA_020201435.1. Classification (GTDB taxonomy): domain Bacteria; phylum Myxococcota; class Myxococcia; order Myxococcales; family 40CM-4-68-19; genus 40CM-4-68-19. The sequence continues at coordinate 12,278 of JAIVGS010000218.1, forward strand.
GAAGACCCGGAAGAGCGGATGCGACCACTCGACGACGCCGAAGCGCGCGGCATGCTCCTCGGCGCCCTGCGCCCCCGGCTCGGCGGCGGTCTTGATCAGGTGCAGCGGCCGCGGCAACAGGTCCCCGAACGCATCGTTGTACGCGTCCGGATCGACGTGATCGCCGAGCGCGACGAAGAGCCCCATCCCGCGGTGGACGACGGCGCTGCGCAGCTTTTCGGCGAACGCCTTGTGCGGCGCCGGCACGTTCAGGAGCAGGACGACGTCATACCCGTCGACCGAGGCGTTGGCCGCGGCGTCGGAATCGAGCGTCTGCGAGACGATCCGCCCGCCGGTCCGGGCCGGCGCGAGCGCGGCCTCGACGAAGAAGGCCTCGTCGCGCGTGCGCAGGGACGAGGGCGACCCGTCGACGATCAGCGCCTTCACGTCGCGCGGCACGTGGACGACGAAATCCTGTCCGTCGTCTTCGTCGAGCCCGCGGCCTTCCTCGCGCGCCAGCTCGACGCGGCCGGTGACGGCGCCGGCGGGCAAGACCGCGCCGAGCGTCTTCTTCGCGGTCCCGTGCGCGGGGACGTCGGCAAAGCCCTTGGCGAGCGTGTTCTGGCCGATCTTCAGCGAGACCTGCAGGCCCGACGCCGCCTGGCCCGAATGGTTGGCGATGGTCGCGACGACCTCGTACCCGCGCGCGCCGAGGGCCGCCGAGGGCCGGACCGCGATCGCGATCACCGCCGCGTTCGGGAGATCGCTTTCCTGCGCGGCATCGACCAGCACGACGTTCGGCTTGATCGCCGGCGCTCCCGGCGCCGCACCCGGTGGAGGCGGCACCAGCGGCGGCGGCGCGTCGAGGCGGATGCCGTGCGCGGCGAGATCGCTGAACGCGATGATCCGCTTTCCGGGGACCGGACTCTCGCCGAGCGATTTCGCCGCCGCCGCCATGCAGGCGGTGAGGTCGGCCGAGAGGTACGTCGGCTGCGCCGACTGCAACAGACGCTTGGCCGCGAGGCGATCGAACGACGGCGCGGGAAAGCCGACGCCCGCACCGGCGCACAGGCCGACCGTTGCCGGCTCGTCGGGGCCGAGCCGGTCGAGCGCGGCGAGCGCCTCCTGCCGCGCGCGCTCGAAGAGCGTCTTCGCGCCGATCCGGTAGCGCATCGACAGCGAGGCGTCGAGGACCAGCGCGGTCGCCTGCGGACCCGCCGCCAGCGCGGCCTGCGCGCCCTTCGGCTTGATCGACGGCCGCGCCAGCGCCATCGCCACCGCGGCGATGAGCAGGCAGCGCAGCGCGAGCAGCACGATCTGGCGGAGCCGCAGGCGGCGCGCCTTCTGCCGCTGCGAACGCAGGACGAACTCGATGGCGCCGAAGCTCAAAGGCCGCGGACGCCGCTGGTTGAAGAGGTGAACGAGGATCGGCAGCGCGACCGCGAAGAGGCCCCACAGGTAGGCCGGATGTGCGAACTGGATCAGGCCGCCTCCCTGCGCGCGAGCAGCTCGAGCAGTACCCGGTCCGGCGCGGAATCGGTCGCGATCTGCTGCACCTCGACGTCGGCGCGGGCCAGCTCCTTGCGCGTGCTCTCGAGGAATCGGCGCATCTCGGCGAGATAGCTCTCGCGGATCTGGCGCGGCTGCGCCTCGATCTGCCGGTCGTCTTCCATGCTCAGGAAACGGGTCGGATCGTCGAACGGGAAGTCGAGCTCCTCCCGATCGTGGATCTGCAGCAGCAGCACGTCGTGCCGGCGCGAGCGGAGCATTTTCAACGCCGGAATGCTCGAGTCGGTCGCGTCGAAGAGGTCGCTCAGGACCACGATCAACGCTCGCCGACCCGCCTTTTCTGCCGCAAAATCGAGCGCTTGTGGCAGGTACGTGAGGCCCCGTCCGGTCTCGCTGTCGAGCCGGCGCAACAGCTCCTGCACGTGCGCCGGCGAGGACGCGAACGGGATGAAATCGCGCACGCCGGGCGTCGCGCCGCCGTCTCCCGCGATGCAGAGGCCGACCTGGTCGCCCTGCCGCGACAACAGGTACGCGAGCGCGCCGGCGCAGATCGCGGCGTACTGCAATTTGGTCAGCGACCCGCGCCCATACGCCATGCTGCCGGAGGCATCGACGACCAGCAGCGCGCGCAGGTTCGTCTCCATCTCGAACCGCTTCACGTAGTACTTGTCGAGCTTGGCGAAGGCGCGCCAATCGATGTGCTTGATCTCGTCGCCCGGCGCGTACTCCTTGTGCTCCGAGAACTCGACCGACTGCCCGTGATGCGGCGACTTGTGCAGCCCGGTCAGGACTCCTTCCATCACCTTGCGCGCGCGTACTTGTAGCGGCCCGAGACGCGCGAGGAGCGCCGGGTCGAGCGTCATGCCTTGGTCTCGCGAAGCAGCTCGGCGATGACCTTGCGCGAGTCGACGCCTTCGGCTTCAGCGTGGAAATTGGTCAGCACCCGATGGCGCAGGACCGGCTCGGCGAGCGCGCGGACGTCGTCGACCGAAACCGCGGGCCGCCCGCTCAAAGCCGCGCGGGCCTTCGCGCCGAGGATCAAGGCCTGCGACGCGCGCGGCCCCGCGCCCCAAGACACGTGATCTTTCACGTGTTTTCCAGAGGAACCGTCCGGCCGCGTGCGGCGGACCAGGTCCACCGCGTACCGGATCACGTGCTCCGCCGCCGGCACGCGCAGGACCAGATCCTGCAAGTCACGGATCTGCTGCGGCGACAGCACCTTCTCGACCGACGGCGTGAGGCCCGAGGTCGTCGCGCGGACGATCTGCACCTCTTCGTCGGCGCTCGGATACCCGACGTCGACCATGAACATGAACCGATCGAGCTGCGCCTCGGGAAGCGGGTACGTTCCCTCCTGCTCGATCGGGTTCTGCGTCGCGAAGACGAGGAACGGCTCTTCCAGGGGATACGTCCGGCCGCCCGCGGTGACCCGGTGCTCCTGCATCGCCTGGAGCAGCGCGGCCTGGGTCTTCGGCGGCGTGCGGTTGATCTCGTCGGCGAGCAGGACGTGGGCGAAGACGGGCCCGGGCACGAACCGGAACGCGCGCCGGCCGGTGGTGTGGTCCTCTTCGAGCACGTCGGTGCCGGTGATGTCGGAGGGCATCAGGTCGGGCGTGAACTGGATGCGGTTGAAACTGAGCGACAGCGCCTCCGCAAGTGTCGAGATCAACAGCGTTTTCGCCAGTCCCGGCACGCCGACGAAGAGGCAGTGGCCGCGCGAAAAGAGCGCGATCAGGAGCTGCTCGATCACTCCCTCCTGCCCGACCACCCGCTTCGCGATCTCGCGCGAAATGCGCTCGCGGGCCCGCGCGAGCTCCTCGATCAGCTCCGCATCGCTGCCGTTCACCGCTGCCAGCACTTCACTCATTGAGCTCCTCTGCCCGTCGCCAGCTCGTACGCCGTTCTCTCACGCTTTTCGAGCGCGCCGTCCTTCAATTCTTTCGCCACCGCCACGTAGACCGCGTGCAGGTCGGGATCGAATGGATCGACCGCGATGCCGTTGTCGAGCGCAATCCTGGCCTTCTCGTATTTCTTGCCGTGCAGGAGGGCCTGCGCGTAGAGCGACTGGACGGCCTCGTCTTCCGGGTCGCGCTCGGCCGCGCTGCGCAGCGCTTCCTCCGCCTCCGGGTAATGGCCGAGCTGGATCTGGGAGAACGCGTAGCGCCGCGCGACCTGCGGGACTTCGGCCGGCAGCCGCGACCGCGCGCGGCCGTATTCCTTCGCCGCCGCGCCCCACCGCCGGCGCGCGTAGAAGATGTCGCCCAGGCGCGCCGCGCGCTTCGCGTCGACGTCCATCTCCTGCTCGTGCTGCGGCACGAGCTCGCCCGGATCGGTCTTGCCCTTCGCATCCTCCTTGAAGACGAGCTTCTTCGCCGTGAGCGGCCGGACGTTCTTCTGCGAGATCGCTTTCGCCCGCGGCCGCGCCACCTCGGCGCGCCAGTCGGACTCGAATTCGCGGAAGCTCTTTCCGTACGCCTGCGCGACGGCCTGCTCGTCGCTCATGCCGGAGGCCATCGCCGAGACCAGTTCGGTCAGCGCCTGCTGCCCACCCCGTTGATACAACAGTCGAATCGCCGCCTCGACCTCGGCGAACGCGAGCGCGGCCTGTTCCTGGGTCGGCAGCATCGCGATCGACGGGTGCATCCGCGCGAACGGGATCAGCTGCTTGCGGCGCGAGGCTTCCTGCAAAAGCGCGAGCGACATCTCGTCGACCGCCATCCCCGGCGGTCCGCGCCAGCGGGTCTCGAGGAACTTGGCGAGCCCTTCCTGGAGCCAGATCGGGACCGTGTTCCGGCCCTTCTGGGTCACTAAATAGTGAACGAATTCATGGCTGACGGTGTCGAGCCAAGGGTACCCGCGCAAGAGCGCCTTGGGGCTCGTGATCATCAACCGGCTGTACTTGCAGAGCGCGATCGTCCCGCTGGCCTTGATCTGCTCGACGGTCAGCGGCGAGACGCGGGCGAGCGATTTCGCCGAGTCGTAGACCTCGACGCGGATCCTGGACGAGGGCGCCACGCCGAGATCTTTCGTCAGCCCCGCGTACGCTTTTTCCAGCGCGTTCAACGCGTACGGCGCGAGCAGCGTATCCTTCCCCGGCCGGGTCTTGAGGATGAAGTGCTCGCTCTCGAAGACCGCGTCGCCCTTGGTCTCCTCGGCCGCCGCCTTGGCGAGGCGGGCGTCGTTCTCCACCACCGACTGGCCGCGGTGGGCGAGCGAATCGAAGCTCCCCGGCGTGACCCCGCGCTGACCCGCCTCCTCGTACTCCTTGACCGCCTCGTCGTACTTGCCCTGCTCGAACAGCACGCGACCGCGATAGTACGCGGCCTCCGGCGAGTCCGGGTACGCCTGCACGATCTCGTCGACCGCGCGCGAGGCGGCCGGGACGTCCCACGCCTCGAGCTGCTCCTCGACCTTGGTCGCCAGATCGCGCAGATCGGCCTTCGCCGCGAGCAACAGACAGAGGAGCGCGATCACTTGACGAGCTCCTCGTAGTACTGCTTGACGCGCTCCTTGTATTTCTCGGGGGGCGCCTGCTTCATCGCGTCGAGCAGCTCTTTACGGAACTCGGCCGGCGCGCGGGACGACTCCGCATCCGGGATGTCGACGTGGTCGTGGCGCATGCTGTCCGACTGCTCGCCGTCGTCCTGGTCGCCCTCGCCCTGCGGCTCGCCCCAAGGCATCGGAATGCCGCCGCCCGAGCCCTGCCCCTGCTGCTGCTTGGCGAGCTTCTCCATCGCGTCCTGGAACTGCTGCAGCTTCTCCAGCGCCTGCTGCTCGCCGGCCTGTCCGCCGCGCGGCTCGCCGCGGTTCAAGCGCTGCTCGGCCTGGCCCATCCCGTCCTGCGCCTGCTGCAGCATCTGCTCGTGTTGAGGCCCGAAAATAGGGACTTTTTTCCCGACCTCGCCGAGCTGCTCGCGGACCTTGCCGAGCTGATCCTTGAGGCCCGACTGCTCGGAGGCCTGCTGCCGCATCCGCTGCATCTGCTCCTGCGAGACGCCCTGGCCTTCGCGCGGCAGCGCGTCCTGCAGCGCCTGGACCACGTCATTCAAGGGTGGGACGGCGCTTCCGGCGCCCTGCAGACCTTTCCGTACCCCGGCCGGATCGCGCGAGAAGCCGGGATAGCGCTGCGCGACGTTGTCCTCCATCGCCAGCCGGCCCTGCAGCGTCTCGACCGCCCTCAAGGCTCTCTCCGCGAGATCGAGCGACTCGTCGAAATCGCCGACCTGAAGCGCCCGCTCGAGGTCGGCGGCGCGTCCCTGCGCCATGTCGAGCGTGTCTTCGAGGCCGAGGTGCTCGGCGACTTTCGGATCGATCTGCGAGATCGCCTTGCGCGCCTCCTGCGCCTTCTCGCGGAGCTTGTCGGCCAGCTTCTTGCCGCCTTTCTGGTCGAACTTCTTCTGCGCCTGCGCGCGCATCTCGCGCCGCA
>JAIVGS010000323.1 GCA_020201435.1 Myxococcales bacterium
CCTCTACACGCTCCGGTTCGGCGTGCAGCCGTTCATGCTGCTCTGGCTCGGGCTGTTCACCTTCCAGAACGTCGCACGGGCGCGAGCTGCGGCGGCTCCGGCGCCGGCGGAGCCGCCACCGCCGGTCGGGCAGAGCGACGTCGAAAAGGCGATCGAGGACACCCGCGCGGCCCTGCAGCGCAGGGATTACGAGTCGGCGCTGGCGACGGCAGCGAAGCTCGAGAACGCCGGCGGCGCATTCCGCCAGGCAGCCGCCCTGCGCCTGCGGGCCGGGATCGAGCTCTCGCGAGGCGACAACGAGGCCGCGGCGGTCTTCGCCGGACAGAGCTTTTCCCTCTGGCAGACGGCCGACGCCGCGGTGGTCGCGGCGCGCGCGAACCTGCGCTCCGGCCAGGAAGATCGCGCGCGCAACTGGCTGCGCCGCGCACTCGAGGCGGGCGCGCCGATCAGCGCCGTCCGGAGCGATCCCGAGCTCGGTGGGATCACCACCTGAACCTACAGTTGATTCTTTGACACGACCATCGTCTGTCGGCATCCTGTTTTCGTGCACCTGTTTCGCGCCGTCGCCGCGTTGGCGCTGATCGCGGCTCCTGCGTGGGCGCGCGCGGGCGGCGCGAACCTCTATCCGCTCGCCGGCAACGGCATCGAAGCCGCGCAGCTCCGCGACCTCGAGGGCCAGATCAAGTCGGCGCTCTTGCGGCTGCGGTCGCCGACGTTGACCCTCGATTCCCTCGACACCCTCGAGCCCGGCTGCGGCGTCGCCACGCAGGCGAAACCGGCATGCCTCGCCCGGCTGGCGCGCGGCGGCGTGGTGTTGATCGGCACCGTGACCCAGTCGGGACGCCTTGTTCAGGTCGCGCTCAGCGCGATCGACGGCCAGGCGCGCGCGACCGGACCGGTCAAGGCGCTCGTCGATCCGGCGGTCGAGAACCTCAAGCCGCTCGTCGACGCGCTGCAAGGGCTCGACGCGCTCGTCGTCAGCGGCGCGCAGCCGCAGGCGCCGGCGGCGACGGTCGCTCCGGGAGGGGCGCCGGCGCGGCCGAGGGCGCCGAGGGCAGCGGTCGAGGCCGAACGTCCGCGCGGCGAAGTGTGGCTCGGCCGCGCGGCGATCGGAAGCGGCGCCGGAGCGATCGCCTCGCTCGGCGGCGCGCTCGCGTTCGGCTATCTGGCCAGGAAGACCAACGACGATCTCACCACCCGCTACTCCCAGCATACGCTCGCGGCCAGCGATGTGAGCTCGTACCAAAACGTGAACAAATACAACAAAGTGGCAAACGCGCTCTTCGTGGTCAGCGGCGTCCTCGCGGCAGCCGCGCTCACCTGCTGGGCGATCCTCGCCGACGACGACACCGGCGCTTCCGGCTTGTCGCGAATGTGATGCGCGCTCTCACTCTCCTCGCCGTCGCGGCCACGCTGACCTGTTCGTACGAGCCCCCCGGCTCGTGCACCGCGGACGCGTCCTGCGGCCCCGGGACGAAATGTCAGTCGTCGGTCTGCCTCGCCTGTCCGAACGGCCTCTGCCCGTTCACCGAAGCGCTGCCCGTCGGCGGCGACGTGGTCACCGTCCTGACCACGCCGTTCTCCTCGAACACCAGCGTCACGGTCCGCTTTCCGACCGGCGCCGCGCCTGGCGGGACGCCGCTCACGCTGTCGGCGGTCGGTTGTCCGACGAGCCCCCCGCCGCCGCTCGGCGGCGGCTGCGTCGCGGCGTTCAACCTCGACACGCCCGGAGTGCCGAAGTACGCCAAGGCGTTGACCGTCCGCGGCGCCAGCGCGATGCGGCCGGGCACCGAGCTGATGGTGGCCGAGTTGCTCGGCGGCGTCTGGGTCGATCGCATCACCGCGGTCGCGGGCGGCACGACATTCAAGTCGCTTCACGCGACCACCGACCTGCCCGGCGTCCTCGAGCCCGGCACGTACCTCGTCTATTCGGCGGGACCGGGCGTCGTCTTCCCCCCCGCGGACTTCGGCGTCGCGCTGATCCCCGACGACGGCAACGGCACCTCCGGCCTGCAGGTGGTGACGCTCTTCGACGACGACGGCGAGCCCTTGAACCCGCCGACGCTCGCCAACCTGACCGGCCTCGGCGGCGACCTCGACGGCGCCGCGCTCACGCCGGACGGCAGCCAGGGGGTGATGGTCGACGGCGGCAACTTCATCGTCTTCTTCTCCGGCGTCGGCTCCGGCCAGCTCGTCGCCGCGACCGCCAAGATCGACATCAGCCCGTACGGTCTCGACGGAGACGCGATCGCGATCATGCCCGATGGCAACGAGGCGGTGATCTCCGCCGACAGCAACACGCTGGTGGTGATCAGCGGCATCTTCGCCGGCAATCCGGTCATCGCCGCGACGCTGCCGATTCCCGCGGAGGAAGACGGCCTGGTGATCTCCAACGACGGCAAGGTCCTTCTCGCCCGCGGCAGCGGGGGGATGAGCGTCTTCGGCATGGCGTCGATCCCGCCGACGAAGGGGCCGATCGGGGGGACCCTCACCCACAGCTACACGCACGTGGTCGATTTCACCAACGCGGTCTCGTCGCCGATCGGCGAGGACGGCCGCGACGGCCTCGCGGTGTCGCCCGCCAACAGCGCCAACGGCGCGGTCGTCGGCCGCATGCTGGGGGCGAGCTCCGCCGTGATCCAGCTCGTCACCGGCCTGCCGGGCTCGACTTCGACGCCGCCGACGGTGCACCCCGCGGTCCCGATCAGCGGCGCGCTGGACGCGTTCGCGGTGGCGATCACGCCCGACGGCACGCGGGCGATCGTCGGAACCGACGCCGGCCTGGTGATGTTCACCGGCGTCGACAGCGGCAGCCTCGTCCAGACCGGCCCTCCGTTCGCGCCCGCGCCGATCGGGACCGGAACTTCCACTTTCGGCACCAGCGGCGTGCCGACGCTCGGCATCACGCTGGACGGAAAGTACGTCGCGGCGCTGACCCCGTCGCCGGACCCGGTTCACGGGACGCTGCTCTTGATCCCGATCCAGGCCACCGACTTCGGCGCCCCGGTCAGCACGCTGGGGTCGATCGCGGTGCCGTCGAACGACCAGATCCTCTTGCATTGATCGTCAGCGCGAAGCATCTTGCGCGCCCTCATGTCGAGGCGGGCAGAGCTGTTTCCCAAGGCCACCGACGCCGAATGGCGGGACTGGCGCTGGCAGCTCCGCAACAGCGTTCGATCGGCGGCCGACCTGGCGCGGTTCATCCCGTTGACCGAGGACGAGCGGCGCGGGTGCGAGGAGACCGCCGCCGTGTTCCGGCTCGGGATCTCGCCGTACTACCTCTCCCTGATCGACCCGGATCATCCGTTCTGCCCGATCCGGATGCAGTCGATCCCGGTGCGCGCCGAAGCCTCGGTCCAGATCGGCGAGCTGCGCGATCCGCTCGGCGAGGATCGCCACCGCCCGGTGCGGGCGCTGGTGCACAAATATCCCGATCGCGTCCTGCTGCTCGCGGTCGATCACTGTTCGGTCTACTGCCGGCATTGCACGCGGCGGCGGATCACCAGCGGCGACGAAGGCGGCATCTCGCGCGAGGAGCTTTCCGAGGCGATCGCATACCTGCGCGAGCACACCGAAGTGCGCGACGTGGTCGTCTCGGGCGGCGATCCGCTGCTGCTCTCGACCGCGCGGCTGGTCGAGCTGCTGCAGGAGATTCGCTCGCTGCCGCACGTCGAGATCATCCGCATCGGAACGCGGATTCCGGTCTGCCTGCCGATGCGCGTCGACGGCGAGCTCGCCAACGCGCTGCGGAAGTTCGCCCCGCTCTTCGTGGTCACCCACTTCAACCACGCGAAGGAGATCACGCCCGAGGCGCGCGAGGCTTGCGAACGGCTGGTGGATGCCGGGGTCCCGGTCGAGAACCAGGCCGTCCTGATGCGGCGGCTCAACTCGAGCGCCAGGACGATCAAGGAGCTGATGCAGAAGTGCCTGACGATGCGGGTGCGGCCGTACTACCTGCACCAGATGGACGTCGCCGAGGGGCTCGAGCACCTGCGTACGCCGCTCGCCAAAGGCGTGGAAATCCTCCAGCAGCTCCGCGGCTGGACGAGCGGGCTCGCAGTCCCGCACCTGGCGGTGGACCTGCCCGGCGGCGGCGGGAAGGTGACGCTGCAGCCCGACTACGTCGTCGAGCGCAGGCCGCAGGAGACCGTGTTCAGGAACTATCGCGGCGAGCGGTATACGTACCCCGAGCCGCGCGAGAGCGACTGCAGCGTCCCCTACGACGAGATCTGCCGTGATCGGTAACTTACTGGAATCCCTGGCGATCTGGATCCAGGGCACGATCTCCGCGATGGGGTACGCAGGGGTCGCCGGGCTGATGGCGATCGAGAGCGCCTGCATCCCGCTGCCGAGCGAGGTGATCATGCCGTTCGCCGGCAGCCTGGTGCCGGGCGGCAGGTTCACCCTCTTCGGGTGCGGTCTCGCCGGCGCGATCGGGTGCGTGGTCGGCAGCATCCCGGCCTACTACGCCGGCGCGTACGGCGGCCGGCCGCTGATCCTGAAGTACGGCAAGTACGTCCTGCTCTCGAAGTCGCACCTCGACATGGCGGACGAATTCTTTCTCCACCGGGGCGACGTCACGGTCTTCGTGGCGAGGCTGCTTCCCGTGGTGCGAACGTTCATCGCCTTCCCCGCCGGCGTGGCGCGGATGCCGGTGGGCAAGTTCATCGCCTACACGTTCGCCGGATCGCTGCCGTGGTGTCTCGGCCTGGCATGGGTCGGGATGAAGCTCGGCGAGCACATCGACCAGCTCAAGCCGTGGTTTCACCGGTTCGACGCGGTCCTCGTGGCCCTCGGCGTGATCGCCGTCGCATGGTTCGTCCGTAAACAACTGAAGGAACGCCGAACGGCCTCGTAACGCCGCGCCTTCTTCCGGTGGGCAACCGGTTTCTCTGTGCCGGTGGCCGGTAGCCGGCAGCCGGTAGCCGGATCGGCTGGCCGTCCCCTTGCAGAGACACCGCCCACGGAGGCGGACATGGCGGCTGGGCGGGTGGGGGCGGTGTTGGTGGCGGTCGTCGGCGGATTCGCCTGCGCGCACATCGGTTCGCGGCCGGAGAAGGCGGCACTGGGTGCAGGGAAGTACGCGGTGGAGTCGATCCGGTCGCGGGCGCAGCTCGACGGCATCGACCAGGTGATCGAGATCAGCGAGCAGGGCACCAAGCTGACCGACTCGAACGGCGCGGAGCACGTGCTGACCG
>JAIVGS010000324.1 GCA_020201435.1 Myxococcales bacterium
GCTGCGCGCGGTCGATCTCCATCTCGATGATCACCGGCCCGTCGCCGCGGAAGGTGAAGCGGCCCGTGCCTTCGAGCGCGGCCTGGAGCTCTCTCTTGAGCTGTTCGGCCGACTCGCCGATCTCGGGCTTTCCCGCCACGCCCTTCTCGCTGACCGCGATCTGGCCGACCGCCAGCGCGCCCTTGGGCGGCGACGGCTTGCAGGCGGCGAGGAGAAGGAGGACCGCGGCGAGGCGCATCGAGTGGATGCTACGGGTCCGGAGCGCTTCGGTCAAAGTGAAGGGAACCTATGGTTCGCTTACCCCTCCGGCTTCTCGGGGGGCGACTCGGGCGCGGGTGCGGGATTGTCGGTCTCCGCCGGCTGCGGCGGCGGGGCGTCCTCGGCCGGGACCGCCACCGTAGGCCCGGGCGGCGGCGTAAACCGCATGGTCCCGGCGGGTTGACCCCAGGCCTGTTCGGCTGCGGTGGTCGCGCGCGGGCGGTCTTCCCGCCCTCCCCGACGCCGCCGGGCCTCGCGGGCCTCTTCGCTTTGATTTTCGGTTGGAGTTTCAACCACTTCTGGCGCAGGGGCGACCTCCGCCGGCGCGGCTTCCGGCGCCGCCTGCGCTTCGGCCGGGACCGGCGGCTGCTCGACCGGCTGCTCGCTGACCACCGGCGGCGGCGCAGGGGATTCCGCCCTCTCCTCCCGCTCGCGTCGCGGCCGCTCCTCGCGATGGCGCGAGAGCCCGGCGAAGAAGGCCTCGTCGATGTCGGGCACTTCGACGGTCTGAACGGTCACCCCGACGCGCGCCGCGATCATCTCCTCCGGCAGCGCCTCGCCGCAGTAGAGCGCCACCGGCGCCTGGCCGGCGGCGCTCGCCTCGCTGCGCGCGTCGCGCCCGGCCTCGCCCGGCGCGAGGACGAGGCCCATCTGGGCCGAGTAGTGCGCGAGGTCCTTGCGCAGCTCCTGCACCTCAGCCCGACCGATCTCGCGGGCGCCGCGGACGAGCTTGACCGCGACGCGCAGGTCGGACACTCCCCGCCGCTGGCGGGCGAGATAGAGCGGGCCTTCCTTGCTGCGCTTGGCGACGCGGACGTCGCGCATACCCATTTTTTCCAAGAGCGTCGCGCAGAGCGTCTCGAACGACGAGGTCTCGAGCTCGGCGAGCCGCCGCCGCAGCGCGCGAACGACCGCGCGGCGTCCCTCGGCAGCGAGCTGCGCGCCGCCGATCGGCCGTGCACCGCCGTGAGGAGCGCGGGTTTCGGCCAGCTCAGGCAGCGCGGAGGGCGGCGGGAACTCGACCAGCGTGACCCGCTCGCCGTCGACGATGAACGCCGGCTTGCGGCCCGCTTCGGTGCGGCGGCGGTTGTCCTCGAGCAACGCCGCGACCAGCGACGGCAGGTCGTTGACCAGCCCTTCGCTGAGCAGTTGTTTTTTCAGGAGATCCTGGGCGAGCTCCGCCAGCGGGGCGCCCGACTGGCGCTGCGCGAGCGCCTCGAACACGACCTCCGCCGGCGGCGGATACCTTCGCTGCCCCTTCGCGCGCGCCTGATCCTGCCGGCGCCGCTCGGCTTCGACCTCTTCGTGGCCTTCCTCGTGCTCCGCCTGCAGCTCCGCCAGCCGCCGCCGCGCCTGGGCGTGGATCGCCCGCGGCTCGCGCTCGACCGGACGATAGAGCGGCTCGCCGGTCTCGGCCGGCGCCATCGGCGGCGCGACCGGCTCGACGATCACCTCCTGCGGCACGCCCCACTCGACCAGCGCGAACGTCCCGTCGGGCGCGATCGCCACCACCTTTCGTTCTTCCTCGCGCTTGGCCATCGCCGCGAGGCGCTGGCCCATCGTCACCTCCGGATCCTGCCCGACGTGCGAGAGCAGGTTTTGTGAAAGAGCGAGGTCGGCGATTTCCTTGAAATGGAGGGGCTTTCCGGCGCGGCGCAGGACTTCCACCGCAGCTTCCGTAAACGTCATTTGTGAACTCCAGCGGCCGCCTCCGGGGCTGTGGAAGCTTCCCTCGGGCCGACTCGAAAAAGTCTTGGAACACTATTGAGTTGCACCGCCGCTGTCAACGAGACATCGCACCCCCGAGCGCGGGTGCCGGTAGCCTCCTGTTGAAAACCTCTTCGATCCGGCGCCTGCGGCGCCTCCACAGGGGGGAGCTCGCTCCCCTCTGGCCCCCCCAACTTCTTGCCGGCAATTCAGCCGACCCCGCGTTGTATTGTGCGGAGGTGATCCGCATCAAACCAGGCCGATCGTGGCGGATGAATCCGGCGTACGTCGGCGAGCTGCGCGCGCTCAAATCGCCGCGCGGGTTCACCGGGGCGGAGATCCTCGACGTCCTCGGCGTCGAGGTCGACGGCGTCGACATCGCGGCCGGCGTCGGCGAGGCGCGGGTCCTGGTCGCGATCGACGAGCTCTCGCAGGCGCTGTTGCGGATGGGCGACGGCGAGCCCGCGGCGCAGGCGACGATCGGACCCGGGCCCACCGAGCTCGTCCTCGAGGCGCGCGGGCCCGATCTCCTCCTCACGCTCGTCTCGCTGGCGCCGCCGGCGCGGGTGCTGTCGAGCGGCCTGCTGGTGGACGCCCGGAAGATGCGCAGCGCCACCCTCCACGCGGCCCGCGGGCTGCTGCTCGATCTGCTCGCGATCAGCCCGGTCCTCTCCGCCGCACCCCTCGCGCAGCGCCTCGGCCAGTCGTGCTCGCGGCTGGCACGCCCGCCGACGAAGGTTGCCCGGCGATGGCCGGCCAGGGAGGCAGCGGCGCGGGCGATGGTCTTCCACCCTGCCGACGCCCGCCGCCGCAGCGAGTCGCTGCAGCTCCAGCTTCCGCCCGAGACGGCGGCGCGGTTGCATGGCCGCGGCGATGTGCGTTTCGCACCCCTCGCGCCCCACCTCGGGAACGGGTCGCTGGCGCTCGTCCGCCGCGGCGCGCCGGGCCTCGTCTGCGAAGGGCCGCCCTATCTGATCCTGCGCAACCTGCTCGGCGAGGCCGAGCGGCTCGTCGAAGCGTGGGAGACGGGCGCCCGCTCGATCGCGGTGCATTTCGGGCCCCACGAATTGTCCTGCGACCTGACCAACGACGAGATCCGCGCGCCCGGCTGGCGGCAGCCGGCGGCGTTGCCGGCGTTGCGCGTCGCGCGCCTCGTGGCGCTCGCCGCGCTCGGGTACGCGGACGAGGCAGACGAGGAGGACGAGCTCGCCCAGGACCTCCGGGAGCGGGCGCACCAGCTCGAGCGGCACTGCCACGATCTGGAGACGGGCGATCTGCGCCGTGCCCCCGAGACGGTCGCCGCGCCCGCGGCGCCGCAGGAGCTGCAGCGGCAGGGTCCGCTGACGCAGGGGCGGATGCGGCGGCTGGTGTATCGCGAGGCCTGGCGCGCGCCGGCGCCGGGGGCCGTGCGGGCCCTGCCGTTCGGCCACGGACCGGTGTTGGCCGAGCTGCCCGGAGCGCTGCACGCGCGCGATGCGGAGACCGGCGATCCGCTCTGGACCGTTCCGGCCGCGCCGGGCGCGGTCGCGCGCGGACTCGAGCTCTTCTACGCCGAGCCGGGCGATGCGCTGGTCCGGCTCGACGTCGCCACCGGCGAAGTCCGCTGGAAACGGCGCCTGCGCGGCGCGGCCCACCCGGCCCGACTCTGGGCGCTGCCCGGAGGCGTCGCGCGGTCGCTTCCCGGCGAGGGCCTCGCCGTGGCCGCAGACGAGGGGACGCTCGCGTTCCGGACGAAGCTTCCCGGTGGCGCACCGACGTCGCTGCTGGCCGTGGACCGCGTCCTGGTGGCCGCTCTCGGGTCGGGCTCGCTGGCCGGCCTCGACCCGGCCGACGGCCGCATCCTCTGGAAGCGCCGCTGCAGCGTCGTGGAGATGCTCGCCAACGGGTCCCGGGCGCTGGTCCTGTCGGAGGGTGCGCTGATGTGCGTCGACCCGCACTCGGGTGAGCAGGTGTGGGAGCGCGAGGTGCCGGCCGGGTCGCGCTCGCTGACGATCGCCCATGGGAACGCGCTGCTGCTCGGCGGCGAGGCGGCGCTGGCCTTTTCCGCGGGCGACGGCGCTCCCCGCCCCTCGACGCCGCTGCCGTGGGCGCGCGACCTGGCGGCCGGAGACGATCCGGAAGCGGTGATCGCGACCGGCGATGGACACGCCGCCCGGCTCGACGGCAAGCGCTGGTCGATCGCCCTCGAAGACGCTGGAGCTGCCCAGATCCAGCGCGGGATCGCCCTCGTCGGTCCCAGGCTCTTCGACGTCCAGGAAGGCCTGCTCGTCGCGCAAGTTCCGCCGTCCCGCGCAGCGACGCTGGCGCCGGACTTGTCGGTCGCGCTCCTGATCGACGACGAAATCGCCGTGTGGCGACTCGCCACGCACCTGAGCCTGCTTTAGCCGGTAGCCGGTGGCCGATAGCCGATAGCCGGCAGCCGGTATCACCACTTCACCGGCGTCAGGTCCTGCTCGGCGTGATCGACGAACGTCACCTGGCGCTGCTGGCCGAGCAGCGGCACGGTCACCGTCCGGTAGTACGTCAGCCAGATGTTCACGTACTTCGGCGGCCCGTCGGTTCGCTCGATGCGCAGGTCGTCGCGCTGGACGTCGATCGACATCACCGGATCGCCCCTGTTGTCGCGCTCCCCGGTCTCGAACTGCCGGTGGAGCTGGACCATCACCCAGTTCTTCACCTTCTCGTCGTCCGGCTCGCGGTAGCACATGTTCGCCGCTTCCTTGAGCATCCGGGAGACGTCGGTGTTGTCCCAGTACGCAGGCCCGTAGGTGACGATCCAGCCGACCAGCGCGATGGCGCCGGCGATGATCAGGACGGTGATGAAGGTGAGCCCCCGCGCCTTGCGCATCGCGGGCATCAATTCACTCCCCGGAACATGCGCTCGAAACGGATTCCCGCGGGGCCGCCGAACGAGATCCAGATGATGCTCGCTCGCCCCTTGATGTAGCTGAAGGGGATCTGGCCGATGCCGCCCTCGACGCGGCTGTCGGCCGAGTTGTCGCGGTTGTCGCCCATCATGAAGACCCGGCCTTCCTCGACGATGAACGAGCCCGAACGGGCGAAGATCGGGTCTTTCCTGACGATGATCGGGTGCTTGCGGCCGTCGAGATTTTCGACGAATTCATGGGCGACCACGTCCTGGTCGGTGTCGGTGTACTCGGAGCGGTCCTTGTAGGTGAAGTCGCCCACGTCGGTGCGCTTCTGCTCGACGCCGTTCAGGTAGAC
>JAIVGS010000035.1 GCA_020201435.1 Myxococcales bacterium
CATCTGCATCCGTCGAAGATGCGCAGGCACGGCATCCGCTACCGCCACACCTGGTGCGCGGGCGGGCTCACCTTCCTGCTCTATCTCTGCACCGTCGTGACCGGCGTCGTCTTGATGTTCTACTACCGGCCCACCGGCGAGTACGCCTACTGGGACGTGAAGTACCTCGATTTCGACGTCCCCTTCGGAATGATCATGCGCAACATGCACCGCTGGGCGGCGCACGGCATGGTCATCTTCATCTGGCTGCACATGTTCCGGGTCTTCATGACCGGCAGCTACAAGCCGCCCCGCGAGTTCAACTGGGTGGTGGGCGTGAACCTGCTCACGCTCACGCTCTTGCTCTCCTTCACCGGCTATCTCTTGCCCTGGGATCAGCTCGCCATCTGGGCGGTGACCGTCGGCACCAACATGGCCCGCGCGACGCCGCTCCTCGGCAACGAAGGGCCCTTCGGTCCGCAGCTCGGCATGACGCCGCGTTACGACGCGCGCGCCCTGCTCACGGCCGGAACGGTGGTCGGCTCGGCGACGCTGCTCCGCTTCTACGTGCTGCACTGCATCTTCATCCCGATCATCGCGTCGATCCTGATGATCCTGCACTTCTGGCGAATCCGTAAAGATGGTGGAATCTCGGGGCCACTCTAATGGCTGAGAATCCGGCAATCATTCAGGACCAGGAGGAAGTGAAGGTCACGGCCGGCCGCGCTCGCGCCGTCATTCCCGCCGCCGACCTGCCCGACAAGGTGCACACCTGGCCGTACCTGGTGCGCGCCGAGTTCATCGCCGGGTGCGTGCTGCTCCTCGTGCTGCTGGTCTGGAGCATCACCGTCGACGCGCCGATGGAGGAGCCGGCCAACCCGACCAAGACGCCGAACCCGTCGAAGGCGCCGTGGTACTTCCTCGGCCTGCAGGAGATGCTCGTCTACTTCGACCCCTGGATCGCCGGCGTCCTCTTGCCGACGTTGATCATCGTCGGGCTGATGATCATCCCGTACGTCGACATCAACCCGCGCGGCAACGGGTACTACACCTGGAGCGAGCGCAAGTTCGCCATCGCCACGTTCCTCGTCGGCTTCCTCGGGATGTGGGTCGGGATGATCACCATCGGCGTCTTCTTCCGCGGACCCGGGTGGAACCTGTTCATGCCCTGGGACTACTGGGACCCGCACAAGGTCGTCCCGCTGACCAACGTCGACCTGCCCTATTTCCTCGGAATCAGGAGCGAAATGGGCGCGATGCTGGTCGGCGCGGTGCTCGTCCTCGGATGGGTCGTCGGCGTGCCGGGCGCCGTCTGGCAGTGGAAGAAAGACCACCCGTTCTTCAAGCAGCTGGGAATGGCGCGCTACGGGATCGTCGCCACGCTCTTCATGATCATGTCGGGCGTGCTGGTGAAGATGATCTTGAGGCTCTCGTTCAACATCAAGTACATCCTCGTCATCCCAAATATCTTGAACATCTGATCGCACAGATGCCGACGCTCATCTCCTTGCGCGACTTCGCTCGATCCGGCGCCTGCGGCGCCTCCACGAGGGGGGAGCTCGCTCCCCCCTCGACCCCCCAACTGAAGCGCGCCACTTCGAGCGAGACCTAGATGGCCACCCGACCTCTCGAGCTGCAGAGCCTGAAGTGGCCGTTCGTCGGCCTCGCCGTGCTCATCGCGCTGACGACGGCGTGGTCGGTCTACGACGAGGTGGTGCCGCGGCGGCCGTGGAAGAATTACCAGCGTGAGTTCTTCAAGCTCGAAGAGAGCCACCTCAAAGCCGACCGCGCGCGGGCCGAGGCGCGGCTCAACGCGCCGGAGGCGAAGAAGCAGCTCGACGGGCTCAAGGCCGAGCTGAAGGCCGCGACCGACGCGATCTCGGGCAATCCCGAGCAGCGCCGCGAGTACGACGCCTCGGTCAAGGCCGACGACGACGCGCGGATCAAGGAAGCCGAAGGCAAGCTGTACCTCGGATTCGTCAAGTCGCGGCAGGACGCGGTCTATTACAAGCTGCGCGAGGCCCGCCACGAGGGCAACGACAAGGAAGAGACGAAGCAGCAGGCCGACTTCGACAAGCTGCAGAAAGAGATCGACGACAAGACGCGCATCTACAACGAGGCGATCGAGCACCACAAGCAGACCACGGCGGCCAGGCTCGCCTTCGTCAAGCGGCGCGACGACGCGCAGACGAAGATCGACGCGATCGAGAAGCCGATCCTCGACATCGACAAGCGGCTGGAGGCGTTCTCGGGGCTCGGCAAGTTCCCGCAGATGGAGCAGTACTGGATTAAAAACCTCAAGAATTCATGGGGTTCAGAGACCGTCGACCGGTGCCAGAACTGCCACGTCGGGGTGAACAAAGGTGGGTACACGGCGCCCTGGGAAGTGCTCGAGGCGAAGAAGGCGCAGCTTCCCGAGGCCGACATGAAGGCGCAGTACGCGCTCGATCCCGAAGTGATCGACGCGTACCAGAAGATCCACGACGCGATCTGCGAGGACGTGCCGCCCGAGCCGGCGGCGATTCCGATCGGTGGCTACACGCCTCCGGCCGAGCCGGCGCCGATGGATCCCGCCCAGGCCACCGAGTGCCGGCCGCGCGACGCGTGGGAGAAGTGGGTCGAGATGGCCGAGGCCTACTGCGGCCCGAATGCGCGCCATCTGGCGCGCACGAAGGTCGTCCTGAAAGATGGGAGCGGGGCGCCGCTGGTGGAAAAGAAGGCCGAGTGGAGCGGCCACTCGACGAACCCGGCGCTGCTGGGGATGGAAGAGGACAAGCACCCCGAGAAACCGCTCGAAGAGCGGGTCGCGACGGCGTGCTCGGACAAGGACACCATCGCCGCGTTCGAGGATGCGGCGAAGACCAACCCATACGACGTGAAGCCCGTCTTCCGCACCCACCCGCACCGCTGGGACCTTTTGGTCAAGGAGCACAACCCGGAGACGTTCGGCTGCACCACCTGCCACGGCGGCGAGGGCTCGCAGACCAAGGGCGTCGAGCACAAGAAGTTCCGCCACGGCGAGGACGATCACTATTG
The DNA here is from genome assembly GCA_020201435.1 of Myxococcales bacterium. GTDB lineage: Bacteria > Myxococcota > Myxococcia > Myxococcales > 40CM-4-68-19 > 40CM-4-68-19. The sequence continues at coordinate 3,016 of JAIVGS010000035.1, forward strand.
GAACGACCCGCTCACCGAGGAAGTGACGGTGATGGGCAAGAAGTACAAGGGCGTCTTCATGCAGTCGAAGTGCGACAAGTGCCACTACCAGGAGTACACGCTCGCCGATGCGCCGGTGCTGTCGCGCGGCAAGAAGCTCTTCACCGACGTCGGCTGCTGGGGGTGCCATCCGATCGAGGGGTACAACGACCTGGCCAAGCGCGGGCCGGAGCTCCGGACGATCGCGAGCAAGACCACGCAGGGCTGGATGCACACCTGGATCAGCTATCCCAAGGGCTGGCGGCCGGGGACGCGGATGCCGAACTTCTGGCCCGGCGCGATCGACGCGAACGCCGTGCCGCGGCCGGAAGGGCAGAGCGACGAGCAGGTGCTGGCCGCGCAGCAGAAGCTGCGGGAGCAGGAAGTGAGCGCGATCGTCGCGTACCTCTGGGCCAACAGCGAGAAGGCGCCGCTGCTCGTGGCGGCGGCGCCGAAAGGCGACGCGGCGGCGGGCAAAGAAATCTTTGACTCCGTGGGTTGCCGCGGATGCCATGTGACCGAGAAAGGCTCGACCGCGCGGCGCAGCGAGGGCTCGAGCGAGCGCGACTACGCGCCGAACCTGTGGAACGTCGCCGACAAGGCGAAGCCGGAGTGGATCTACTCCTGGGTCAAGAATCCCAAGGCGATGTGGCCGGAGACGAAGATGCCGGACCTGCGGCTGACCGATGCCGAGGCCGCGAACGTCACCGCGTACCTGCTCACGCTGAAGAGCGATCAGACATACCCCGAGCCGAAGTACGGCAAAGGCGAAGAGGAGCGGCTGGCGGCGCAGGGCAAGGACGTGATCGCGAAATACGGCTGCTTCGGCTGTCACAACATCAAGGGCTTCGAGAACGCCCAGAAGATCGGCACCGAGCTCACCGAGCACGGCCGTAAGGCCGTGGAATTGCTCGACTTTGGCGACGTGCAGTACTTCACCGAGGACCCCCGGCACCACCAGACCTACTCCAACTGGGTATGGCAGAAGCTGCACGTTCCGCGGACCTTCGCCTACGAGCGCGTCGACACGAAGATGCCGCAGTTCGACTTCACCGACGACGAGGCGCTGTCGATCCTCACCTTCCTCAAGGGCCAGATCGGCGAGCGGCCGGACGCGGAGTACCTGACCGGGCAGAACGAGCAGCAAGCGGCGATCTTCCGCGGCGAGCGGCTGGTCTTCTGGAACGGCTGCCGCAACTGCCACGTGGTCGAGAAGCGGGGCGGGAAGATCCGCGACCAGTTCAACGAGGACAACCAGAGCTTCGCGCCGCCGGTCCTGACCGGCGAGGGCGCCAAGGTCCAGCCGCACTGGCTGTTCGGCTTCCTGAAGGGTCCGTTCCCGCTGCGGCCGTGGCTATCCGTACGCATGCCGACCTTCCACTTCGCCGATCAGGACGCGACCGACATCGTGCACTACTTCGCGGCCTCGTCGAACAAGAGCTTCCCGTACCTGACCGCGGAGGCCCCGCAGCTGACCGGCGACAGCCTCAAGCAGACCGAGGCCCTGTTCAAGGAGCTGCAGTGCACCAACTGCCACGTCGTCGGGCAGCTCCGGCCCGGCCAGGATCCAGGCAGCGCGGCGCCCAACTTCCTGATGGCCAAGGAGCGGCTGAGGCCCGACTGGATCCCGCTCTGGCTCAAGAACCCGCAGGCCCTGCTCGACGGGACGCGGATGCCGAGCTTCTGGGACTTCTCCGACGAGGGCCATCCGACCGCGCCGTCGAAAGCGTTCGACGGGGACGCTCGCCGGCAGATTGACGCGCTGCGTAATTACCTGATGCACCTGGACATCAAGCAGGTTCCCCCGCCCAAAACTGCAATGAACGAACCGCATCGGGGTTGATCGTCCGACTTGAATCTGCTACCGAGCGGCGCGTCAAAATCACCAAGGAGAAAGACCAGATGACGAGATTGATTGCGCTCTGCGCCGCCGTTCTGTTGCCAGTGGCCGCGATGGCCGAGTCGATCGAGGGTGAAGTGGACTTCACCGGCAAGGCGCCCACGCCGGGCAAGCTGCACCGCGAGGCCGACCCCTACTGCGCCAAGACGCCGATGACCGACCCCACGGTCCTGGTGAAGGGCGGCAAGCTCGAGAACGTCTGGGTGCACGTCACCAAGGGCGCCAAGGACGCGACCGCGCCGTCCGGCGTGGTGGAGATGGACCAGAAGAACTGCATGTACACGCCGCGCATGACCACGGCGGTGGTGGGCCAGAAGATCCAGGCCAAGAACGGCGACCCCGTGCTGCACAACGTGCACACCTACTTCGGCGCCTCGACGCTGTTCAACAAGGGCATGCCGAACGACAAGGCCGCGCCGATCGAGACCGCCGCCAAGGAAGAGGGCATGATGAAGTGGAAGTGCGACGTGCACCCGTGGATGCGCGGGTACATCGGCGTCTCCAAGAACGGCCTGCAGGCGGTGACCACCGACGGCGGCAGCTTCAAGATCGACAACGTACCGCCCGGCAAGTACACGGTCGAGGCCTGGCACGAGAAGTACGGGACGAAGACCAAGGAAGTGACCGTCGAGGCCGGCAAGCCGGCCAAGGTCAAGTTCGAGTACACCGGCACCGAGAAGGGCGGCGCGTAAAAGCCGCATTGCCTTCACAAGCGAGGTGCGGATAGAACCGCCCTCCCGATGGTCCGCAGACTCGCAGGTACCGCCGCCGGCTTGACGATCGTCCTGATCGTCGCCGGCGGTGTCGTGACCAACACCGATTCGGGGCTGGCGTGTCCCGACTGGCCCACCTGCTACGGGTCGCTGGTGCCCCGGATGACCGGCAACGTTGCGGTCGAGCACACGCACCGGCTGATCGCGACCGCGGTCGGGCTGCTGACGGTGGCGCTGGTCATCCTCGCCCTGCGCAAGGCCGCCTGGCTGATGGCGGCGTTCTCGGTCGTCCTCCTCGGCGGCGCGATCTGGGCGGCGCGCGTGAAGCACGTTTCCGGCGAGCTGCCGCCGGCGGGGGTGGCGCTGGTGCTCCTCGGGTTCGCCGGCTGCGCGTACGTGGCGTGGCGTTTTCGCGATCTCGCGTGCGTCGCGCTGATCCTGGTGATGCTCCAGGGGCTGCTCGGGGGCCTGACCGTTTTGTACAAATTGCCCACGCTGGTCCTGGTGATGCACCTGGGGACGTCGATGTTGTTCATGTCGGTCCTGATCGCCATCGCCTGGGGCCGGCCGCTGTCGGGCGGGCGGCTGGTCTGGGTCACTACTGCCGCGATTTATCTGCAGATTTTGTTGGGCGCGACAGTTCGGCACACCGGCGCCGGTTTGGTTTGTACCGATCTGCCCTACTGCCGCGGGGCGTGGTGGCCGTCCGGCGTGCATCCGATGGTGCACCTGCACATGGCGCATCGGGCGTTTGCGTTCGTCGTCGCGGCGCTCGTGATCTGGTCGTCGGTGAAGGTCGCACGCCAGACGAAGCTCGCGATCGCCGGGCCGGTGCTGGTCGTGCTGCAGATCGTCCTCGGCCTCCTGACGATCCTGACGTTCAAGGACATCGTGCCGTTGACGGCGCACCTGCTCGTCGGAGCGCTCTTGCTCGCGGATTACGTCTCGCTGCTCGCGCTGACGCGGCCGGCGCCGGAGCCGCAGCTCGTCCAGGCCCTGGCATGACCGCCACGGCGTCCGACCTCCTCGCGCTGGCGAAACCGCGGATCACGGCGTTGGTCGTCTTCACCACCGCGAGCGGCCTCTGGCTCGCGCCGCGCGCCGTTTCTGCGCGCGTGGTCGTGCTGACGCTGATCGGGACGGTCCTGATCGTCGCCGCCGCGAACATCCTCAACATGTACCTCGAGCGCGACAGCGACGCCCTGATGGCGCGAACGATGAACCGGCCGCTCCCGGCGCACCGGATGGAGCCGGACATCGCGCTGAAATTCGGGATCGCGCTGGCGGTGATTTCGGTGCCGATCCTGACCTTCGGCGTCGGGCCGTTGCCGGGACTGCTGGCTTCCATCGCGCTGGTCAGCTACGTCCTTTTGTACACGCCGATGAAACGGCAGACGGCGACGGCGCTCCTGATCGGAGCGCTCCCGGGCGCGATTCCGCCCTTGATCGGCTGGACGGCGGCGACGGAAAAGCTGGAGTTGCCGGGGGTTCTGCTCTTCGCGGTGATGTTCCTCTGGCAGGTGCCGCACTTCCTCGCGATCACCCTTTTTCGCAAGGAGGAGTACGCGCGCGCGGGCCTGGTCGTGCAGCCGAACGAGCCGGGCGGCGAGCGCGCCGCGCGGACCAACATCGTGCGCTACACGGTCGCGCTGGTGGCGGTCTCGCTGCTCTTCGTCCCGATCGGGGCGGCGCACGCCGCATATCTCGCGACGGCCGTCGCGGCGGGACTCGCGTTTCTCGGGTACGGCCTTCTCGGACTCAAGTCCGACACCGGCCCGCGTTGGGCGCGAAACCTGTTCCTTTTTTCGCTCGTGTACCTGCCGGTCGTCTTCGGCGTCCTGATGCTCGATAAATAAAAAACAGTCGTCGCTATGCCGCCTGCGGCGGCCGCGACGAATGAGCGTGCGGCAGCTTGTCGCAGGTTGAACCGCGCGAGCGCCCATGTTACAGCGCGGCATCCCGATGGACGTGACTTCGCCCGAAACCGCAACCCTCGGCATCTGGACCATCGCCCGATTTGCCGCGCTCGCCGTGCTGGCGACCGAAGCGCTGTTCTTGTACACGCGCTCCCGCGAGCAGCCGGTGTACGCCGGGCCGCGATTCTTCTGGGCGCTCACGCCCGCGGTGATCCTCGCCGGCCTCTGCTTCTGGTGCACCATCTTCGTCGTTCGCTGAAGAGGGAACATGGACGAGAAAGTCTACGGCTGGTGGCTGCCCCCCGACATCTCGACGCACGGGGCGAAGATCGACCAGCTCATCTCCGTGTTGCACTGGTTCATGCTCCTGCTCTTCGTCGGCTGGGGCATCTTCTTCGTCTGGTGCCTGGTGAAATACCGCGCCCGAGAGGGGCACAAGGCGATCTACGCGCCGGTGCACGCGATCGCGACCAAGTACATCGAGGGCGCGGTGGTGGTGGTCGAGATCTTCCTGCTCTTCGGCCTCTCGACGCCGGTCTGGCTGGCGTACAAGAACACGCCGCCGGACGAGAAGAACGCGGCGCACGTGCGGATCGTCGGCGAGCAGTTCGCGTGGAACTTCCAATACCCGGGCAAGGACGGGAAGTTCGGCAAGACCAATGAATCGCTGATCGGCAGCGACAACCCGCTCGGGCTCGATCCCGACGACCCCGCGGGCAAGGACGACATCGTCACCGTCAACCAGCTTCACTTCCCGGTGCACAAGCCGGTCTACGTCGAGGTCAGCTCGAAGGACGTGATCCACAGCTTCAACATCCCGGTCCTGCGCGTGAAGCAGGACACCATCCCGGGCCAGCAGATTCCGGTCTGGTTCGAGGCCACGCAGGCGGGCCATTTCGAGCTCGCGTGCGCGCAGTTGTGCGGCCTCGGGCACTACCGGATGCGCGCGGACGTCCTCGTCGACACGCCGGAAGATTACGCCAAATGGGAAGCGGAAAACGCGCCGCCGCCGCAGGAAGCCCCTGCTGCCGCCGCGCCTGACACGACGCCTGCGCCGGAGAAGAAGTGATGAGCGAGACGACGACGCACAACGGCCACGACCACGCGCACGCCGGGCATCACGAGCTGCCCTTCTGGCGCAAGTACATCTTCTCCGTCGACCACAAGGTGATCGGCATCCAGTACGCGGTCACCGCGCTGTTCTTCCTGCTCTTCGGCTTCACGCTGATGATGATCATGCGCTGGCAGCTCGCGTATCCGGGGCAGCCGCTGCCGGTGATCGGCAAGATCCTCGGCGAGACCGCGATGCCCGGCGGCGTGATGGCGCCGGAGTTCTACAACCAGCTCGGCGCGATGCACGGCACGATCATGGTCTTCCTCGGCGTCGTGCCGCTCGCGGTCGGCGGGTTCGGAAACTTCGTCGTGCCGCTGCAGATCGGCGCGCCCGACATGGCGTTCCCGCGGCTCAACATGGCGTCGTACTGGGTGTTCTTGCCGGGCTGCGTCCTGATGATCTCTTCGTTCTTCTTCCCCGGCGGCGCGGCGCAGTCGGGGTGGACGAGCTACCCGCCTTTGAGCGACATCGCTTCGGTTGGTCAGACGGTCTGGTGCTTCTCGATGGTGCTGATCATCACCAGCTCGCTGCTCGGCTCGATCAACTTCATCGTCACCATCGTCCAGCTGCGGGCGAAGGGCCTCTCGTACTGGCGGCTGCCGTTCTTCGTGCATGCGCAGCTGGTGACCGCGTTCCTCCTGCTGCTGGCGTTCCCTCCGCTCGAGGCGGCGACGGTGATGCAGATCATGGACCGCGTCGCCGGCACTTCGTTCTTCCTCCCTTCCGGCCTGGTCGTCTCGGGCGAGCAGCTCAAAGTCGCGGGCGGAGGATCGCCGCTCCTCTGGCAGCACCTCTTCTGGTTCCTCGCGCACCCCGAGGTGTACGTCCTGATCCTGCCGGCGATGGGCATCGTCGCCGAAGTCATCGCCAACAACACCCGCAAGCCGCTGTGGGGCTACCGCCTGCTGGTCTACAGCGTGGTCTTCCTCGGGTTCATGAGCTTCGTCGTCTGGGCGCACCACATGTTCATGACCGGCATGGGCACCACGATGTCGACGTTCTTCCAGACCACGACGATGATCATCAGCATCCCCTCGGTGATCATCCTCACCTGCTTCATCATGTCGCTCTACGGAGGCAACATCCGCTTCACCACGCCGATGCTGTTCGCGACCGCCTTCCTGCCGATGTTCGCGATCGGCGGCTTGACCGGCCTGCCGCTCGGCCTGACCGCGTCCGACATCTACCTGCACGACACGTTCTACGTGATCGGCCACTTCCACTACGTGGTCGCGCCGGGCACGCTGTTCGCGCTCTTCGCCGGCGTCTACTACTGGTTCCCGAAGGCGACCGGGAAGCAGATGAACGCGACGCTCGGGAAGATCCACTTCTGGACGAGCTTCGTCTGCATCAATTTCGTCTTCATGCCGATGTTCTTCCAGGGCATGGCGGGGCTGTCGCGGCGCCTCTACGACCCGACCGTCTACGCGCATGGCCGCGGCGTGCAGGCGCTGAACGTGGTCATCAGCCTCGGCGCGTGGGGGCTCGGGCTCTCCCAGATCCCGTTCATCGTCAACTTCTTCATGTCCCTGAAGCGCGGCGCGCGGGTCGCGGAGAATCCGTGGAACGCGACCACGCTGGAGTGGGCGGCGCCGTCGCCTCCGGGCCATGGGAACTTCCTCACCGAGCCGGTCGTGTACCGCGAGCCGTACGAGTACAGCGTGCCGGGTCATGCCAACGACTACTCGCCGCAGTTCGTGGAGGGCAGCTAAATGGCCGAGGCAGCCGCGCACCACGAGTCGCCGATCCCGTACATGGTGCAGCCGCACCCGGTGACGGGCATCCCGAACGGGAAGTTCGGCATCTGGCTCTTCCTGGCTTCGGAAGTGATGCTCTTCGGCGCGCTCTTCTCCAGCTACGTGCTGATCCGGACCGGCGCGCCGCACTGGCCGCCGGAGGGCGGGCTGACGAGCGAGATCGTCAACGTCCCGCTCGGCACGCTGAACACGGCGGTGCTGATCACCAGCTCGATCACGATGGTTCTGTCCTGGGCGTCGTGCAAGATGGGGAGCCTGCCGCGCTTCAAGCTGTGGATGGCGGCGACGATCGGGCTGGCGTCCGTCTTCCTCGTCATCAAGTACTTCGAGTACAAGCACAAGTTCGATCTCGGCCACTTCCCGTCGCACGACAACTTCTACGCGATCTACTTCACGCTCACCGGCCTGCACGGCCTGCACATCATCGGCGGCATCATCGTCAACACGTTCCTGCTGACGGCGGGGTCGAAGATGTGGACCACGGACCCGGAGCATTTCACCAACCGGGTCGAGAACGCCGGCCTGTACTGGCACTTCGTCGACCTGGTGTGGATCTTCCTCTTCCCTTCGCTGTACCTGCTGTGAAGCGCGCGAGTGGCGAAAACGTGATCATCGTGCCCGAGCACACGCCTCTTCGATCCGGCGCCTGCGGCGCCTCCACCAGGGGGGAGCTCGCTCCCCCCTGGACCCCCCAACTCCTCACACTCGTCGCGACCGAGCGGCCGTAGAGGTTCGAACATGGCGGAGACGACGCATTCGCATTCCGAGAGCCCCGAGGAGTTCAAGAAGCACCTCGGGAAGTACTACGCCGTGTTCGTGGCGCTGATCTGCCTGACGGCGATCACGGTCGGGGTCAGCTATCTGAAGCTCGAGAGCCGGGGGTTGGCGATCGCCATCGCGCTGGTCATCGCCTCGGTGAAGGCGGGCCTGGTGGCGGCGGTCTTCATGCACCTGATCGACGAGAAGAAAGTGATCTACGCGGTGCTGATCCTGACCGCGCTCTTCTTCCTGCTGGTCCTGGGTTTGCCGTCGCTGACGGTGTACGAGCACGGGCCGGCGTTCCAGGGGCAGTAGATGTCGCTGAAGGCGTTCCACGTGTTTTTCGTCGGTCTGTCGGTGCTGTGCGCGCTCGGGTTCGGCGCGTGGGCGATCGCGGACTATCTGCGGACGGGGAGCTCTACGGTCCTGTTGCTCGGCGTGCTCGGCTTCGCGGCCGCGGCGGCGCTGGTCTGGTACGGCTTCTGGTTCCTGCGCAAGCTGAAGAACGTGAGCTATCTGTGACGACCCTGTTGCTCGCCTGCGCGTCGTGCTTCGGCAACGCCGACTCCGATCAGGTCAAGGCGGCGAAGATCGGCGTGCTCGTGCTGCTGGCGGTGATCGTCCCCGTGCTCGGCGCGATCGGCTTCATCGCGCGGACGTGGGCGAAGCGCGCTCGCGCGCTGGAGCGGCAGCCTTTTCAGCCGTGACGATTTTGGTGAGGAACGCGAGCTTGGAGCCGGTGACGCGCAGGCCGGCCGCGGCGATTCGGGTGGCGAGCTCGTCTTTCACGTAGCCGAGGTAGTAGGGCTCGTGGAAGCGGTTGGGGAAGCCGAGGATTTCGCGTTTCAGCTCGGGGGCGTCGGCGAGCTGGATGCTGTCGGCCACGACGACGAGGCCGCCCGGACGGACGACGCGCGCCATCTCGGAGAGCACGCGCTCGCGGACGTCGGCGGGGACCTCGTGCAGCAGGAACACGCTGGTCGCGACGTCGAAGGAGCCGTCGAGAAACGGCAGGTGCTCGGCGTTGTCGCAGATCAGCGAGACGTCCATGTCGCGCGGCAACACTTCGCGGGCGCGCGCGATGTAATGCGGCGAGAGATCGAGGCCGTAGAGCTTGGCCTCCTCCGGCAGCGCCGCGCCCAGCATGCGCAGGAAATGGCCGGTCCCGCAGGCGACGTCGAGCACGCGGATCGGCTTCGCTTTCGACGCCCCCGCCTCCCTTGCGAAGCGCACGACCGGCGGAATCAACCGTCTGCGCATCGTGTCGGCAGTGCCGCCGAAGAGCAACTCGACCTGCAGGTCGTACAGCACGGCGCTGGTGTGACCGAGATACCCCTCGGTCTGATAGTGGAAATTGCGCGCGTAATAGTGCGGATACCGCTCCGCATTCGGCACGTCGCCGAAATCGCCGCGGCCGATGCGCGCCCGCGTGCGCGGCAGATCGGCCAGCAGGCGGGGCACCGCCTGGGCGTACTCGCGCCACGGCAGCTGCTCGATCAGCTCGCGCGGATAGAGCCCGTTTTCCGCGTCCTGCCAGTCCTCCTCGAACAGCTCGCCGATCCGCGCCCGCAGCGACGCCGCGGCCTCCGGCGTGGGCGGGTCGCTCCAGCGCAAGAGAGCGCGCGCATAGGCGATGTACGCCGTGCGCAGCGCGAGCGTCCGCGCCAGCCGGCTCTGCACGTAGACCTTGCGCGAAAGCTCGCGCGTCAGTTGCATGGCGGGATCCTTGCAACCAGGCGCGCCCGGCGCAACCATTGATCGACCGATGGTGCCGATTCCGAAGATCGCTGCCGGAAGCGAGTTCGGGCCGCTGCGAGTGCGGCGGGGCGAGCGCGTCTTCGTGCTCACCGGCGCGGGCGTGAGCGCGGAGAGCGGCGTCCCGACCTTCCGCGACGCGGGCGGCCTCTGGGAGCAGCACCGCGTCGAGGACGTCGCCACGCCGGAAGGATTCGCGCGCGACCCGGAGATGGTCTGGCGCTTCTATTCGCAGCGGCGGCTCAAAGCGCGCGAAGTGCGGCCGAATCCCGCGCACCTCGCGCTGGCGAGGCTCGGCGACCGGCTCGGCGACGACCTCTTCCTCTGCACGCAGAACGTCGACGCGCTCCACGAGCGGGCCGGCTCGAAGGACGTGCACCACATGCACGGGCGGCTGCTCAGCACCCGCTGCTCCTCCTGCGGCCGCGCCCCGTTCGACGACGAATCGGCGTACGAGACGGCCCCTCGCTGCGACTGCGGCGCGCTCTTGCGGCCCGACGTCGTCTGGTTCGGCGAGATGCCGTACGGCTTGCCGCGCATCTTCGACGCCCTCGAAGAGACCGACCTGTTCGTCACCGTCGGCAGCTCGGGCGCGGTCTATCCCGCGGCCGGATTCGTCTCGCACCTGCGCCACATCGGCCGCGCGCGCTGTATCTACGTCGGCCTCGAACGCCCGGACAACGCGCACTCGTTCGACGAGTGCCGCCTCGGCAAGGCGGGCGAGCTCGTCCCTTCGCTCTTCGACGTCACCTGAACTCGGTTGTTCGAGTGGGCAGGACGAGGGCGTTCTCGCGGGTCATCACCTTGAGGCCTGTCTCCGCCGCGGTGATCCGGGCGACGTCGGTGAGGAAGCTCGCGTCGCGGTTCGTCTTCCGGTCGGCGCTGCAAACACTTTACACCCGCCGGCGGCGTAGACTGCCGGCGTGGACGAGCTGGTCGCGGTCTACGAGAAGGTCGTCGCCGCGCTGAACGCGCGCGAGCTGTCGCGAAAGGCGGCCTCGCGCGCGCCGCAGCCTGCGCCGGGAGGCCGTCTGGTCGTGATCGGGCTCGGCAAGATCGCTGCCGAGATGTGCGAAGGCGCACGCGGAAATGCCGACGCGATCCTCGCCATCCCGCGCGATGCGCCCGCGCCGGCCCGGGCGCTGGTCGTGCGCGGGGGCCACCCGCTTCCCGACGAAGGCTCGCTGCAGGCGGGAGAGGCGCTCCTCTCGGCGGCTCGTTCCTTGAAGCGGCAGGACGCGGTCCTGCTGTTGATCTCCGGCGGCGGCTCGGCGCTGGTCGAGGCGCCGCGCCCCGGCCTGTCGCTGCAGGACGTCCGCGACGTGAATTTCGCCTTGATCCGCAGCGGCGCACCGATCGAGGAGATGAACTGCGTCCGTTCGCATCTCTCCCGATTCAAGGGCGGCGGCCTGGCGAGGGCGCTGCACGAGGCGGGTGTGACCCGGGCGCGGGCGCTGGTCGCGGTGGACGTGCCGATCGGCGGATTCGCGGCGGTCTCGAGCGGGCCGGCCGCCGCGGACACGACGACGTGCGACGACGCGCTCGCGCTGGTTCGGAAGTACGCGCTGCCAGAAAAGGCAAGGCTCGTGCACGAGACCCTCAAGCCCGGTGAGCCGGCCGATTTCGTCGAGCACGAGGGGATCTGCGATCTGCGATCACCCGCGCTGCAGAGCGATTTTCCGCTGTACGCCGAGCTGCCGGTGCGGGGATCGGTCGACGATTTCGCCGCCGCCTTCGCGCGGTCGACGGGTTCGGCGGCGGCCAGCGGCGAGCTCGAGATCGCCGTGCCCGCGGGAGCGCCGCCGGGTGGACGCGATCAACACCTCGCGCTTCTGATGGCTTCGAAGCTGCGCGGTCGCCGGGCCGCCTTTCTCGGCGCGGGGACCGACGGCCGCGACGGCCCGACCGAGAGCGCGGGCGCCGTCGTCACCGGCGACACGTGGGACGAGGCCGAGCGGCGCGGCCTTCATCCGGCGCGCGCACTCGCCGAGTTCGACGCGGCGCGCGTACTCGGCGCGCTCGGCCTGCTGATCCCGTCCCGCCACACCGGCGCCCACGCCGGCGACCTCTTTCTGCTACGATCCGGCGATGCGTGAGCTCTTCGTCCCGTTTCTGTTGATCTCCGCCCCGTCGTTCGCCGCCCGGCTCGCATCGAGTCCCGCCGGCGACTACGACAACGCCTCGACGCCGATGCAAGGCCTCTACGCCGCGATCGGCGGCGGCGGCGGACTCGTCGTCCTCGACGAAGGCAACGCGCTCGGCTACGACGTCGAGGGCCGCCTCGGCTACAGCTTCAACCCCGGCCTGCAGCTCTATCTCGCCGGCTCGGTAGACGGCGCGACGATCACCGGCACCAGTTTTCGCAGCGAGATGATCGCGGCCTTCGTGCAGTACCACCTCTACTGGGGCCGCTCGGTCGGGGTCTACGCGCGCGCGGGCATCGGCGTCGCCCTCAGCTCGTCGTTCGTGAGCAGCGCGGTCGGGCTCGCCGAGGGGGGCGGACTGGGCGTCGAGATCGCCCTCTCGCCCGGGCTCTTCATCGCGCCCGAGCTCTTCTACAAGACCTCGCAGCTGAGCGTTTCGAACGGCGGGGGCACCGACAACGAGCAGGTGGTCGGGCTGCAGCTCGCGGTCATCTATTACTGAGCAGCTCCACGTGGCGCGCGGTCCACTCGCCGCGCGCCTTCTCGAACAGGCCGACGCTGACGGGCAGGTGGAACCGCCGCGGACCCGCGCTCGCGGGGTTGAAGTACCAGACGCCGCCCTCGCGCTGGTTGTGCTGCTTGTGGCTGTGGCCGAAGATCACGACGTCGGCGTCGGAGACGCGATCCTTGTCGAGGATGTGCATCAACAGGAAGCGCAAGCCGCCGAGGTCGACCCGGGCAGTCTCGCGCGCGTCGCCGCAGCGGAAGCCGTCGACGTTCCCCGCGCAGGCGGTCACCGGCGCGATCGCCCCCAGCTCCTCGAGCACGGCCTCGCCGCCGATGTCGCCGGAATGCAGGATGTGGTCGATGCCACGGAAGACCTCGAACACCTCGGGCCGGACGAGCCCGTGCGTATCCGAGATGACGCCGATCCGCATGCCTGAAGTATAAGCCTCGCATGCAGCTTCTGGTGGCCACCACCCGGGCGTGGATGACGCAGGCCGTCGAGCGATTCGACGAAGTGCTGGTCGATCACGCGCACTGCGAGAAGAAGGCCGCGGCCCACGCCCTGTCGATGCTGGCGGCGTTTCCGTCGACGCCGGGCCTCGCGCGGGCGATGGCGCGACTTGCGCGCGAGGAGGCCGGACACCTTGGACAGGTGCTTGCGCTTCTCGAAAAGCGCGGGCTCTCGCTCGGGCGCGATCCTGGCGACCCGTACGCCCAGGCGCTGCAGGCCTGCGTGCGCCAGCCGGCGCGAGAGCGATTGCTGGATCGGCTGCTGGTTTCGGCGCTGATCGAGATGCGCAGCGAGGAGAGGCTGCGGCTGTTGTCGGAGAACCTGCGCGATGCCGAGCTGCGCGCCTTCTATGCCCGGCTGGCCGCGTCCGAAGAGGGTCACGGCGAGCTGTTCGTGCGGCTGGCGCGGAAGAGCTTTCCGGTTTTAGACGAGCGGCTCGCGGAGCTGCTGCGCGTCGAAGCACGGTTGATCCGCGAGCTACCGGTGCGGCCGGCGATTCACTGACGGCGGCGTCGCGGTCGCCCCGTTTTCGGGCCACGGATGGCGCGGGTACTTGCGCATCAGCTCGCGCCGCACCGCGGGGTAATGACGGTCCCAGAATCCTCTGAGATCCTGCGAAATCTGCTGGACCCGGCCGTTGGGCGCGAGCAGATGCAGCGTCAACGGCACGCGGCCCTTGCAGATCGACGGGCCGGTCTGCATCCCGAAGAAATCCTGCAGTCGCGATCGGACCGCGGGCGGCTGGCCTTCGGCGTACTCGACGTTCAGCCTGCGCCCGCCCGGCAGCGTCACCTGCGTCGGCGCCAGCTCGTCGAGCTTCGCGCGCGTGCTCTCGGGAACGAGCGGCAGGTGCGCCTCGCGAAGCTCCTTCAACGAGGTCAGGCCCGCCGCCGCTTCGCGCATCGCACGCTCGATCGCCGCATCGTCGAGCGGCTCGATCCCGGCCTCCGGACAATGCCTTGCGACCAGCGCGCTGCGCGCCTTCAGCCCGGCAGCGTCGGGCTTCTCCGCGTGCTCGAGCAGGATCCGGGCTGCCTCGTCGGCTTCCTCCGGCCTCGGCGCCCGGCGCGCCTCCTCGAGCGTGATCTGGCCGTAGCGCAAGCGTGTGATCGCTTCGACGCGCTCGCGCGATCGCTCCCAGATCAGTTCGGTCTCTTCGCGCAGATCGGGCAAGTCGAGGAGCCACTCGGGCTCGATCGCGCTCGCGAGGCGCACGACGATCTGCGACCGGCCGCGCTCCTCGGCGTCGATCGCGACCATCAACGCAGGCGCCTGGGACGGCACCTGCGCCGTGCCCCCGGACGAGAGCAGCGCTTCGCCGGCGCGGCGTTTCGCGACCCGATCGGGAAAGGCGGTCAGAATCGCGAGACGCAACGCCTCGTCTGTCGACGCCGCCCTCGTACCGTTCGCCGGCGCGAGGCGGAGCAGTTGCCGGACGGCCTCTTCCGGTCGGCGAAGGTCGAGCAGATCGAGCGCGTCGAAGACGCCGGCGGGCGTCCGCTCGTTGAGCATCGCCGCGATGGCGCAGCCTTCCTCGCGATACCCGCGCCGCGCCGCCTCGACGATCAGACGCGAGAGCCGCGGATGAAGGGGAAAGCGGGCGCAGACTCTTTCGATCTCTGCGCCGATCAATCCCAGGCGGCGGAGCAGCTCGGCGGCGGCCTGCAGCGCGGCCGGCGGTGGCGGATCGAGCCACGGAAGCTTCCAGGGATCGAGACCCGCCGCGCGCAGGTCGAGGAGCAGGCCGGCGAGGTCGGCGCGCTCGATCTCCGGCGGATGGTGATCGGGGCGGAGATCGAAATCCTGCTTGGCGTACAGCCGGAAGG
>JAIVGS010000153.1 GCA_020201435.1 Myxococcales bacterium
GTTAAAGATGTGGTAGCTACGGCTACATGGGTTCTGAGACGTTCGGTGTCGCGCCGCTCGCGGCCGGGTTCCGCAGCGGGAGCGACGACCCTGTCCGCGCTCTCGACCGGTGTCTGGCCGCGGCCGAGAAGGGGAGGGAGGACAAGGCCATCCTCTGGCGCGCCGCCTCGGCGAGGGCCGAGGCCGAGGCCGCTCGCGCGCGATTTCACGCCGGAAAACCGCGTTCTGCGCTCGACGGCGTGCCGGTCGTCGTCAAGGACTGCATGGACGTTCGCGGGCTTCCGACGACCAACGGCACCAAGTTCTTGCTCGAGCCCGCTGCCTCCGACGCGCCGCTGGTCGCCCGGTTGCGGGCCGCGGGCGCGGTGATCTTTGCAAAAGCGAACATGCACGAGTTCGGGATCCAGCCGACGGGCGTCAATCCGTGGCACGGGACGCCGGTAAATCCTTGGGATCCGGGGAGAATTCCGGGCGGATCGTCCTCGGGGAGCGCGGTCGCAGTGGCGAGCGGAATCGCGCCGGTCGCGCTCGGCAGCGACGCCGGCGGCAGCATCCGCGTTCCGGCGGCGATCAACGGCCTGGTGGGCCTCAAGCCCTCGTTCGGGGCGGTGCCGCAGGAGGGAATCGCGGGGTTGACGCTCGACCTCGATCATTCCGGGCCGCTGGCGTGGACGGTCGAGGACGCGACCCAGGTCTTCGAGGTGATCGCGGCGCGCGCGGTCGATCGGTCGGCCACGCTGGGCACGGTCGGCCTGCTCGACGATTTCTTCGAAAACGGCGAGCCGGAGCCGATGCAGCGCGTGCGCGATGCGGTACGCGCGGTGTTCGGCGAGGCGCCTTCGGTGAAGACGCCGCTCTGCGCGTGGGCGACCGCGGTCGAGTTCGTCATCGTCGGGACCGACGCGCAGACGACGTGCGCGCCCCACCTGCGCGATCACGCGCGGGAGATCGCGCCCGACACGCGGATGATCCTGCGGCTCGGCGCCGGCCTGCCCAGGTCGGATCGGGAAAAAGCCGACAAGGTCCGCGCGGGAATGCGCCGCGAGCTCGACGCGCTGCTCGGGAAATACGAGGTGCTGGTCGGGCCCGCGATCGGCTGCTACGCGCCGGCGTTGAATCCGGCGGCTCGAATCAGCGGAGAGCTCGATACCGCGAAGATCGCGCGCCTCGCGGCGGTCACGTTCGTGACCAACCTCACCGGTCACCCGTGCTGCGTCGTCCCCTGCGTGCGCGACGGCCTGCCGATGGGCATGCAGATCATCGGCCGCCACGGCGACGAGGATCGCGTCCTCGCGGCCGCGCGGCGCGTCGAGTCGGCCTACGGCCCGCGAAAGCCTCCGCGATGGCACGGCTGAGAGGGGTCATCTTCGATCTCGACGGCACGCTCGCCGACACGCGCGCCGACCTCGCGAGCAGCGTGAACGCGATGTTGCGACGCCTCGGCCTTCCCGAGCGCGACGAGTCCACGGTCGTGGGGTTCATCGGTGAAGGGGCCGAGCGTCTCATCCGCCGCTCGCTCGGCCCGCAGCACGAGGAGCGCTACGCCGAGGCCGCGCCGATCTGGCGCGACGAGTACGCCGAGCGGCTCCTCGACCAGACGCGCCTGTACGAGGGAATCGGACAATTGTTGCAGGGCCCACCCGACCTGCGCGCCGTCCTCACCAACAAGCCCGGCCGATTCGCGCGGGAAATCCTTCGCGGGCTCGGCATCGAAAGCGCATTCCGTATGGTGCTCGGCGGGGACGAGGGCCCTCGTAAGCCTGCTCCCGAGGGCATCTTGCTCCTCTGCGAGCGCCTCGGCATCGAACTCAGCGAGGCGATGCTGGTGGGCGACAGCTCCGTCGACATCGCGACCGCGAGGACTGCCGGCATCCGGGTCTGCGCGGTCGGATGGGGGCTCGGCGACCCCGCCGCGCTCGCGTCGGCCGACGAGCATTGCGCGACGCCGGCGGAGCTCGCCGCGCTGCTGGCACGCCTCGCGACGCAAGGAGGCGGCGATGGGTCTGATTCGAAGCGGGAACCCGGCCGATCCACTTGACTCTTCGGTCGCGGCGCGCGACAGAGCGTCGCGCATGGAATCCGCCGCGAAGGAGCGTGCCGTGGGAGAAACCATCCGGCTCACCGCAGCAAACCAG
This sequence comes from Myxococcales bacterium, assembly GCA_020201435.1. GTDB lineage: Bacteria > Myxococcota > Myxococcia > Myxococcales > 40CM-4-68-19 > 40CM-4-68-19. The sequence goes on from JAIVGS010000153.1 coordinate 2,136, forward strand.
GAGCTCGAGCTGCCGGTCGTAGTCGGCAGCGAAGGCGAACGGGGCATCGACATCCAGAACCTGCGCGCCAAGACCGGCATGGTCACGCTCGACCCGGCGTTCATGAACACCGCCTCGACGTTGAGCGCGATCACCTTCCTCGACGGCGAGAAGGGCGTCCTGCGCTACCGCGGCATTCCCATCGAGGAGCTGGGCGACAAGAGCACGTTCATCGAAACCGCGTATCTCTTGATCTACGGCCACCTTCCGACGCGCGAGGAGGCGGAGACCTGGGAGCATCTGCTCACCCGCCACTCGATGATCCACGAGGACATGCGGCGGTTCTTCGACGGCTACCCGATGACGGCGCACCCGATGGCGATCCTGTCGGCGATGGTGACCTCGCTGGAGCAGAACTGTTCGACCTCGACCGTGCGCATCGTCGGGTCGGCGCAGACCAATCTCTTCGCCAGCATCTCGGCCGGGATCTGCGCGCTGTGGGGTCCGCTGCATGGCGGCGCGAACCAGGAAGTGGTCGAGATGCTGACCGACATCCAGAAGAAAGGTCTCTCCGCGCGCGAGTTCATCAACCAGGTGAAGGACAAGAAGAGCGGCATCCGGCTGATGGGGTTCGGGCACCGCGTGTACAAGAACTTCGATCCGAGGGCGAAGATCATCAAGAAGGCGTGCGACGAGGTGCTGCAGAAGCTCGGCATCCGCGATCCGATGCTCGATCTCGCCAAGGAGCTCGAGGAATCCGCCTTGAGCGACCCGTACTTCGTCGAGCGCAAGCTCTATCCGAACGTCGATTTCTACTCGGGCATCATCTACAAGGCGCTCGGGATTCCGACCGCGATGTTCACGGTGATGTTCGCGCTCGGGCGGTTGCCGGGGTGGATCGCGCACTGGAAGGAGATGATCGAGGATCCTTCCACCAAGATCGGGCGGCCGCGGCAGATTTATACGGGGCCGCGCGAGACGCATTATGTGCCGATGGAGAAGCGCTGATTGAATTCGCTGATTCAGGAGGCCGGCCCTGAAGGGCCGGCCTAGAAAAGAAAAAGCCCCTTCGGGGCTAATCGGTTTCGGATCTGGTCTGCCGTTTCAGCCCCCGCAAGGGGGCTTTTGTTTCTCCAGGCCGGGCCTTCAGGCCCGGCCTCCCAAATCGGCGGACAAAATCCTCGCGAATCGGCACGCGGAATTGGGTAAAGGTGTCCCCAAATCTCACGGACCCTTGATCAGCGCGACGACTCCGGTCGTGATCGCGGGGACGTACGTGATCAAGAGCACCCCGACCGCCATGATCACGAGAAACGGAAAGGCCTTCCTGTACAACAGCGGCAGCGGCTTGTTGAACCGCGATGCGCTCAGGAACAGGTTCAACCCCATCGGCGGAAAGAGAAAGCCGAGCTCGAGGTTGGCGAGAAAGACGACGCCGAGGTGCACCGGCTCGACGCCGAACGCGATGCCGAGCGGGGCGACCAGCGGCGCGAGCACCACGATCGCCGAATAGATCTCGAGGACGCTGCCGAGGATGAGCAGCATGAGATTGAGAACGAGCAGGAATTCCCACTGCGAGTGAATGTGCGCCTGGACCCAGGTCAGAAGGCGCGTCGGGATCTCGGCGTCGACGAAGTACGACGTCATCCCGAGGGCGACGCCGAGCAGGATCACGACGCTGCCGACCAGCGTCGAGGCGTGGACGAGCACCCGCGGCAGGTCGCGGACCGGGTGGACGTCGCGATGGACGGCGAGCTCGACGACGATCGCGTACGCCGCGCCCAGCGCGGCCGACTCGACGATGGTGGCAAAGCCGGAAGCCACCGAGACGATGATCAAGAGCGGCAGCCCGAGGTCCCACTTCGCGCCCCACAACGCGCGCAGCGCCTCGCGGGGCTGGAACGGCGGCCGCGGCGCCCTGGACCGGATGCCGACGATCACGCCGTACGCCGCGACGAGCACGATCATCAGGAGGCCGGGGACGAGGCCGCCGATGTAGAGGTGGTCGATCGCCACACCGGCGACCACCCCGTAGAGAATCACAGGTAAAGACGGTGGAAAAAGCAGGCCCAGGCTGCCCGAGGCGGTCACGAGGCCGAGCGAAAAGCCTTCCGGGTATTTCTCGCCGACCAGCGCGGGCAGGATGATCCCGCCGAGCGCGAGAATGGTGACGCCGCTCGCGCCGGTGAAGGTCGTGAACAGCGCGCACACGAAGGCGGCGACGATCGCGAGCCCGCCCGGCATCCAGCCGAAGACCGCTTGCGCGGCGCGGACCAGCCGTTTCGACGCGCCGCCCTCGGCGAGCACGTATCCCGCGACGGTCAGGAGCGGAATGGCCGGCAACGTCGGCGAGACGACGAGCCGGAACGTCTCCGCCGGCACCGAAGCAACCGGCGTGCCGGCGAGATAAAAGAGGAGCAGGGCGAACCCCGCCATCACCACGAACACCGGCGCGCCGAGCAGGAACGAGCCGAACAGCAGGATCGAGGCGTAGGCGAGCACGGCGCAGACGAGCGTCGTGATCGCCGAGCCGTACGCGCGCGCCCACGGCCGCAGGCGTTCCGGGAGCAGGTCGACCGTCGAGAGTGCGAGGTGATGGCCGGTCGCCGTCGCGAGCAGGGCGCCGATGAACCCGACCCAGAGCGTCAGATGCTCGGTGTAGACCGCCGCGCCCGGTACGCCCGCTCCGGTGAGCCGGCGGACGGCCGCTTCCAGCGTCGGGAGGAGGACCATCGCGAGGACGATCGCCACGAGCGCCCACCGCTCGACCGCGGTCCCCCCGGGCTTCTCGCCCGGCGCTTCCGGCGCGCCCGCGATGTGCGTGGCGGGCGCGTCTGTTCTTGCAAGATCCAAGCGACTCCGAGGTTGACTTCTCGCTCGCCGTCAATATCACTTGCGGACATCTTGCGCCCGATCTTCGTTCTCGTGGCGATGTCCGCCCTGGCCTGCTCGCCGAAACGGTACGCGCTCCAGAAAGCGGCGGATGCCCTCGATTCCACGAGCGAGGGCGGGGCGTTCGCGCGCGACGACGATCCCGAGCTGGTGCGCGATGCGGTCCCGTTCGCACTGAAGAGCATGGAGAGCCTCGCCGATCAGCTTCCGGACGACGCCGGGCTGCGGATCGGCATGGCTCGCGGCTTCACGCAGTACGGCTTCGCGTTCGTCGAGCAGCCGGCCGAGCTGGGCGGGAACATCGCTGACATGGCCCGCGCGCGGCGGTTCTACCTGCGCGCGCGCGCGTACGGGCTCGAGGGGATGAAGATCGTCCGCGGCGTGACCGAGGACGAGCTGCGCAAGTCTCCCGTCCAGGCGGCGGCGAAGTTCGAAAAGGACGACGTGCCCTTGATCTATTGGACGATCGCGCCGTGGGCGCTGGCAATCGCGGCCAACAAGCGCGATCTCGAGCTCGTCGGCGACGTCCCGGCCGTCGCCGCGCTGCTCGATCGGGCGCTCGCCCTCGACGAATCCTACGATCAGGGCGCCCTGCACGAGTTCGCGATCACCTTCGACCCGGCGAGGCCGGAGGGCGCGACGCCCGAGAAGCAGAAGGCCCACTTCGACCGCGCCCTGGCGCTCGCGCAGGGGGAGAAGATCTCGCCCCTGGTGACCTACGCGGAAGCCGTCTCGGGGCCGGCGCAGAAGAAGGCCGAATACGAGGCGCTCCTGAAGCAAGCCGCCTCCTTCGACGTCGATCAGCCGAAGGCGCGCAAGAACCGGCTCGCCAACATCCTTTCGCAGCGGCGCGCCGCGTATCTGCTCAAGCACGAGGACGACGTCTTTCCCGATTGAGGACATCATGAACCGCATCGCTCTCGCTCTGTTGCTCGCAACCGGAAGCGCCTCGGCGCAGACGGTCCGGATCAAGCTCGGCACGCTCGCTCCGCAGGGGTCGACCTGGCACCAGCTGCTCCAGCAGATGGCGGGCGACTTCTCCAAGGCCTCGAACGGCAAGGTCGAGCTCAAGATCTACGCCGGGGGGACGCAGGGGAACGAGGGCGAGATGATCCGCAAGATCTCGATCGGGCAGTTGCAGGCCGCGTCGATGACGGCGATCGGCCTGCACGAGATCACGCCCGAGCCGCAGGCGGAGGACGTGCCGTTCATGATCGACTCGTACGAGGAGTACGACTACGTCCACGACAAGGTCCGCGGCGAGCTCGAGTCGGCGATCGCGAAGAAGGGCTACCAGGTCCTGCAGTGGGGCGAGGTCGGGTTCGTCTATCTCTTCTCGACGCAGCCGTACCGGACGCCGGCCGACTTCGGAAAGGGCAAGGTCTTCACCTGGAACGGCGATCCGGGCGCGGAGGCGGCGTGGAAGGCGGCCGGATTTCATCCGGTCGTGCTCTCGTCGACCGACCTGGTCCCGTCGTTGACCTCGGGGATGATCAACATCCTCGGCGAGGCGCCGCTCTACGCGTACACGACGCACATCTTCGACCGGGCCAACCACATGCTGAACCTGCATTGGGGGTTCCTCACCGGCGCCACCGTCGTGCGCAAGGACACGTGGGAGAAGATCCCCGCCGATCTGCGCAGCAAGCTGCTCGCGATCGCCGAGGATTACGGCAAGAAGACCCGCGAGGACGTGCGCAAGCAGAACGACGACGCGATCGAGCAGATGAAGAAGCGGGGGCTGCACGTCGACGAGCCGGCCGACATCCAGGGCTGGCAGCAGGCGGCGAAAAAAGCGTCGGACGTGGTGCGCGGGAAGGTCGTGCCGCCGGCGATCTACGACGAGGTCAAGAAGTTCCGCGACGAGTACCGCGCGCAGCACAAGCGGTGACACTACTGGAGCAATCGTCTCCAGAGTCGCCAGCCGCCACCGTTCACGGACACGATCGCGGTGCCGTCGAGGCCGAAGCGCGGAGGCGCACCGCAGCCCGAGAACGTGAATGTGCCGCAAAATTCGCCAGTTGCGCTGTAGATGCTCGCTTTGCAATCCGCGTCCGTGAAGGCGTAGGCGCGCTCCCCGAGGACCACGAATGCGTTCGCGGCGCGCCCGCGGAGCCACTCCGGCGCCGGTTGCACGTCTGCCCGGCCTGACGCAATGATCCGGTCGTCCGTCGTAAGAAGTCCGCCGCCGATCAACGGAAAAGCGCTATCTGCCGTTGCGGAGAACGTTCCCGAGATGGGATCCCCTTTGGGGTCGATCCAGCGGACGCCGGCATCCAGCGATTCGATGGCAACGTCGAGGCGATCGACTGCCACGACGTGCGTCGAGATCCCGTCGGTCTGGTTGACGATCTGCAGGGCTTCGTCGCGCTCTTCGAAGTCGAACGTCCAGGTATCCCCCATGAACGGTGAAGCCCAATAGGATGCGTAGATGCCGCCTCCCCGCCGCACCGCGTAGGAACGGTTCCCGTGCCAGGGGTATCCGTCGCCGATGAAAACCGATGAGGAGTAGGAATGCGCTGCCGGCCACGACTCGAGATACGTTCTGCAGACCATGCACGGTCCGTAATCCGTGCGCTCGAACAGGAACCCGCTCGGTATCGCAGTCAGCGCGCGGACGTTACCTGCCACGGTTTGAGTGGTGCCGCCGTCGGCTGGTGTGACATGGAGGACCGGAACGGTCCAGGTCCCGGATTGGATGTCGATGCCGGCCATGTCGCCGAGCGCATCGATGTCCAGCCGCGTCCACATTGTGGGCACTTCCTCCGCAAGTGGCACGTCTTGCGGGAGCCATGCCGCGCACGCGCCGGGGGTTTGTACTCCGCCTGCGTCGAGGGGATCTGCGGACGCCGATGCCCCCGCATCGAGCGGGATTGAACCGGCATCAGGAGGCTGTGTGGAACTCGCTGCGCCGTCAGCGACGTGGAACGTTCGCGAGCCGCAACCCAACAAGAGCGCCGACGCCAGCAACAGCCGATTCATTCGCGACGGGTAATCACCGCCACGCCGATCCGGAAGTCGCGCGAAGGCTTGGCGTTCCGAACTGGATTACCAGCGCGCCGTATGGTCTTCGGCGACGCCGGCGAGGTCGTCGATCCGGACGCCGTGGATGGTGCCGGAATACACGCCGAACGGCTGCAAGTAGCTGCTTAAAATCAGTTTTAAATCAATGGTTTGCGAGCGGTAGCCTTCGGGGTGGAAGAGCAGGTCGACGCGGCCGTCGTCGCTGTGGATGCGCCACTGGGCCATCGGCGTGCTGCCGTCGAAGGTGAAGCCGACTTTCCCGACCGGGCGGGGCTCGCCGTCGAGCCAGACGACGTTTTCGCCTTCGCCTTCGAGGAAGCCATCGCTGAAGTTGAAGGCGATGCCGCGGCCGTTGGCGAACGCCCAGCGCCACGACGTCTCGCGCGCGAGGTAGCCGTGGGTGTAGTCGAGGCCGGCGAGCTCTCCGCCGACCGGAAAGCGGATGTTGCCGGCGCGGACTTCGCCCTCCGCGGGCATCAGGACCGTCTTTTGTGTCAGGTCGAACCGGCCGGGCGGGCCCACCGGCGCCACCGCCGTCATCGGCGGGGGCGATTTCGACGCGTCGAGGGCGAGGTCGATGTCGGTATGACCCCAGCTCGCCTTGATCAGGATCCGCGCCTCCTTCCGTTCGATGAGCGCGTCGATGCCCGGCCCGATCAGCCGCGCCTTCCGCGGGTCCACCTGGGCGCAGACCGACGGGAGCACCGGATTCTCGTTCGCCAGCAGGCGCCGGCTGCCGCGATCGAAGACGGCGCAGATTCCGGAAGCGAGGTAGCCGGTGTCGATGACGGCGATGGCGAACATCATCTCCGGAGTCGCTAAGGTCGCGTACTGCCAGGTCTTTTCGATAAAGCGCCGCTCCAGGAACGAGGGCGCCCAGGCCCCTTCGAGGGCGCTGAAATCGGGATCGGCGATGGCGCCCGAGTAGAGGCCCATCCGCGGCGCGCCGTCCTCGCCGGCAAGCTCGGCGGGCGCCGAGGGCAGCTGCGGCGCGGGCGCCGGTGCGGATGCTTCGGACATGTCCGCGACTTTGCGCTGTGTGAAGCGCCGCGGCAACCGTAGAGTGCCGGACATGCGTTTTCTGGTGAGCAACGACGACGGCGTCGAGGCGCCCGGCCTGCGCGCTCTCGCGGAGGCGCTCGCCGACCTGGGCGAGGTGACGGTCTGCGCGCCCGACCGCGAGCAGAGCGCCACCAGCCGCAGCATTTCGCTGCACCGGCCGCTGCGCATCGAGAAGCTGCCGCCCTGGGGCCAGATCGAGCGCTGGGCGGTCGACGGCACGCCGACCGACGCGGTCTACGTCGGCCTGAACCACGTGCTGAAGGGGCGCCGCCCGGACGCGGTCGCGAGCGGCATCAACCGCGGGCCGAACCTCGCCAACGACGTCCACTACTC
>JAIVGS010000036.1 GCA_020201435.1 Myxococcales bacterium
CGCTGGTGATCACGACGCCCATCCCGGCGAAGACCGTCATCGTCGTCGGCAGCGCAACGACCTGGCCGAAGACCTGGTCCTTCTGCGAGTGCCCGAAGCGCGTGAAGTCGGGCATGTTCAGGCTCAAGGTCGCCCAGTACCCGACCATCGCGGTCAGCGCCGGCCAGAAGGCGGCCCAGAACATCGGCCCCTGCAGCTTGCCGGGCTGCGCGAGGATCGGGCCCAGCCCATGGGCGCGATCGATCGCCCACCACAAGAGCGCGGCGGTCATCACCAGCACGAACGGCGCCGCCCAGTTCTCGACGTGCCGGAGCAGGTTCATCCCGCGATAGACGATCACGATGTTCAGCCCCCAGAAGGCGAGGAAGCTGAGCCATTCCGTCGTCGGGTGTCCGCCGAACGAACCCAGCGCCGTCGGCCAACCCGGGAACAGCACGCGCATGAACGTGAAGACCGCCTGGCCGCCGATCCACGCCTGGATCCCGAACCATCCGCAGGCGACGAGAGCACGTAAGAGCGCGGGTAGGTTGCTTCCATACACGCCGTACGAAGCGCGAGCGAAGACCGGGAACGGGATCCCGTACTTCGTCCCCGGATGCGAGTTGAGCAGGATCGGCACCAGGACGATGCAGTTGCCGAGGAGGATCGTGACCAGCGCCTGCCCCCAGCTCATCCCTTTGTCCATCAGCCCCGACGCGAGCATGTACGTCGGGATGCAGTGCGCCATCGAAATCCAGAGCGCGGCGAAGTTGTACGTCGACCAGTTCCGCTGGGCGACGCGCACCGGCGCGAGGTCGTGGTTGTAGAGCGGGCTGCGCTCGATGTTGAGGTTGTCCGAGAGCTCGACCCGCCCGTCCGGATGCTGAATCTCGATGGCCATGAAGTCAGTGTACCATTGCAGGATGACCACTCTCATCGCTGCCGCGACCATCCTGGTGGTGCCGTTCGCGCCGAAAGGAGAGGCGCCAAAGGCCGCCGGGATCGGGGTCGCCGAGAGCCTGATCGACGCCGTGGTGCAGGAGAAGGCGGACAACTTTCTCACCCTCAAGCAGCTCGACGCGGTCCTGCGCCGCCGCGATCTCCGGCTCGACGCGGCCGACGTTCCGGCGATCGCGCTCGAGCTCGGCAAGGCGCTCGGCGCGACCGACGTCGTCACCGGCGAAGTGTGGCTCGACGGCGCAAGTGGCTGATCGACGCGTCCGATCTGGCGCGAGTGGCGGCCAGGCAGAACCGGTATGCAGACGCGGTGGCCGAGCTGAAGAGCGCGCGCGCCGAGGGCAACAACCATCTGCCCTGCGCGGAGCCCGAGCTGGCGCGCTGGTCGTCGCGCCCCGAGCTCGAGCAGGTGTGCGTCGAAGCCGCCGCCGCTGCAGCCGACGAGCACGGCGACGACGACGCCGTGCCCGTCGACCTGTAACGCGTCACTTCGGGAACTGCCGGATCGTCGCCGCGCCACCCGCGGTGGCGACGTGCAGCGCCGGCGGATCGACCATCATGTCCAGCTCGAGCCGATAGATCTGGTCGCTCGGGAGGCCCGAGATCCGGAGTCCGCGCGCTTTCTTCGTCGGGTCCCACACGACCACACCGGTGGTCGGCCCCGCGACCGCGAGGCGCCCGTCGGGCAGCGCGACGAGGTCGCGGACGTTGCTCTCTCCCAGGCCGATGTCGTTCACCGGGTCGTAGTACGTCCACATCTGCTCACCCGGACCGGGATGAGCGAGATAGGCAGCCACGCCGTAGTTGATGTCGGTCGCCGAGCTGGAGAGGATCCCGCTCGAGAACCACACTTTGTCCTGGCCGGTCTGCGGGTCCTTGGTGACCGTGACCGCGCTCAGGTTGACGTAGTCGCCTTCCTGCGGCGGACAGAAGACGGGGCGGTTACCGTTGCAGCCGCCGAAGTATCCGTCGCCCATCGCCGGGTCGATCGCATTCGGACCCTTCGTTCCGTCCGTATTCGGCCGCGGCGTGCGCCACCAGATGTTGTTGTCGGCGACGTAGTGGATCTTCCCCGCCGCCCACCGGCCGGCCTGCCAGAGGTCGCCGTTGGAATCGATCGCCAGCCCGCGCCAATCGCCCAGACGCTGGTTCGAATCGTCGACGCACACCGCGTGATAGCAGACCTGCGCGTGGAGGTGGTCGCTCATCCACTGGTCGTTGTTCGGCCCCGACGCGAACCAACCCACCGGCGCGTGCCACTTGTCGGGCGTGAACTTGTCGGTGCCGTGATCGGTGCCGACGTACAGCTCGTGCGGGTGGATGAAGTGGTCGTAGATCATCCGCTCCACCGTCTTGTTGTGCCAGTACATGGGGTTGTCGTTCGAAACCATGTCGAATCGGACGACCTCGATCGAGCCGTTGGACTGGAGCCGCACGCGGTCGAGCTTGCCGCTATGGCGATCCGGGTCCGCCCAGGTGCCGTCCTTGTCGTCCCAGGTGTGGGTGCCGACGTAGCCGACGAACACCTCGTTCGGACCGCCGCCGACGATCTCGCTGATGCCTTCCGGATTGGCGGCGCCCAGGATCGGGCAGGCGCGGTCGGGTGGCGGCTGCAGGTTGTCGGGGTTGCCGAAGTCGCTGTCGCAATAGGTGACCGGGTTCGAAGCGAGGTGGAGCCGGTTTCCGACGTACGACGCCGCCTCGCCCTTTCCGTTCGTCGCGTCGGGCGAGCCGGTGTTCGCGTCGAACCGCGTGAACTTCTTTTCACCCGGCCGCATGACGTAGAGGGCGCTGCGGGTCGCGACCCACAGGTTCTGCGTCTCGTCGGTGGAAACGCCGACCACGGACGATTCCTGGATGCCCTCGGCGGCGCCGTAGGTCACGTTCGTCATCGGCCACGGGCCTGGACCGCTGAACTTCGGGCCGGCATCGGGAGTGCCGCCGTCAGGCGGCTGGCCAGCGTCGGGCGGGTTGCCCGCGTCCGGCGGGTTGCCTGGATTCCCGGGATTTCCCGGATTTCCCGGATTCGTCGGGCCGGCATCGGGCCCCGCGTTGCCGCTCGGATCTGGAGGCAGCGGCTCACCGTGGGACTGCGCACAACCGACCAGAACCGCGACCGCGACCGCACACGTTCCAAGCTTGCCCACGCCCGCCTCCACGCCCAGACACACCAAGGGCCCCGACTCGTTTGCTAGCGACGGGCCAACGGCGCCCCGCTGTCAGCCGCGTCGCGCCATGGGTACGAGGTTGCCGCAGGAAAGAACCGTCTTTCCCACCCTGCCGCGCCTCTGGTACATCGGCATTCCTCGGATGACCCACTTCGACCATAGGCCTTTCGGCTCACGCGCAGACCGCGCCGGGCAGACGCAGGTGCTGCAGTCAGCGCTCGCCGCGATCCGGAAGGATCGTCCGGCGGTCGCGTTCGACCTCGACAGCACGCTGTTGTTGAACAAGGTCCGGCAGGCGCGGATCGTCCGCGAGTACGGGCAGGGCATCGGCGACCAGCGTCTCGCCGCGTGTCCGCCGGAAGCCGTCGTCTCCTGGGACCTGCGCGACACGGCGCGGCTGTGCGGGCTCGATCCCACCGAAGCCGAGAAGCTGTACCCCGAGATGAAGGACTTCTGGCGCGATCGCTTCTTCACCAGCGAGTACTGCCAGGACGACACGCCGGTCGCAGGCGCACGCGAGTATCTCGAGCGCGTGCTGCAGGCGGGTGGGGAAATTCTCTACATCACCGGGCGGCACGAGGAGATGGGCAGCGGGACGATCGAGAGCTTCCACCGCGCCGGCTTCCCGCTGCCGGACACGGCCGGCGTCCAGCTCTGGCTCAAGCCGCAGCTCGCTGACGACGACGACGCGTGGAAGGAGATCTGCCACGCTCGCCTGCGGGCGCTGCGAGGTATCGCGGCGGCGTTCGACAACGAGCCGACGCACGTCAACGCGTACAAGCGGTCGTTCCCCGACGCGATCGTGGTGCACCTCGACACCGACCATTCGCGCCGGCCGGTCGAGGTGCTGGCCGACATCCCGTCGATCCACGACTTCGTGATGGAGCCGTGAAACGGGCGACGCTCGCGGTCGTCGATCTCGGCTCGAATGCGACGCGGCTGCAGATCGCGTCGGTCGATTCGAAAGGCCGCACCACCGTCCTCGCCGAAGATCGCGCCCCGGTCCGGCTCGGCGAGCAGGTCTTCCGCACCGGGCGCCTTTCGGCGGGGGCCATCGCGCGGACCGCGCTCGCTCTCGAGCGATTCGCCAAGCTCGCGCAGCGGGCCGGCGCCGAGCAGATCCGGGCGGTCGCGACCAGCGCGGTCCGCGAGGCCTCCAACCGCGCTGCACTGCTGCGGACGGTGAAGAACCACGCCGGCCTCGGCGTCGAGGTGATCAGCGGGGCCGAGGAGGCGCGGCTGGTCTGCCTCGGCGTCCTCCAAGGCGAGCCCGCCAGCGAACCGTCGCTGATCCTCGACATCGGCGGCGGGTCGACCGAGATCATCTCCGCCCGCGGCGAGGAGCCGGAGTCGGCGGTCAGCCTGCAGCTCGGTTCGGTCCGGCTCACCGAGTTCTTCGTCGAGTCGGATCCGATCGCGCGCAAGCAGGCGAGGTTGATCGACGAGGCGATCCAGGACTCGCTCGCCACGGTGGATCCGCTGCTGGTCGGAAAACACAAGCGAATCATCGGGGCAGCGGGAACGACGGGCGCGGTCGCGCAGCTCGGGCGGCGCCTGTCCGGGCGCGAGCCGGAGTCGAGCCTGCCGGTGACGTACGCACAGGTGCGGCGGGTGCTCGAGCGGCTGCGGGACTCGACCGCGAAGGAGCGGCGCAAGCTCGGCGTCGACGAGCAGCGCAACGACATCGTCTACGCCGGGACCGCGATCTGCGAGGGCGTGATGCGCAAGCTGCGAGTCGAGGAGCTGGCGATCACCTCGCGCGGCCTGCGTGACGGCCTGATGGCCGACCTGGTCCGCCGCACCGTCTCGCGGCGCGGCGCGCACCTGCACCAGGAGACCGCGGTGCTCGACGGGTTGCGGGCGTTCGGCCGCCGCTGCGGGTACCGCGAGGAGCACGCCGAGCAGGTCGCACAGCTGTCGCTGTCTTTGTTCGACCAGACCCGCGACCTGCACCAGCTGGGCGAAGAGGAGCGCGCGCTCTTGCACGCGGCGGCGATGCTGCACGACGTGGGCTCGTTCGTGTCCTACAACCGGCACCACAAGCACAGCTATTATCTCTTGTATCACGCGGATTTACCCGGTTTTACCGACCGCGAGCGGGAGCTCGTGGCGACCATCGCGCGCTACCACCGCCGCTCGCCGCCCAAGGATCGTCACACGGAGTTCCAGCGGCTGACACCGGACGAGCGCATCGTGGTGCGGCGGCTAGCGGCGCTCCTGCGGGTGGCCGACGGCCTCGACCGCGGCCATCGCCGGCATGTGCGGTCGGTGACCGTGAAGCGGCGCGGGAAGCGACTCGAGATCGACGTCGAGGCCGAAGAAGGGAGCGAGCTGGAGGTGTGGTCGGCGCGGCAGAAAGCGGACCTGTTGCAGGAAGTGTGCGGCGGCGACGTTCGCTTCAGGTTGGGATAGGGAACGTATGGAACGGAACGGAACGGAACGTTCAGGGTGTTGGGTTGCGGGTGATGGGTTCCCGGGTCTTGGGTCGGGGTTGACGGACCCAAAACCCTCCACCCTAATCCGTTGCTTGAACGTTCCGTTCCGTTCCGTTCCTTCGGTTCCCTGAGCCCAAGATGATCCGAATCTACCTCGTACGACATGGCATCGCCGTCGATCATGCCGACCGCGGCGAGCTCCCCGACGACGACCGGCCGCTGACCGGCAAAGGGCGGCGCCGGTTTCGGCGCGCGGCACGTGCCTTCGCGCGCCTGGGTGAGCAGGTCGATTTCATTTTCACCAGCCCCCTGATTCGAGCCGCCCAGACCGCGGAGATCCTCGCCGGCGCGCTCAGAGCGTCCGAAGTCGGCGTCGTCGAGGAGCTGCGGCCGGAAGGGGCGGTCGGAAAGCTGCTCGCGGAAGTGGGACGGCGGGTGAAGGACGAGCAGGGCGTCGCGCTGGTCGGGCACGACCCGCAGATGTCGCAGCTCGTCGCGGTCGTCGGCGACGTCTCCAAGACGGATCAGGAGCGGATCGATTTCCGCAAGGGCGCGATCGTCCGCATCGACGTCGGCGAGCTGCCGTCCGCGCGGCCGGCGCAGCCGCGCTGGTGGCTCAAGCCGAAGAGCCGGACGCTCGCGAAGGGCGTCCCTTTGAAAAAACCGGCTACTGCGGAGAAACCGACCAGGGCGCGCCGATAGGATTGCCGTTCGCGTCGCGCTGGACGAACGTCAAGGTGCCGTCGGGATTCTGCAGGACAGTCGCGAATCCCCAGTCGTAACCGGCGCCGCCGAGGCCCACGACCGTCGACCTCGCGCTCCAGGTCGAGAGGTCGTGCTCGTAGTCGTGGTTGTGGGCGGTCAGGATCAGCGATTCCTTGTGCGCCTCTAGTATACTCAATATCTCAGCCGCCCCGGTCCGCGTCCCCTGCACCGGATGGTGCCGCGCCACGATGGTGTACTTCGCGTGGGCATCGGCGTACCCGAGCGTGCTCGACAGCCACGCCGACTGCGCCTGGTCCCAGGAGTCGTCCGCGATCATCACGAACCGCGCCAGGCCGGAAGCGGTCTGCACGTCGGTGAAGTAGTACGGCAGCGGCCGGTTCAACGCCGCGATGTACGCCGCGAAGTTCGCGTCGTGCGCGCCGCCGACGAAGCACGAATACGGGTACTTCGTATTCCCGCACTCGTGGTTGCCCATCGTCATCCACCACGTCGACGGGCCCGAGGCGATCCCGGTCATGTAGTAGCCCATCTGGGTCGCGGCCTCGGCGTCGTCGGCGTTGCAGACGTACATGTGGTCGCCGAGGTCGACGGTGAACTGCACCCGCAGCGCCTTCATCGCCGCGGCGATCTGCGCGATCGCGGCTTTCGGGTAGCTCGCGGTGTCGTCGCAGTTGTGCGGGCGCGTGTCGCCGGTGGTGGCGAACCAGAGCCGCTCGACCGTGCCGCCGTCGAGGCCGACGCTCCCGCCGGGAACGGCGCCGGCATCGGGCGTGCCCGGCTTGACCGCGACGCCGCCGTCCGGGGACGGCCCGCACGGGTCGACCACGTCGGGTCGCGATGCGCAGGTGTTCGGCACTTCCGGCGCGCAGGCGCACAGGACCAACGTCAGAGCCAGAAAACGGATCATTCCAGGACTCTGACAGGCAGGATCACCATCGCCAATCCGGCAAATTGCAGACGCCGCTGGATCTGGTACGCGGTCTCGTTGTGCAGGAGCCGGTCCCACCACCGCTCCTGCTCGAAGATCAGCTTGCCGGCGAAGAAGATCGAGCGCTCGTAATCGCGGGCGACCTCGCCGGCGAGCTTCTCGCATTCGCTGATCGCCTCGGTGCCCATCGACATCCGGTAGTCGGCCGGGATGCCGAGCCCGCGGGCGAGGGCGACGTACTTCCGCAGCGCCTCCTCGGTCTCGTCGCGGACGCGGTCGACCTCTTCGACGCCGTGGAAGGTCGCACTGTCGACCACACCCACCGACATGAAGACCACGTTGTGGAAATAGCGGGGGAAGAGCTTCATCACCGTGAGCAGCGAGTGGATGCCGAGGCCGGAGAAGCCGCCGACCAGCATCACCGCCGTCGGCTTGCGCGGCTCGAGCTTGAGCGGCTTGGTCGGCTCGGAAGTGGGCAGCGCGGTCAGGATCTGATCGAGCCGTTTCAGTCGCGCGAAGACGCCGTTGTAGTGGCGCTTGATCAGCATGCAGACCGCGACCAGCGCGCCGGTGACGACGACCGTGAGCCAGGCGCCCTCGGTGAACTTCTCGAGGACGTTGACGATCAGGATGAAGGTGCAGAGGACGAAGCAGACCATCGCGATCGCGATCGGCCGCCGCCACTCGCCGTGGCGCTTGCGGGTCTCCGCGCGGCGCCAGTAGCGGATCATGCCCAGCTGGCTCAACGCGAAGGTGATGAAGACGTTGATCGCGTACATCACCACCAGCGCGTCGACCGAACCGCGGGTGTAGAGCAGCATCAGGAAGCTGGCGATGCCCATCAAGAGCACGCCGTTCTGCATCGTCAGCCGGTCGGAGAGGGCGCTGAACCGGTGGGGGAGGAAAGAGTCCTGCGCCAGGTTCGCCATCACCCGGGGACCGGCGATGAACCCGGCCTGCGCGGCGACGAACAGGAGCAGCGCCTCGGAGGCGATGGTGACGATCACGTACCAGTGGCCGATCCGCAGGGGGCCAAGGTTCACCCCGCCGGCGAGCATGTCGGCGAGGATGTAGTTCATCGTCTTGCCGCTCGCGGGCTGCACGCCCATCAGCAGGTAGCCGAGGATGATCCCGCCGGCGGTCACGGCGAGGCTGATCGACATGTAGACCATGGTGCGCTTGCCGGTGAGGACGCGCGGCTCGCGCATGATCGAGAGGCCGTTCGAGACGGCTTCGATTCCGGTGTACGTGCCGGCGCCCAGCGAGTAGGCGCGCAGGAACAACAGCGCCAGCGCGACGAAGCCCATCGCGCCGAGGTCCTGCGAGAGGCCGGTGTGCACCTCGCGGGCGACTTCCCCGGCGCGGCCGAGATGCAGGCCGACGGCGCCGGCGATGAGGATCGCGTGGGTGGCGAGGAAGGCGAGGAAGATCGGCATCAGGATGCGGATCGATTCCTTGACGCCGCGGAGGTTGAGGACGGTCAGGACGGCGATGACCACCAGCTCCATCGGCAGCTTCCAGACGTGCCAGCTCTCGGGAAAGTTCGAGAAGACGGCTTCGCCGCCGGCCGCGACCGAGGTGGTGCAGGTCAGGACGTAGTCGATCAGCAGCGCTGAGCCGCTGACCACGCCCGCGGTCGGGCCGAGCAGTCGCGCGGTGACGACGTAGCCGCCGCCGCCGAAAGGGAAGTGCTCGATGATCTTGGTGTAGGCCGCGGAGATGACGAGGACGGTGATCCCGGTCGCCAGCGCGAGGAAGATCGCCAGGTAATGGTGGTGGCCGAGGTTCTTGAACGCCTCTTCGGGGCCATACGACGAGGAGGAAAGGCCGTCGGCGCCGAGCCCCACCCAGGCGAGGAAGGCCGCGAGCGAAAGCGTATGAAATAACTGCGGATCCTCGATGTCCTTCGGCCCGCCCAGCAGGACGCGCTTGAACCGCTGCCACCGGGTCGGCGGCAGCGGCGGCAGCTCCGGTGGCGGAGGCACGCTTCCGGGCGCCGGTTGCGGCGCGGGGTCGGGCATGCCCGCCGTTCTACCTGATCACGACTGCGGCCGCATGGGTGAGCGTGTCGACGGTGCTCACTCCCAGGGAGTAGCAGCCCGCGGCGAGACCGGTCGTCTTCCAGTTGAAGACGAACTGGCTCGAGGTCGCGTCGAAGCGCAGGCCCGTGTTTCCGGTCGCGGTCGCGTCGTCCCAGGCGCCGGTCGTCGAGGAAGAGCATCCCGCGCGCGCCGACACCTGGATGGCCGCGATGACCGAGGTGTCGGTCACCAGCGCGCCGTTCCAGTCGAAGATCTGGAACTTGACCGGCACCGTGCTGCCGCCCTTGACGGTGGTCGAGGCGCCGTCCAGCGGGGCGCCGAATCCGACGAACGTGTAGGCCACGACGGTGTAGCGGACGACTACGACGTTGCCGATGTTGCCGACGTTGTCGACTGCGCCGCCGCAGGTCGCGGTCACGGCGCCCACCGGACCTCCCGACACGGTCAACGTCGCGGCGGTGCGCACGCCGGCGCCGCCGGCGTCGGTGGTCGAGCACGACGCGCCCGGAACCGTGCCCAAGAGATACGTCGCGCCGTCGGCCGGACCGTTCAAGGTCACCACCGGCGCGATGGTGTCGCGCGCGATCGGGAAATACGCCACCGGCATGTCGTGGTCGGAGATCCGCTCCGGCCGCGTCCTGTCGCCGCGCAGCGACTCGGGGAAATCGGCGTCGTTGCGGGCGTAGGTGAACTCGTTCACCGCCAGCGACTGGCTGACGATGATGTGGTCGAGGACCTGCGCGTTGCCGTCGAAGACGTACGAGTAGTGCTGAGCAGGGTCCGCCGGCGCGAGATCGATCAACTCCGGCGTCACCAGCACGTCGGGCTCGCCGACGATGTCCGCGCCCGGATGGGGCGCTCCGCCGCGGACGGTGTTGATCACGTCGACGAACCCGTCGTTGACGTCGAACGCGTTGTAGTCGCCGACCGAGATCACCTTGTCGCCGGCCGCCTGGTACGAGTCGATCAGGCTGGCGAGGAATTCGGCCTGCGCCAGCCGCTTGGCGCGGATGCGCGGGCCCTGATCGGGGTTCGAGTCGTCGTCGATCCCGCTCAGCGACCGGAGGTGGTTCACGATGATGGTCGCGTTGAAGGGAAGCTCCTTCCCCTGCGGGATCACGCTCGCCTTGAGGACGAGCGGCGGGCGGTCGTTGAGCAGGGCCTTGCTGCCGTCCGGCTGCGTCCACTGGTACGGCCGGTGGCCGCTGATCGGGTCGTCGTCGACCACCGAGACCTCGAGGACGGCGATGCGGCTCGGCTTGACCAGGAACGCCGCCGAGATGCCGCCGATGTCGTTGCTGACCGTCTCATACGCCTGGTAGTGCGGCGGCGTCTGACCGGCGGCGATCGCGTCGTCGTCGATCTTCTGTGTCAGCTGCAGGATGACGCTCCCGTCCGTGGGCGTCACCGACTCCGACTGGTTGGTCATCGGCGGCAGCGGGTTCTCCATCTCCTCGAGCCCGATCACGTCGGGCATCTGCAGGACGTTGCGGATCACCAGCGACGCCTTGGTCAGGCGCAGGTCGAGGGCAGCGGTGGTGAGCTTGACGTCGCTCGTCGAGGGGTCGTTGAAGGTGTCGAAGAAGCGCTCCATGTTGAACGAGGCGACGACGAGCTCGCCCTCGCCGGCGCCCTGCCGCACCGGGATCGCGTGCGCGTCGTTGTTGGTGACCGTCGGGGGCGAGGAGGGATCGGTCAGGATCGTGTACGACCGGAAGGTGAAGTCGAGCACGCCGGTGAGGTTCGAAATCACCGCGCCGGTGGCGATGTTGAGCGCTGTCGAGCCCGCCCAATCCTTCGTATTTACGCGCACCCGCTCGGGGTTGGCGTCGAACTGGGGCACGCCCGCGGGCGCGACGGCGGGGGCCTCGATGCCGGCCTCGCGGAACGGCCGTGCCACTCCCGGCAGCACGCCGTAGAAGCTGCCGCTGCTGGTCGAGGTCGCGTTCGCCTCGCTGATCGTGCCGCCGCTCGGGGCGACCGCGGTGATCGGCCCGTCGAGGTGGACGCGCATGCCCTCGTACTTCGCGAGCTGCGACACGGACCCGTTGGGGTTGAAGTCCGACGGGCCGAGGACGATCGCGGCCGGCAGTGGGTTTCCGGTCGAAAGCCGCGTCACGGTGACGGTCCCGGAGAGCTCCGTCACCGGCGGGCTGCCGGGATCGCTGCCGGGGATGAAATCCTGAACGTTCGCGCGGACTTGCAGGCGGCTGCCGATCGTCGCAACCGAGGGCAGGCTGCTTCCGGTGAAGACGAAGATGCCCTCGGAGGTGTTCGAGTCGGCGTCGGCTTCGGCGTCTGGCGCCTGGAGGAAGTAGCCGTTGTTCCTCACCGCGGTGACGATGCCTTCGGTCTGGACCAGATGGCCGACGTAGAGCGGGTTGGCGAAGTTCGAGGTGCCCTGGATGTCGTGGATCGCGACGTGCGGCACGAACGGGGTCACCGTGAGCGAGATCGAGCCCGTTGCGGTGCGGCTCTGGTCGTCGCTGGCGGTGACGGGAATGCTCTTGGTCCCGGCGGCGACGGTCGCGCTGACGGTGGTGAGGAACGAGAAGCTGCCGCTGCCGTCGCCGGTGAACGATTGCGAGCTGGCGCCGCCGATCGACGAGAGGTCGGCCGAGACGGCGATCCCGGTGCTGTCGGGATGCGACCCCGGCGACACCGTGACGGCGAGGGTCGTGCTGTCGCCGGCGGAGAGGGTCGCGGGCGTGGCCGACGTGGAAGCGATGCCGAGGCCGGTCGACGGCTGGCAGTCCTTGATCGTCGAGGAGGTGTTGCGCGGCGACGGCGCGCCGACGCTGAAATCCGCCGCGTTGTTGTCGCTGTCGACGCAGCCGCCGTTGGCGCGGAACGCGGCAGTGGTGCTGATCAGCGATGGCGCGGCCCCGGCGCCCTCGAAGAAGTTGGCGCCGTCGTAGCCGACGAGGTCGATGATGATGGCCTTCTGGGCGTCGCTGCACAGTGTCGATCCGCCGTTGCAGGCGAGACCGGAGCCGTTGACCAGCGCGACCTTCCCGCCGTTGGCGCTCATGTTGATCGAGCCGGTCGCGTCCGCCGCAGGCAGCGGCGAGCCGACGGCGGCGTTGTTGGTCGCTTCCTTCACCAGAAAGTACTGACCCGGCTGCAGCATCAGGTTCGGCAGCGTCGTCACGTTCGAGCTGAACAGTCCGGTTCCGCTCGCGCTGGTGTACTGGACCGTCTTGCCGCTGAGCGAGACCGCGACGGTGCCGCGGTTGAACAGCTCGACGAAGTCATTGGTCAGTGGTGCGCCGCTGTTGCCGCCGCCGCCGTAGACTTGGCTGATCACCAGGTCCGTCGAGGGAGCGGCGAGGGCGGGGGCGGCGGCGAGCGCGCAGACGGCTACCGTCAGTACGGGGAGAATCGACTTTGAACGGGTCATGGGGTGCGCACTATGTGGGATTACCGCCCCTTCGTACAAGCCCAACGTCGTAAGCACCGGGGATTACTTTTGATTACCCGAGGCGGCGGTCGGCCTCGCGGACCAGGCGGGCGAGCGCGCGGGCAAACAGGCGGCAATCGTTGATCGCATTGGCGACTTCATAGCGCTCGATGCCAGCCTTCATTGCAACGCCCCGGAGCAGGATGCGCTGCTCGTGGAGGGTCTCGATGTGATCGGAGACGAACGCGACCGGCACGACGAGGACCTGTCTGACGCCCTGTTTCGCCAGCGCCGGGATATGGTCGATGGTCGCCGGCTCGAGCCATTTCACGGGGCCAACCTTGCTCTGGTAGCTGAGCGACCACGGCTGATCTTTCGGCAGCCGCTGGAGGACGCCCCGGACGGTCTTCTTGATCTCGCTTTGATACGGATCGCCCTTGCGGATGAGGCTCTGCGGGACCCCGTGGGCGCTAAAAAGAACGTGTACTTCCGCAGGGTTGGCGAATCGTCGCAACGCCTCGAGCACGGTGCTGGCCAGCGCGTCGAGGTACTGCGCATTCTCCGGGTAGCGATCGACCTCGGCGAGCGGCATCGCGCCGTCGACGCTCTTGCGCAGGTCGTGAAAAGCCGACCCGGTCGTCGCCGAGCACCACTGCGGATAGAGCGAGAGGCCCACCAGCCGCGTGCACCCGTCCTTGCGCGCCTGTTCGACCGCGTCGCGGATGTACGGTTTCCACGCCGAGAATGCGACGTAGCTCTTGTAGCCCGGCCCCAGCTCCTCCTCGAGCCGCTTGCCCTGCGCCTCCGTCAACGGCCCGATCGGCGACCGCCCGCCGATCTCGGAATACAGCTGCCTGACGTGCGGCGCCCGTCTGCGAGCCACCCACCGCGCAAACCACCTTCTCGGTGCCCCCCGCAGCGGCAGCCGAATCAAAAACGGATCGCTGAAGAGATTCACCAGATACGGCTCGACCGCCTCGAGCGAATCCGGCCCCCCGAGATTGAGCAGGAGCACACCGGTGTTCGGCGGTCCAGGACGGGTCCGAAGCGGGATCAATCTGGGACACATTAACCGGGACACATTGACTGGGACACATAAACCCGCGCGTCTATGTGTCCCAGTTTATGTGTCCCAAACTCCCGACTACCGGGCCTGGGCGCGGTTTTCGCCGCGGAGCTTGTCGGCCATCTGCTTGTGGCGCTCGAGCACCGGACGGGCGTCCTTGACCCACTGCTTGAGGGCCGACGACTGGATGTCTCCCTCGTGCCTGTCGAGCATGTTCAGCACGTCGTCGTGCCCATTGTACATCACCGATGCGAACGCCTTGTCGAACTCGGCGCCCTTCATCTTCTTCACCTGGTCCATCTTCTTCATGTCCACGTCGAGCTTCGCCTTGTCCGCGGCAGCCAGCGCGTCGAGGTCGATGCTCTCCCTCTTCGCCGCCGCCATCAGCTTGTTGTCGGCCGCGGTATGGTCGGCCTTGAGCTTGGTCCCGTAGTCCTTGATCCCGGCGCTCGCGCCGTGCTTCGCGGCGAGGTTGCCGGCGTCGATCTCCATCTTGTTCACCCGGTGCAGCATCGACGCGAGCCGCGCGTCGGACATCTTCTCCTCTGCATTGACCACCCCGTTCCCGGTCGCGGTATTCGGGGGCGGCGTGCCGTTCACCGCATCGGTCGCCGGCGGGTTGGCGGCCGGCTGCGCGGAGCGGGTGTCGGTGGCGAAGGCGACGGCCGGCGCCAGGGCGGCTGCAAAGACCAACGTTCGTAGCTTCATGTTTCTCTCCTCTTGGTCAGCTCGGCTCAGCGGATCGAGCCCGCGTCGGTTTCCGAGTAGTCCGGCTGTCCGATCTGCGGGCCCGCGCCGACCGTGGGTCCGGCGCTCACGTCCGGGCCGGAGCTGACGTTCGGTCCCGGACCGCTGAAGGTGCTGGTATCGCCGGCGTCCGGGCCGCCCGGTCCGAAGATCGGGATCCCTGCCGGATTGATGTAGGCGCCCGCCACACCCCCGCCTGCCGCGGGAGCCTGGGCGGTGCCGCCGCCAGGCGGCTGGAGGCCGTTCGAGGTGCTCGGCGAAGGCGTCACC
The DNA here is from genome assembly GCA_020201435.1 of Myxococcales bacterium. Classification (GTDB taxonomy): domain Bacteria; phylum Myxococcota; class Myxococcia; order Myxococcales; family 40CM-4-68-19; genus 40CM-4-68-19. The sequence continues at coordinate 14,719 of JAIVGS010000036.1, forward strand.
GGCGCGCTCGGCGTCATCAGCGTGCCGCCGGTCGTGGTCGAGCTGCTGCCGGGGGGAGCGTTGGCGGTCGTGGTCGGCTGGATCGCGGCCGACGCTTGGCCCGGGACGGAAACGCCCGCGGCTTGCGTGACGGTGGTCGCCGGCTGCTCCGGCGCGGGGCTGGTTGCCCCGAGTCCGCCGTCGAGCGCGCCGCCGGCGCCCCTGCCGCCATCGAGCGCGAAGCCTGAGCCGGAACCCCCGTCGAGAGCGAAGCCGCCGGTGCTCCCGCCATCGAGCGCAAAGCCGCTGCCCGCGCCGGCGTCGAGGGCAAAGCCGCTGCCCGTCCCGCCATCGAGGGCCGCGCCGGCGCCCGTTCCGCCGTCGAGTGCGATGCCGGCTGCTCCCGGCGCGTTGTTGCGCGTGGTCGTCTGCCGGCCGGGAGCGACCGTCGTGGTGCGCGGAGGCGCGGCTCGTGGAGAGGGCGCTGTTTGCGGCGCTGCCGCGGGAGCCACCGCCGCCGATTTCGGGGCCGGGGCGCCTGCCGCATGGGCAAGACCGACGCCGGCGGCCGCCGCGATCAACGCAAAAAGACCGTAAATTCGCATCTCTGCAAAGCTGTGCAGAAAGCGCCTACGTGCAACGGTCGGGCGGCCGCGGCCCTGCAGCCGCTCAGCGAGCCGGCGTGTGCGCGTGCACCTGCTCGACCAGGGCCTTCGCGTTCTCGACCGGCGTCGTCGGGAGGATGCCGTGGCCGAGGTTGAACACGTGCCCGGCCCCGGCCCGATCGGCCAGCTCGAGCACGCGCGCCACCCGCTTCCTCTGCTCGGCAAGCGGCAGGAAGAGCGACGCCGGGTCGAGATTTCCTTGCAGCGCGACCGCGGGCCCGACGCGCCCGCGCGCTTCGTCGAGCGGGATGCGCCAGTCGACCCCAACCACGTCCGCCCCGGTGGCAGCCAGCTGGGCGAGCAGCTCGCCGGTCTCGACGCCGAAGACGATCACCGGCTGGCCTTCGCGATGGAGGCTCTGGATCACCCGCGCGATGTACGGCGCGGAGAACCGCGCGTAGTCCTCCGGGCCCAGCGCTCCGCCCCAGGAGTCGAAGATCTGCAGCGCCTGCGCGCCCGCCGCGAGCTGCGCGTTGAGATAACCGACGAGCGCATCGGAGATTTTGCTCAACAGGGCGTGCGCGAGCCGCTCGTCCGCCATCAAGGCGGCCTTGGCTTTCTCGAAGCCGCGCGAAGTCCTTCCTTCGATCATGTACGCCGCCAGCGTCCAGGGCGCGCCGCAGAAGCCGATCAACGGCACTCTGTTCGCGAGCGCTTTGCGCACCCGCCGGATCGCCTCGGTCACGTACCCCAGCTCCCGCTCGACATCCGGCACGTGTAACCTATCGACATCAGACCGGTTCTTGAGCGGCTGCGGGAATTGCGGCCCCTGATCCTCGAGGATGAGCTCCATGCCCATCGCCTCGGGGACCACGAGGATGTCGCTGAAGAGGATCGCCGCGTCGACGCCGAGCACGTCCACCGGCTGCAGCGTGACCTCCGCGGCGAGGTCGGGCGTCTTGCAGAGCTGGAGAAAGCTCACCTTCTCGCGCACGGCGCGATACTGCGGCAGGTAGCGCCCGGCCTGCCGCATCAACCAGATCGGCGTCCTGTCGACGGGCCTGCGGAAGCAGGCCTCGATGAACCGGTGCGCCATGCCGGCGCTTTACCACGAGTTCAGAGCGACTTGAGATACTCCACGAGATCGGCCTTCTCCGGCTGCGTCAGGCCGAGCTTGAAATGGCGGTCATAATGGGCGACCACGTCGTCGAGGGTGGCGAAGCGGCCGTCGTGGTAGAAGCCGCCCTTCGCGCGCACGAAAAGACCGCCCAGGGGCGTCGTCCGGTAACGCTCGTCCGGCGATCGCTTCGCCTGGAAGTCGTCGATCCCGATCTCCTCGCCGGTATGCATGTTCCAGCCCGGCTCGGTGAAGAGCGGCGGCACGTGGCAGGTCGCGCAGCGCGCCTTGGAATCGAAAATCTGGCTCCCGCGCTTGGCCGCGTTCTGGTCGTACGAATCCTTGGGCGGCGTCGGCGCCGGGAGCGCCAGCTGGTAGAAATGGAGCGCGGCGAGCTTGCCGGTGATCTTGTCGTCGGCGAGCGCCGGTCGCAGGTGTCCGTTCTTTGCCCGCGCCGCGACCGGGAACTTCGCCGCGTCGTCGAGCCGTGGATCGAAGAAAGTCCCGGTGCCGTGCATCTGCGTGTTGGCGACGTACGCGTTCCAGTAGGTCACTGTGCCCCAGCCGTTGTAAGTGTGCAGGTTCACGCCGGCGAGTCCGAATGCGGCGGGCAGGAGCGTCGCCGAGGTCTTCCCGTCGGGCCGGAACGCCTTTCCGTCGTTGAGCAGCTCGGCATCGTATTTCCCCGGGCCCCAGCTGAGCAGCACCTTCTTGACGGTGTCGACGTCGACCTTGAGGAGGTCCGCGACGGGTTTCAGATTGGGCGCCAGCGAGGCCACCTTGCCGACGTCGAGGTCGCGGTTGGGCCAGCCGTCGAGCCGGCGGCCGATGCCCTTGCCGAAGTTGTCGTCGGTGGTCGAGTGGCAGAGCGCGCAAGTGATGCCGATCGAGGTCATCTTGTCACCCTCGAAGAACGCCTTCACTCCCACCACCGCGTCGTGCTTGAGCAGCGCGATGGTGTTCTCGGGATCGTCGAAGGAGAGGGTGTGCGCCTTGATCACGTCGCCGAGCGACGACGGGATCGCGCCGAAATCGACGCGAAGGCCGAGCGCGAGCGCTGCTTTCGGCGTGACACCGGGACCCGTCCCGCCGTGCTTCTCGCCGGCGAGGACCTCGTGGAGCCGGAGCTTGTCTCCCCAGAACGCCTCGCTGCCGAAGGTGTCGGACCGGAACACCTTGCGGCCTTCCTCGAGCAGCTTCTTGGCGTTGTCGTCGACGTTCTTTTGATAGCTCTCGGGCGGGGCTTCCTTCACCGCCGGATTCTGTGGGGTTTCTTTCGGAGCGGGGCTGCTGCAGGCCAAAAAGACCAGGATCGCCGCGAGCGAAAAGCGCATACCGACCTCCCTCGGAGGGCGGTTGAGCACGTCCCGTTCGGAAGGTTCCCGCGGCTCCTACGATGACGAACGCGCCGTCGAGGACGGCGAAATTCTTGAGCGCCTCGCGGATGTGCGGGTCGAGCACGTTGCGCTCCGCCTCGCTGATGCCCTGGAAGGGATTGATGGTGAGCTGCTTGCTCTTCTCCATCACCGCCGTCGAATCGCCGAGGACGAAGATGGTCCCGATCGGATGGCCCTCGAACCCTTCGTGCCCGATCGCCATCGCCAGCGAGACCAGCGCCTCGACGACCTGCGGCGAGAACTCAGCGCCGAGACCCTGGGTGTCGATCGACGCCTTCTCCTCGAACCCGCGGCCGATCTGGAGACGTACGACGGTGTCGGGAAGTCTCGCACCCGTCCGGCCGGTCATGCAGAGGACATCCTCGCCCTCCTTGAGGGAGTTGGCGGTGACGGCCGCGACCAACGCGACTTTCACTTTCTCGACGCGCGAGTAGTCGTACGGAGGGACCGTCACGCACACGTAGCCCTGCTTCCGCAGGTTCTGGGCGAGCTGGTCCTCGCTGACGGCGTAGATGATCTTCCTCTTGATCGGCCGCCCGCGCAGGTCGTCCTTGCTCAAGGGGAGGTCCATCACGACCAGCAGGTGATCGACCGCCGGCTTCGCGGCCAGGGTCAAAATGCTGCGGAGGAACTCCCGGTCGAGCTTGCTGTCCGCCATGAGAAAGTCTGCCTTGACGGGACCTTAGTGGATCCCTAAACTTCCGCCTCTTTTTTGCCGGTCCTGCGGCGCCGAGGAATCGATGGCAACGCGAGCAGCAGCGATGAGCGGGGGCAGCAAGGTGAACCAGAAGGACCTGAAGAAGTTCAAGAAGATCCTCGAGGAGTCGAAGCGCAACCTGCTCCTGAGCGCGCGCAAGACGCTCACCGAGGAGGCCGCCTTCGACACCGACGACCTGCCCGACGAGATCGACCTGGCTTCGTCCGAATACACCCAGAGCATGGTCTTCCGGCTGCGCGACCGGGAGAAGTTTCTTTTGAAGAAGATCGACGACGCGCTGGCGCGGATCGAGGCGGGCACGTTCGGGATCTGCGAGATCTGCGAGGAAGAGATTTCGGTCAAGCGGCTGGAGGCGCGGCCGGTGACGACGATGTGCATCCGGTGCAAGGAAGAGCAGGAGAAGCAGGAGAAGTCGTACGGGTGATGCCGGCGGTGCGGATCGTGCGGCGCGTGCAGAAATCGCCACCGTGATCTGGAGGCCCGGGCTAAAGCCCGGGCCTAGCAAAGAACAAGCCCCCTGAAGGGGGCTAACCCAAATCGCGCGTAGAAGTTTCGAAGCCCCGTTTTAGGGGGCTTGATTTTTGCTAGACCCACCCTTCAGGGTGGGTCTCCCGAATACGAAAAGCGCTCGGAATCAGCTCAGGCTGTGGCCCGCCTCGGCGCCACCGCGCACGACGCCTCGGTGTATTCCGGCAGCAACTCCTTCATCCCGTGATCCCCGCAGGCCGGGCAGTCCGGGTCGCGGACGTACTTCACTTCCCGGAACCGCTGCTCGAGCGCGTCGTAGAGCAGCAACCGGCCGACGAGCGGTTCGCCCTTGGCGAGGACGAGCTTGATCGCCTCGACCGCCTGGACCAGCCCGATGATGCCGGGCAGCACGCCCAGCACGCCGGCTTCCTGGCACGACGGCGCGAGCTCCGGCGGGGGCGGCTCGGGAAACAGGCAGCGATAGCAGGGGCGGCCGCCGCCGGGGATGAAGGTCGTCGCCTGGCCGTCGAAGCGGAAGATCGAGCCGTGGACGTTCGGCTTCTGCAAGATCACGCAGGCGTCGTTGACCAGGTAACGGGTGCCGAAGTTGTCCGACCCGTCGACGATCACGTCGTACTTCGAGAACAGCTCGAGAGCGTTGTCGCGGTTGAGCCGCACCCGGTGCTCGTCGACCGCCACGTCCGGATTGAGCGCCTGGATCGTCTTCTTCGCCGACTCCGTCTTCGGCATGCCCACCCGATCCGTCGTGTGGAGGATCTGGCGCTGCAGGTTCGACTCGTCGACCACGTCGTCGTCGATGATCCCGAGCCGCCCGACTCCCGCCGCCGCGAGGTAATAACCCGCGGGCGAGCCAAGGCCGCCGGCGCCGATCAAAAGCACCTTTGATTTCAATAACTTGGCTTGCCCGACCTCGCCGACTTCGGGGATCAACAGATGCCGGCTGTACCGGTTGCGCTGGGCCTCGGTCAGCTTGACCGGCGTCTCGACCGGCAGACCCGCGTCCTTCCACGCGCCGTACCCGCCCGCCATGCTGCGCACGCGGCTGTAGCCCATGTCCTGCAGCGTCCGGGCGGCGAGCAGCGACCGGGTCCCGCCTGCACAGTAGAGAACGATGTCGGCGTCGTGATCGGGCACGGCTTCCTCGATCCGCAGCTCGAGGTACCCGCGCGGCACGACCTTCGCGCCCGGCAGGATGCCCTGATCCGTCTCCTGCTTCTCGCGCACGTCGACGACCACAGGCTTCGACGCCTGCCGTGCCAGCTCGGCCGGCGTGACCTCCGGCACCTGGGCGCGCGCTGCTTTCAAGAGCTCCGACTTCGTCTTCATGGTCCGCATTCTATCCGTCAAGTGGGTTGTCCGTTACCCACTCGCTGCCCATCCTCTGATGCAGGAGGGGGAATCCGGATGCAGCAGGCGTCCATCCTGCGCCGTGCGGGTCCGCTGATGCTGGCGCGCCTCGGGGTAGCTGCGCTCACGTTCGCCATTCCGATGGTGCTGGCGCGCGTACTGCTGCCCGCCAGCTACGGCACGTTCAAGCAGGCGTGGCTGCTGTCCAACACGCTCTTTCTGGTCCTGCCGCTGGGGCTCACGCAGAGCCTCGTCTATTTCGTTCCCCGCCAGCCCGACCGGACGCGGCTCTGGGTCACCAACGCCCTGCTCGGGACGACGGCCCTCGGCGCGCTCGCAGCCGTGTTGTTGATGACGGGCGGGCGGCTGATCGCCGGCCTGTTCCACAACGACGAGCTCTACCGGCTGATGCCCTACGTCGCGGCGTTCACCGCGTTCAAGCTCGCCGCGTCGTCGTTCGACCTCGCGTACATGGCGCAGGGACGGATCAAGGCGAGCGCGGCCGTCCGCATCGCGTCCGAAGGCTTCTACACGCTGTGCCTCATCGCGGGGGCCCTGACGACCGGGACGCTCGCCGGCGCGTTCGTCGGGGTGGTCCTGGCGACGCTGGCGAAGGCAGTCGCGTGCTGGGTGATGCTCGCGCGGCCCGGCCTCGCCTTCTCGGCCGCCGACCTGCGCCGGCAGCTCGCCTACTCGCTTCCGTTCGGCGCGGCGTTCGCGCTCATCATTCCGCAGGAGCAGTTCCATTCGTACCTGGTGTCCGCCACCGTCACCGCGGCGGCCTTCGCGGTGTACGCCGTCGGCTGCATCCAGCTGCCGATCGTCGACATGCTCTACACGCCCGTCTCGGACGTGTTGCAGCTCGGGATCGCCGAGCACGACGCGCAAGGCGACGCGCCTGGCGCGCTGCACCTGTTCCAGGAGGCGGTGGCCCGTTTGTCGTTCGTTTTTCTCCCCTGCATGGCGGTGCTGTTCATCACCGCGCCGGAGTTGATCCGCTTCCTCTTCACCGAGCGATATCTCGGCGCGGTGCCGATCTTCCGGCTGGCGATCGTCTCGATCCCGATGTCGGCGCTGCCCCTCGACGGCGTGATGCGGGCGCGAGCGCAGAACCGGTTCATGTTCCAGATCAGCGTCGCGAAGCTGGCGCTGACGGTCCCGATGGTGTGGGTGGGGCTGCGCCTGTTCGGGCCGATCGGCGCGCTCGGCGGATGGATCGGCGCCGAAGAGACGTGCCGGATGATCATGCTCTCGCGCGCGGCGCGGCTGTTCGACTGCAGCATGTATCGCGTTCTGCCGCGCGAACTGTGGTTCCAGATCGCGGCGGCGGCGCTCGCGTCGTTGCCGGGCGCGCTCGCCTTGCGCGTTGCTCAAGGGCCGCTGCTCGCACAGCTGTTCGTGTGTGGGATCGTGTACGCGGTTTCGTACCTCGCGGTGCTGCGCGCGATGGGCCAGCTGCCGCCGCTCCGGACGTGGATTCCGCGCCGCCAGGTCGTGACGGTCGCGCTATCGCCAGCCGACGCGCAGTAACCAGGTCTTCGGTTCCGCGACGGGCGCGTCTCCGACGATGAAGCCGAGAAGCGGATCGAGGAGAAAGGATCGGCGAATTTCCTCGCTCTTTCACCCCATTCGCGCGCATGGCCAGCGAAATTGCCGAGCACGTAGCGCAGCGCGTTGGCGACCTCGCGCCGCGTCCTGAGCACGTGCGAGTGGTAGCGGTCGGCCCAGACCTGCCCCTTGTGCCCGAAGAGCCGGTTCAGTGTCTTGGCAAGGCGGATCGCAAGACCTTGCATCGCTTTCGCGAGCGACTCGCGGTTTTCGGCCTCGACGAGCAGATGCAGATGATTGCCTTGGACGGAGTAATGCACGATCCGCATCCCGAATCGGGTCCGGGCGTACCGGAACGCGTGCTCGATTGCGCCGACGACGCGTTGCTTGCGCATGTACCCGACCCCCGCGAGCATTCGCAGCGTGACATGCGCGGGGTGATGCCGCGAGAGTTCCGCGCGGCGCAGGTGCGAAACTCCGGCGCTCGGACTCTTCGGCCTGCCGCGCTTCGCCATTTTGCGTTCGCGAAACGACAGCACGT
>JAIVGS010000037.1 GCA_020201435.1 Myxococcales bacterium
CATCAAGCGCGAGTACGGCTGCGAGGTGGTGGTCGGCCAGCCGCAGGTCGCGTACCGCGAGGCCATCCAGCAGCGGGGCGAGTTCGCCTATACGCACAAGAAGCAGACCGGCGGCTCGGGCCAGTTCGCTCGCGTGGCAGGGTACATCGAGCCGCTGCCGGACGACGCGGTCGAGGTGTACGAGTTCGTCGACGACGTGGTCGGCGGGTCGATCCCCCGGGAGTTCATCCCGGCTTGCGACAAGGGATTCAAGGAGGCGGTCAAGAAGGGTTCGCTGATCGGCTTCCCGGTGGTGAAAGTGCGTTGCGTGATCAACGACGGGTTGTCACACGCCGTCGACTCGTCGGAGCAAGCGTTCAAGACCGCCTCGCTGATGGGTTTCCGCGAGGCGTACGAGAAGGCCAAGCCGGTGATTCTCGAGCCGATCATGAACGTCGAGGTGCAGGCGCCCGAGGAGTTCCAGGGGGCCGTGGTCGGCCAGCTGAACCAGCGCCGCGGCGTGATCCAGAGCACCGAGACGGTCGAGGGCTACCTGATCGCCAACGCGCACGTGCCTTTGAGCGAAATGTTTGGTTACAGCACCGATCTCCGCTCGGCGACGCAGGGCAAAGGCGAGTTCTCCATGGAATTCGCCAAGTACCAGCCGGTCCCGAGGGCGACGCAGGAGCAGATGATCAAGGAATTCAGGGAGAAGCAGGCCGCTGCGAAGAAGTAAGGGTCTTCGGTCCTTGTGTTCTTGACGAATGCCGCGGTCGCAAGCGTCAAGACGCCAGCGCTCCGCCGGATGTACATGAACGCATCTTCGTATTCGTCGCGAATGGCCAGGCGATGAACCCCTGGGGTTCGAACTCGAGCCACCCGCACTAATCGCTTGTCGATACTCACGGAGCCGCGGGCGCACGCGCACGCACCGCCGGCGACCCGTGGCTCCGCCGCGCAGGTGCTGCGTAACGCTCTGCGGGTTCGTGGCATCTGCACACGTGCGCTACACTGCAGCCGTGGACCCTACCGTCTCGGACCGGCCTGCGCGAGACAGCGCCGAGGCATCGACCGAACAATCGCCAGAACACACCCCACCGGCCGATCTGTCTGGGAGCGTGACGCCGATCGGGCGTGAGGAACCGAACCGGTACCGGCTGATCAGAGAGCTGGCGCGAGGCGGCCAAGGAGTGGTCTCGATCGCGTGGGATGCCCACCTCGGACGCGAGGTCGCGTTCAAACAACTGCGCTCCGACGAAGGTCGCTCGTCCGGCGCCGCCACGTTTACACCGTATGAGGCGCGTTTCGTTCGCGAAGCAAGAATTACGGCGCAACTCGAACACCCGGGGATCGCTCCGCTCTTCGAGGTCGGCCGGCGCGCCGACGGGACACTCTATGCCACGCAGCGCCTGATCCGCGGGCGCACGATGGCGGATGCGCTTCGCGATTGCTCGACTCTCGAGGAGCGTCTCGCGCTCGTGCCGCGGCTCGTCGAAGTTTGCGATGCCGTCGCTTACGCGCACGCGCGCGGCGTGATCCATCGCGATCTGAAGCCCGGCAATCTCCTCCTCTCCGAATACGGTCCTGCGGTCGTCCTCGACTGGGGTTTGGGAAAGACCGGCGATCCCAAGGCGCCGCTACCGGCGTCGCGGGTCGATTCGCTGCTCGCAAGCGACGCCGGGCGCACCCGCGAGGGCGCGACCATGGGAACACCTGCGTACATGAGCCCGGAGCAGGCCGTCAGCGCCGACGACGTGGACGCGCGGACGGACGTCTGGAGCCTCGGCGTGATCCTGTACGAGATACTGACGGGCGCTCGGCCGTTCGACGGCGATTCGTCGACGGAAGTGCTCAAGAAGATCGCAACGACCCGGCCCAAGCCGGTTGCGCAGATGGCGCGCGGCGCTCCCAAAGCGCTCGCTGCGATCGCCCAGAAGGCGTTGAGCAGGGATCTGACCCTGCGCCACGCGAACGCGGGAGCGGTCGGGGCGGAACTGGAGCGGTGGATACGGAGGAGCTCGCGCGCGCCTCGCGCACGCGCAGCGATCGTCGCCGCGGCGGCGGTCGCGCTCGCCCTGGCGTGGGTGTTGGCCCGCGACCACTCTCGTACGCAGGCGCCCGCGGCGCCGCCGGCTGTCGTACAGCCTACCCGTGTGGCCATCGAGACCGAACCTGCGGGCGCGACGATCTATGTCGACGGTGTGAGCCGCGGCCCCACTCCATGGAAGTCGACGATTCCGCCCGGTGAGCACCAGGTCGAGGTCGCGCTCGCCGGATACCGGAAGGTCGCTCAGGATCTCTGGATCGCAGCCGGGGAATCGAAGTCGATGTGGCTGAGCATGGTCCCGAACCAGCACGAGCCGCCGGTGGTCGCGGTCACCACCGACCCCGCCGGAGCGCAGCTTTTCATCGATGGCACGCTCGCCGGCTCGACGCCGATCAAGGCGCGGTCGACACCCGGTCCGCACGATGTCAAGCTCTTGCTCGACGGCTATCTGCCGAAGACGGGAAAGATCAACCTTCCCGACAGTCGCGACTTCGAGCTGCGCATGGCGATCGTGATGAAAGCCGTCGGCGAGGCCGACAAGAAGGACGAGACGCCGCACGAATTGGCGGTCGCCGAGACCGCGTCGGCACGCACCTGTTCGAAGGCGGGCGACTACGAGTGCGCAATCCGCCGCTATCAAAAGGCATACGAAGCCGAGCCGAACCCGCTCGTGCTGTTCGACATTGCCCAGCTCCGCCGCAAGCTGGGAGACTGCGCCGAGGCGAAGAGCGCCTACCAGGCTTTTCTCGAAGAGGCTCCATCGGGGCTCGAAAAGGTAAAAAACGAAGCACAAAACCAGCTCGCATACTGCGAGGCCAAGCTCAACCCGGCCGCGAGCGCGGACGCGTGGATCGATCACAGTGTCGCGACATCTGCCGTGCGGCAACGAGCGTTGCGACTCGACGCGTCGTTGCAGCACAGCGCGAGCACCAAACCGTGGATGCAGGCGTGCTGGAGCAATCTGCAGTCGCCGGATTTTCGTTGCGCGCAGATGACCCAGGTCGCCCCCGGCAGGTTCACGATCGACATTCCGGCCGACGCCGTCTCGGACGGGCTCGCGTATTACCTCGAGGCTGCCGGCGGGCGCGGGAAGCGACCGGTGCAGACCGGTTCGCCGGAGTTTCCTTGGGTGCCCGAGTTGCAGGACCAGTGACCGGCCTGCAGGTTCAAGCCGGCCAAGGCGTTCGTCGCGCGGCTCGGGGCGAGCCGCAATCGGCCACCGCGCGCACCGGTCGACGAGCGCGGAGATGGCGAGGAAGCGCTGCTTCGGGCGGGGAGCCGCGCGCACAGCGGCTCCCGGCCTCTCCGATGATTTGCAGGCCGGCCGGCGCGGCCGGCCTTCCGCGGTTTGCTCAGTCGTCGCTCAGTCCCGCGATCTCCGCGGCCTTTCCGGTGAGCCGCAGGATGTGTAACCCGCTGTCGGCGCGGTCGACGATGTAGATGTACCCGCGGTCGTCGGTCGCGACGTTGTTGGTCTGCACCACCTGCGCGCACTGGACCACGCCGAAGTGCGGCCCGCAGCGCACGTCGGTGTTCGCGTTCACCGCCGGGATGAAGAACGCCACCTCCTTCGGGTTGTATGGATCGCGGACGTCCGTCGCCCGCACGCCGGCGTTGAACTGCGAGGTGAACACCAGCTTCTGGTAGAACGGCGCGCCGAACTCCTCGTTGGTGGCGTGCGGGCCGAAGCGGCCGCCGCGATTGCAGAAGTCGCCGCTCGACGCGGGCACCTGGTAGGTGGCGATCGACTGCGGCTTTTGCTCTTCGTTCGCGTCCACCAGGAACGACAGGTGCCGCACCTGCCCGGCGCACCAGTTCGCCGTCGCTTCCGAGGTGACGAAGACCATGTCGCGTGGAGTCCCGAGATTCGGGTTCGCCGGCGCGGTCTCGAAGTCCTGGATGCGGAGCTTGCCGAGCGGCCAGTTGGTGTGCGCGCCGTTGTCGGGGTTCATGATCCAGCGGCCGATCTCGGCCGACTTGTAGTCGGTGCACGGCGACGGCAATTGCGACGAGGCGGCCGATCCGCAGGACACGCCGCTCGTCCCCCATGGCGGCGGCAACAGCTTCTGCCGGTCGACGATCTGCATCACGCCGTTCGAGCCCGTGCCGTAGGCGAAGTAGACGCGCTCAGCCGTCGCGCCGGTCGTCGCGATCGCGCCGCCCGCGGGTCCGGTCGAGACCGGCCCGTGGATCGTCGGGACGCTGGTGAAATGTGGCGGCGTCGAGCCGCCGGGCTGCTGCCCGTCGAACGCCCACTCGCGGATGTACTGCGGGCTCGCCGGATTGGCGAGATTCCAGATGAAGATGTGGTTGCCGCCCTTCCATCCGCTCGCCGTGTCGTTGCCGCGGCGGCCGACGACGTAGGCGATGCCGGTGTCGCACTCCCACCAGCTCTTGTGCGTGCCGGCCAGACCGCTCATCAGCGCGTTGCCGCCGGCGACGGTGAGCACGCCCACCGGCGCGGCCGGGTTGGTCACGTCCCAGACCTCGTGCGCCGAGCTCGCGTAGGAGCGGAGCATGTACACCTTGCCATCGTGCACCGGCAGCGCGTTGCCGTCGCAGACTCGCACCATCTGCGCGCCGCCGCCGCTGCCGTTGGAAACCGGGATGTGCTTCACGTAGACCGGACGGCGCGGGTTGGTCACGTCGACGATGGAGGTGCCGTTCTCCTCGCCGTCCACCTTGGGAAGCGGCGGCAACGTCGCCGCCGCCGGCGACCCCTCGCCAGGCGCGCCGTAGGTGTGGTGACCTGCGAAGATGAAATAGCGCCCGTCGGCATACTTGTGCAGCGTGGGTTGATAGGTGGAGCGCGCCTGGAGCGCGTTCCATCCGACCTGCTTCATGTTCTTGCTGGCGCCGTCGTCGGCATCGTCAGCGCGTCCGGCTGCTGCGAAAGCCAACAGACCCGCCGTGAGCGCCGCGACGCCGGCGCCCGTCGAGAGAAATCGCATACGATTCTCCTTCCGCATCGTTGGTTTGCGATCGTGAGGCCAGACCCCCCATGGATTGCGGCCCCGACGCGCCTTAAGCCCGCAATCGCAAAACGAGTCAATACGCGCCGCGCGACCGAATGTTGCAGAACTGTTTTTTTCGCGGAATCGACGGCGATCATTTCGAGAATTGCCAAGGGTATCGCCGGACTCGTCGGATCCGACGAACGACGGAAGCCGATTTCAGGCGCCGGCGTCCGCGAGCGCGGCGTCGAGCGCCGGCAGCAGATCGCGGCGATCGAGCGCCGACTCGAGCTCCGCAAGCACGCCGTCGATGTCGTGCTCCCGCGCGCGGCTCAGGAACAGCTCCTCGGGGCCCGGCCCGCCGAGGACGAGATCGACCGGGATCGCAGTCGGCGCGTGCTCGAGCGGCACTACCCGGGTGCGCTCGGTGAAGTCCGCGTCGACAGGCCGTTCGACGAACCCCTGAGCGCGTAGACGCGCGATCAGCGGACCCGTCCGCGAGGCATCCTCCCACGCGACCGTCGCATCGATGTCGGCCGTCAGCCGTGAAGCGCCGTGAACCAACGCCGCCTGGGCCCCGAAGAGATACCAGCGTGCGCCTGCCGAACGCAGCGCCGCGTCGAGCGCCCGGAGCGCGTCAGCGACGGCGGACACGAGCCGCCTGATCCAGCAAGCGCTTCAATTGGACGTGGTGCGCGACATCAGCGGCCCGCTCCCGCGCCGAAGGCCACGCTGCGCTCACGGCCCGCGCATGCTCGAACAGCGCGCGCGCGGCCCGCAGCAAAGGCGCCGGGCCTTCACGGCGGAAAAGGTGCGCCAGATGCGTCCGCTTCGCCCGCCGCCACCGCCGCCGAGTCACGACGAGCGAAAGCCCGGAGATCACCCGGATCGATGAGAAGTTTAGCGCACGCGGCGCAAACTCGCACGGATCATCTGGTTACCGGCACTTTGCCTCAGACTACGCCCGTTCCAGCGGAAAGGGGGCCGCTCGTGAATCGAACGCTCATCGCGTTGCTGCTGGCGGGATGCGCGTCGGCAGCGGGCAGCGTCGGCGGGTCGCCGGAGCTCTCGCCAAACGACCGCGGGCGAGTGAAGCTGATGCTTCGCAGCGTCTCGAACGACGTGAAGGAGCATTACTACGACCCGAAATTCCACGGGGTCGACTGGGACGCGGCCGTCGCCGCCGCGGAAGCGAAGATCGACGTCGCCACGACGATGGGAATGGCCTTCTCGCACGTCGCGGCCGTGCTCGACTTGCTCGGCGACTCGCACACCTTGTTCCTGGCCCCGTTGCGCCGCATCCGCGTCGACTACGGCTTTCGCGCGTACATCGTCGGCGATCGCTGCTTCGTCGCCCACGTCCGCCCCGGCAGCGACGCGGAGAAGAAGGGCGTTTCGCCCGGAGACGAGCTCTTCGCGATCAACAACGACCGCATCGACCGCGAGTCGCTGCCGAAGATCGAGTTCGTCTACAACGTGCTGCGGCCGCAGCTCGGCCTGCGGCTCGATCTCAGCCACCCCGGGGACCAGCCGATCCAGCTCGACGTGACGGCGCAGACGAAGGAATTCATGGGCGGCGGCCGGCACGGATCGGTCGACCTGTGGGACGCGATCCGCGAGCTGGAGAGCGAATACCGGCTCAATCGCACCACCTTCGTGCAGGTCGCCAAGGGCCTCGGGGTCCTGAAGATCCGCGACTTCAGCGACGTCGACGAAAGGGTGCTGAGATGGGCGCTGAGGCAGGTGCGCGAGCAGCAGGCGCTGGTCCTCGATCTCCGCGGCACCCCGGGCGGCGACATCGACAACCTCAAGACGCTCGCCGCGCTGCTCTTCGGCCGCCCGGTGAAGCTCGCCGACCTCGTCTATCGCGACAAGACCGAGCGGCTGACCACTCGCGAACGCGACGACGCGTTCACCGGAAAGCTCGTCGTGGTCGTCGACAGCGCGTCGGCCTCGGCGTCGGAGGCCCTCGCGCGGCTGGTCCAGATCGAGGGGCGTGGAACGGTCGTCGGCGACGCCACGCGGGGTCACGTGATGCACGCGAGGCACATCCAGCACGACATGCGCGTCCGCTCGGACACGGTCGTCTGGTACGGCGCGTCGGTGACCGACGCCGACATCGTGATGAGCGACGGCAAGAGCCTCGAGCACCGGGGAGTCCAGCCGGACGTGCGGATCACACCCGCCGTGGACGACCTCGTCGCCGGCCGCGATCCGGTCCTCGCCCGCGCGATCGAGATGCTCGGCGGAACCGTCACTCCCGAGGAGGCGGGCCTGATGTTCCCCTTCGAGTGGCCCAGCCTGTAAGGAGCTAACGCCGCAACACGATGAACCCGCCGGGCCGCTTGACCCCGTGCAAGCCGTGGAGGTCGACGTGCCGCGCCCAGAGCGGATCGAGCCGCGGATGCGCCACGACCACCACGTCCTTGCGGTCGACGATGCGCTGGATCTCCTCGACCTGTTCCCGGAGGAACACCTCCTGGTTCTCCGCGACCGGGAGCGCCGACCAGCTCCCGCTCTTGACCAGCAGGAAAGCGTCGGGGTCGGCGAGCATCACTGCCGGCCGGCCGCCGATGTCGCGCCGCAGGGCTTCGGTCGCCTGGGGATCGAACTCCATCGCCGGCTGTCCGCCGCCGAGCGCCTCGGGCAGGGTGCGCGCGAAGTTGATACCGCCGTACCCACACCACAGCGACCAGAGCAGCGTCTGCAGTGCGATGCCGCGTCGCGGGGCGTCGGTGAGCAGCGTACGCAGGCTCGTTCCGCGCAGCGCTTCGAGCCCTTCGTGGACCTCGAGGCAGGAGAGGAAGACCGCTGGAAAGAGCACCGCCAGCAGCACCTTGGGCGAGCTCCTCCCCTGGTAATAGGCGAAGAGGCCCAGGCCGTAGAGCGCGATGAAGAGCTTCCACGGCGCGTCACCGCGGGTCCGCCCTGAGAGGGCGCGCCTCGAGCAGGCGAACACGGTCAGGACGTAGACGAGAATCAGCGGCTGCCACAGCTCGCCCAGGCGCATCGGCAGCATCCCGAACCCGAACCGGTAGAACACGCTCTGGAAGAACACCAGCCGCGAGAGATCGGGCCAGCTCCCGGCCCGGGCGTGCGCGAACAGCACGTACGCGCCCACCGAACCCGCCGCGGTGGCGGCCGCGAGCGCGGCGTGGAGCACGACGTGGCGCAAGACCGGCCGCCACCGGTCCCCCAGCCGCTCGTAGGCGAGCTGCGCCGTCCACGCGATCAGCACCACCAGGCCCTGATCGACGTTCCACAGGAGCGCAACTCCGCAGAGGAGATATCCGGCCACGAGGACCAGTCTGCGTCGCGGGCCGGCGCAGAGCGGCACCAGCCAGATGAAGAACGCCGGCCAGAACGTCCGCAGCGGAAAGAACTGGTAGTAAACGGGCGTGACCTCGTATGCGTAGTCGACCCGGCGGAACAGGGTCTGCTCGAGGTTGAACGGCGCGGATCCGAAGAGCGCGTGCGAGACGCCGGCGACGGCCGCGAACGAGAGGAGCGTCGCGAGCGATCGGCGCCCCATCACGCGCGCGAGCGCGAGGTAGAGGAAGACGAGCTGCAGCGCCTCCAGCGTGGCGAAGAAGCCGCTCAGGCTCGCCACCGACAGCCCGAACGGCCGCAGCAGGGCAGCCGCCACGTAGGGCCAGAGCACGCCGTACTGCGACGTCATGTCGACCAGGACGGTCCGCCCGTGGAGCACTCCGTTGACCGCGCCGAGCAGGATGTCGAAGTGGTGCCAGACGTCGATGTCGAGCAGGAACCAGCTGTCGTCGATGACCTGCGTGCGCCAGCCGAGGAAGACGATCGCGGCGCACGCACCCGCGTACAGCAGGCTCGTCGCGCGCCGGTTCCGGCCGGCGGCGATCAGGACCGCGCCGATCGCGGCGGCGCCGGCGAGGTACAGCGGCGCGTCGGGGATCTCGCTCGAGAAGCAGAGCCAGGTGAGCCAG
The DNA here is from genome assembly GCA_020201435.1 of Myxococcales bacterium. GTDB lineage: Bacteria > Myxococcota > Myxococcia > Myxococcales > 40CM-4-68-19 > 40CM-4-68-19. The sequence goes on from JAIVGS010000037.1 coordinate 8,940, forward strand.
ATCGCGGCGCCTCCGCAGAGAAGGATGTCGCGCAGCCGCAGCCCCAGCGCGCTCGCCAGCCGCAGCCGGAAGAGCGCCAGGTAGAAGGCGATCGGAAGCGTCGGGATCGAGGCCAGACCGAGCAGGAACAGCGCGTGCTCGACCGGCTCCGGCTTCAGGAGCGGCCGCAGCTCGGTGATGAACGCGTCGCCGACCCCGGCTTCGAGCGGGATCCGCCGCGCGACCATGACGGCGAGGACTGCGTAGGCGACGACGGAGAGCGCGAGGGCGCCCCACTCGCGCGCCCAGCCGTCCTCGGCAGCGGTGGGGTCCACCGCCGAGAGGCTACCTGATGATGATTTCGGAACAACAGGAAATCCGCGTGCCGGTGGAGCGGCGGCGCGCCACGGCATATGCTGCGCGCCCTCGAACCGGAGGCTCGAACCATGTACCGGACCGTCTTCCTCGCAGCGCTCTTGGTCTTCACCCTCTCCCCGGCTGCTCCGGCGTGGAACCGCAGCCCTGCGGTCGAATTCGCCGTGCTGCCGCAGCCGCTCCGCCACCCCGAGGGCCTCACCGTCGACCGGCTGACCGGCGACTTCTATGTCAGCGACTTCGACTACCAGGGGACGTCCGCGTCGGGCCGGATCGCCGTCTTCGCCCGATCCGGCCGCTGGCTGCGCACGCTCGTTTTGGAATCGAGCCCCGCCCTCCTCGGCCTCGATTTCCACCCGATCACCCACCAGCTTCTGGTGCTCGACTTCGGCGCCGGGAAGGTGTTGCGCGTCGACCCGGTCACCGGCGCCACCGCCGTCTTCGCCGTTCCCGCCGATCCCTCGGGAACGGGCCTCAATGCGCTCACCTTCGACGCGGCCGGGAACGTCTACGTCTCGGATTCCTTCCGCGGGATCATCTGGAAGACCGGCGCTGCGGGCGGCACGATGGCGGCGTGGGTCACGAGCCCCCTGCTGTTGCCCAACGGAGTGCCGCCGTTCGGCGCCAACGGGCTGGCCTTCAACAGCGCCGGCGTCCTGTTCGTCGCCAACACCGCCAACGACACGGTGGTGCAGATCCCCGTCGCCAACGGCATTCCGGGGAGCCCGACCGTCTTCGTCAACAGCATCAACGGCGCCGACGGCCTGATCATCGACGAGGCCGACAACCTCTGGGTCGCCGCCAACCAGGCCGACGAGATCGTCGTCGTCGATCCGAGCGGCAAGGCGATCGCGAAGCTCGGCGACTTCGACGGGATCGCCCCCGACAACTCGCCGGTCGGGCTGCTCTTTCCCGCCAGCCCGGTCTTCTTCGGCGAGTTCGTCTACGTGACCAACCTCGCCCTCGATCTGCGGGACTTCAATCCGCAGTTCAACGCGGTCGATTCGCAATACACGGCCGAGGTGACGACCTGGAACGTGGCGCGCATCTCGCGGCACCTGCCGCCGGTGCACGACCGCACGCGCTGATCGACGCTGCGTGCGCGGGTACCTGAAGCGGATCGTCACCGAACCCGGCGTCGACACGGCTCGCGCCTACGCACGCCGTGTCCGCCTGCTGGCCGTGACGTACGTGGTGCTCTTCGTCTCCTCGTGCGGCGGGGCGGTGCTGCTCGCGCTGGAAGGGAAGCTCTTCGTCACGCTCGCGCAACGCAGCAACGTCGAGACGCTGACCATCCTCTTCCTGCTGGTCTTCTATTCCTATCTGGCGATGCTCAGCGCTCCCGGCGCGCTGGGGGCGGTGCGCATCGCCGCCCGCGGAATCCGCGGGACCCAAGGGCTCGACGGGCTCGGACCGCCCGGCGACGGCCCGTACGCGGCGCTCGGCGTGGTCCTCGAGCGGTCCGACGGCGCTCCCTTGACCTTCGAGCTGGAAGGACTTGGCAGGCTCGCGATCGACGGCGCGCGGATCGCGCACCGCGATGCCCTGCGGGGCGGCTCGGCGGACTTGATCGGCTACTTCGTGCGCCAGCTCGAAGAGATCACCGGGCGCGACGTGCCGATCGTCGTCTGGGGCCAGCTCGACGACGACGACGCCGAGCGCTACCTCGCGCAGGTCTCGTTCGCCCGCGCGTTGCAGAAGCACCTCGGCGCGGGGCCGCTCTGGCCGACGCTGGCGCTCAACGCGGCGCAGTGCGACGAGCTGTCGCTGCGACTGCTCGAGATCGGTCCGGCGCTGGCCGAGGAGTGCCTGCTGCCCGACTGGGAGTACTCGGCAGAGCACAAGCTGCCGGTCATCCCCGAACCGCTCGGCCTGGTCAGCCTCGGGCGATCGGCGAAACGAGCCGATCCGATGGCGACGATGGGATTCGCGACCGCGATGGTTCTGCTGACGCTGGGCGTGATCGTCCTGTTCGTTCTGCGGACGCCGTGGGTGCCCGGATGATGCGCGGCGTGATCAGCGTCCTGGCGTTGGTCGCCATCGGAGCGCTGTTCGTCCATTCCTGCTCCGGCCCTCGGCCGCGGCTGGTCTCCGCGCACATGCGCGGACCGGTGGCGAGCGCGACGGTGCGCAACGAAGGTCCGGGCGAAGGCGAGGTGGAGGTCGAGTTCCGCGTCCAGGGCCGCGCCGGACCCGCGGTGACGAAGAGCGAAAAGGCCTCGATCGCGCCGCACGAGGAGGTGGTGGTCGAGTCGCGGATCGACGGCGCCCGCGGCGACGAACGGGTCGAGGCCCAGGTGGTCTACCCGCCGCGGTGATCGTCAGAGACTTACAGCTTACCGGGACCTTCGACGGAGTACCGGTTGGAGGCGGTCGCGTTTCGCGGCGGCGAGCGTTTTCCGCAGCTCGTCGGCCTGCTCCTTGCCGGAAAGTCGCACGAAGGAGCAAGCCGGGCATCGAGGTGGGATACCATGCTTCAGGATGCTGATACGACAGAGCGTCGAGGCCGACCTGCCCGCGATCCTGGCGATCATCAACGACGCCGCGCGCGCCTATCGGGGCGTGATCCCCGCCGATCAGTGGCACGAGCCATACATGCCAGCCGACCAGTTGAGCGCGGAGATCGCTTCCGGCGTCGTCTTCTGGATCGCGGAGCAGAACGGCCAGATCGCCGGCGTGATGGGCCTGCAGGACAAGGGCGACGTCGCGTTGGTGCGGCACGCCTACGTCGCGACCAGCGCCCAGCGCAAAGGCATCGGCGGAAGGCTTCTCGACCACGTGCGCGGCCTGTCGCGGAGGCCGTTCCTGATCGGCACCTGGGCGGACGCGTCCTGGGCCATCGACTTCTACCGCCGCAACGGTTTCACGGTCGTCTCCCCCACGGAGAGGAACCGGCTCCTGCGGAAATACTGGTCGATCCCGGCGCGGCAGATCGAGACCTCGGTCGTCCTCGCCGACCCGCGCTGGATGAACGCGGACCGGCACTGAATCAGAACGGGCGCCAGTACGGGTCGCGGTCGTCCGGTTCGGGCTTGCGCGGACCCGGCTCGCGCGCTTCGACCATCTCCCAGGAATGGCCCTTCGCGAGATCGACGATCAGGCCGACCAGCCCGATCACGGCGAGCGGCGGACCCACCGCGAGACCGATCGTCGGAAGCGCATCCGCGCTGTCGAGCGTCTTCCTCACCGGACCCTCCGACGAGCTGTAGCCGTAGATCGTGCCGCCGATTCCGGCGACGAACGCGATCGCCGACAGGACCAGCGGCGTGTACCCGCGGTGGGCGATGCGGAACTGACCACCCTCGGGGGCGAGGTGAAAGTCGGAGGAGAACGCAGCGTCGCCGCGCACCACCGCCCGGATCACGCCCGGCTGCGGCCCTTGCAGGTTGCACGGCTTGGTCTGCTCGACGGCCGCCGGACACGCGAAGGTCCCGTTGAGGGCGACGAGATCGAGCGCGAACTTCCCGTTGACGTCGGTCCAGAACCGGAGAGGCGTCGTGAAAGCGCCGGGATTGGCGCGGGCCGCGGTCGAGGATCCACCGAAGCGCGCGAGAAGCTTGGCGCACGCCGGGCGGACCTGGCGATCCAGCTCCGACGGACCCGTCCCTTCCGCCTGGGCACCGGCCAAAAGCGCGCCGGCGTGCGTGTCGTGAAGCCGCAGGTTGAGCCGCAAGGTCGGGCCGACGCGGTAGATCTCGCCGGAAACGACGTAGTCCGCCCCCAGCCTGCGGCCGGTGTCGACCTCGCATTCGCCCTCGCATTCCTCGAGCTTCTTGCCCGCCGACTCGAGCATCACGAGGATGTTCTCGCGGGTCATCACCTGCAACGAAGGCGCGAGCTCGAGCGCGTTGGTCCGGACCACGTCGGAGAAGTACTCCGCGCTGACTGCCGCCTTCTCGCCGCCGGGCAGCATGTTGCGGAGCTCGAGCACCGCGAGGATCTGTCTGGACTTGCCGGCCGACGGATCGGCCGCGAGCGCCGCGATCATCAACCAACCGAGCATGTCGTCCCCGTGAGCTGTCCGAGCGCGCTGAGGTGGGAGCGCGGCAAAAATCTACCCGAGGCGGCGGGCCTGAGGTCAAGACCTCTCGACCGATCCATCGAAAAGAAGTATGATTTTCCCCCGCACTGGGGGCGGCATGGCCGACTACGGAATGAGGGCCCGCGACAAGGCCGGCAATACTCTGGCCGAAGCCAAGGAGTGGGCCGAAAAAGGCTTCAAGTTCAAGCTCGACGGCATCGACGTCAAAGTCGCGCGCACGCCCGGGCCGATCCAGCTCCACATCCTGATGAAGGACGAAGAGGGCAATTTGCACGCGGGCCGGCCGTTCGAAGTCCGGTACGCAGGAGTGCTCGCCAAGGGAGTCACGACCAAGGACGGGTACGTCGACGCGGAGATCCCGCCCGGGACCCCTGAGGCCGACCTGGTCGTCGAGGGCGAGCACGGCGTCGAAACGGTCAAGCTCGTCTTCGAAAAGCCGGAGCCGCTCGACACCATCCAGGGCCTGCAGCAGGCGCTCCTGATGCTCGGCTACTTCTGCGACGACACCGGCAAGCTCGACGACGAGACGAAGAACGCGATCAAGGAGCTGCAGGCGCACGAGGGCCTGACAGAGACCGGCGAGCCGGACGATGCGCTGCGCAAGAAGATGAAAGAGCTTTTGGGGGCGCGCTGATGTGGACCTGTCCGTGCAAGGTCGAAAACGAAGACGCGGCCCTGGTCTGCAGCTGCGGCCGCGGGCAGCTGATGCCCGCCCAGCACGGCGCGAACTGGACGCCGATGCACCAGAGCTTCGACGAGTTCCGCAGCGAGGACCTCTTGAAGCGCATCCTCCCGGCCCTCAAGTTCCTCGAGCACGATCGGCCGAAGCTCAACCTCCGCGTCGCCCGCGCGCTGGTCTACGCGCGCGCCATGCTCGGCTGGGCCGCGCTCAAGAAGGTCCCCGTCAACGGCCTCGTCGTGCGCTGGGCGACCGCGTTCTACCTGACCGGCAAGCTCAAGCCGCTCCCGCGGACGACGTACGTCGGCCAGAGCGGCGAGGCCAAGTCGCTCGCGCCGCCGTGGCGGCAGTACAGCGCGCTGTTCGCGCGGGCGTACATCTCGGCGCTGCCCGAAGGAAAGCACCTGGCCGCCGAAGTCTCCGAGGTGCTCTTCGTCCTCGGCCGCAAGGGAACGCCCAAGACCGACTACACGGTCGAGCAGAAGATCGTCCACGACGCCTACCGGCTCGATCGGCTGCGCAATCCCGATCCGGAGAAGACGCTGAAGGCCAAGGATCTGCTCTTCCTCTCCGGACACGACCGCGATCAGTTGATCGCCGAAGCGCGCGTCGTCGTCGGAAACAGCGAGACGCAGGACTGCAAGGGCGACGACCCGATCGCGTGGGTGGCGAGCCTCGCGCCCGACGTCGAGCCTTTCTGGCTGCGCAAGATGCTCCAGGAGGAGAACGAGGTCTCGTTCGGCCGGCGCCTCGCGGCCAACAAGATCTCCGATCCCCTCGAGGTCCCCGACGCCGACATGGACAAGTGGTTCAAGGACCATTTCACCTCGAAGAAGAAGACCTGGATGGACGTGCGCGCGACTTACATCAGCAAGCTCGACGCCGAGGCGCCGCGCCGGATGCTCAAGCTGCAGGGCTACCGCGCGCGGATCGTCGACGGCCTCCTCGACAAGCTGATCAACGAGCAGGCGAAGGAGACCGGCTTCCAGCATCTCAAGTTCACCTCGACCGGCAGCACCAACCTGACCTCCGACTACGACGTACAGCTCTACGACAACGGGGCGCTCAAGGGGTTCGCCGGCGGCGTGATCAAGAAGTTCAACGAGACGTTCCGGAGCCGCTACGGGCTCGAATCCGGGACGGCTCTCGACACCAACGTCTACGATCCCGGCTTTTTGCCACGCGAGGATTCGACCGAAAACGAGGAAGTCCGCGCCTCGGAGAAGCGGATCGCCGGCGCCAACGCGGTCGTCCAGGACCAGGGCGCGCTGGCCAAGATCTGCAAGTTCATGCGGTCCGACCAGTGGAAGTACTTCCAGCTGGCGATGCTCGACCAGATCTTCGACGTGAAAAAGAAGCAGTCCGCGCGCCGGCAGCTCGACGCGGCGACCAAGATGATCGACCGATACCACGCTGAAATCGCCAAGAAATTCACGGACAAAGGCCACAAGGAAGACGACGAGCTGCGGGCCAAGAACGAGGTCTACGCCGAGAAGCTCGCAGCGGTGAACGCGGCCCGCGTGCAGCAGGGCAAGATCAACCAGGAGATCGTCGAGCTGAAGCGCAAGAAAGGGACCGACGCGGAGCTGGCCAGCAAGCGCGCCGCGCTCGACGAGATGACCACCATCGTCCACGCCACGTTCGTCGAGGCCTCGGTCTGGGCGCACGAGGCGTATCACACCGAAGGCCCGCTGATGGACGTGGTCTACAACCAGCAGGAGGCCTTCAAGAAGGTCTTCGAGTACCCGAGTCCGACCTGGGACTTCAAGGCCGACCAGCCGCGGTGGCGCTGGGGCGACCGCGAGGCGCGCGGCAAGGCCGAGCTGTCGAAGATGGAGATGCTCGAATCGCTCAACGAGCAGTTCGGCGACGCGCTGAAAGACATCGAGCACTACAGTCATCAGGGACCGGAGAACCCGGATCCGTTCGCGAAGACCGCGGTGCAGACCTCGAAGTACGTGAAACGGCTGTTCGCGATCGCCGACATGCTCAAGCAGCCGCTGGAAGAGAAGGAAAAGAAGCTCTCGGCGATCAACGGCCGCGCGAACACGGGCCTGCTCGCGCTGCGCGCGTCGTCATCGCCACCGTCGAGGGACCTGCTCGCCGAGCTGGGCCGGGAAGCGAGCCTCCGCGAGCCGGCCGACTACGTGAAGCTGCTCACCGCGCTGGCCGCCCGCATCAACGCCAAGGTGCGCAGCTCGCTCTAGGGGTGCGGAAAGCCATACTGCCGCGCCAGCTGCTGCAGGCCGTTCAGCGGCGCGAACGGCCCCGACGAAAAACAGGGCACGCCGTACTGCACGTGCGGGAGCGCGAGCGGCTGCGGCGCCGTGCGCGGATGGGAAAAATCGAGCTCTTCGGCCATGTTGTTCGCCGTCGCATCGCGTACCGTGAGCGGCGAAAGGCCGAAGGTCGCCTCGATCATCCGCAGCACCGAGGTGTGGTCGTACAGACGATGGGCGACCTTGTGCGGCGCGAACGGCGAGACGATCATCGCCGGCACCCGGAAACCCAGCCGTCCGTCGGTGTCGCCCGCGGCCGCCGTCGCCGGTGGGATCGCGGCGGCCGGCGGCGGGACGTGATCGTAAAAGCCGCCCCACTCGTCGAAATTGATCAATAAAACCGTGCTGTTCCATTCGGGCGATCGGGCGATCGCGTCGTACACCTTGGCGATGAACTGCTCCCCGTTGCGGATGTCGCCGTGCGGGTGGTCGTCGTTGCCGGTGCCGATCAGCTCCTGGACGTACTCGCCGTCGATGTACGCGACGTCAGGCAGCGTGCCGGCGGCGGCATCGGCATAGAAGCTCGAGATCAGGCGGCTGATGCCGAGGTACTTGAATCCCCACAGCGCGACGAACGGTGCGTCGCTGAAGTAGTAGCGGCCCTTGAGCCCGGCGGCTGAGAGGCGGTCCCAGATCGTCGGCAGGTGGCTGATCGAGAACGTGTTCCCGATCCGATCGGTCTGACCCGCGTGCAGGTAGATCCGGTTGGGGATCGTCTCGGAAAGGATCGCCGGGTGGTAGTGGTCGAACGTCGTCCAGAGCGGAACCGCGCGGCTCCAGAACGCGAGGTCGGGGGCGGTGTAGTACCCGATCGAAAAGACGTCGTTGACGAGCAGCCAGCCGTCGGCGCGGCCGTCGTCGTACTCCGCGCGTCCGCCCGCGTACGAGTGGTCGGGATCGCCGAACGAGCATCCCTGGAAATCGGGCGCCAGCTCGTGGGTTGCATGCAGGCCGCCGGACGAATCGGGATACGTGAGCCCGGCCTGCTTGCCATCGGCGCCGGGAACCCAGCCGAGGAAGTGATCGAACGAGCGGTTTTCCATCGTCAGAACGACGATGTGGCGGACGGCGGCCCCTTTCTTCCGCGCCAGATCCTGGTGCGCCTGCTGGTCGGTTGCCGGATCGGCGCACGCCGCGACGACGACGATGAACGCTCCGACGAATCGCATGAGTCGCTCTCCCCGGGGGTGGACGGCGAACCTGCGCGAGATGGCGACGATGCTGGTCTTCGGGAAGCGCGCCTGCATCGGTCATCCGGATGAGGCGCGCTTTCCCCACTTGCACCTACATGAAAGGCTCAGGGCAGCAGCAGCGCGCCCGTCGCTCTGGCCGTGCCCAGCACGATCTCGTTCCTGCGGACCAGGAAGTCGCTGTCCGCCGACCGGGCGTAGGCGAGGAGGACCGGCACCCCGTTGTGCATGCCGAGCACGCCGACGGTGTCGCGGGTCATGTCGAGATCGAGGATCGTCTCGCCGACCGGGTTGGCCGCTGCG
>JAIVGS010000038.1 GCA_020201435.1 Myxococcales bacterium
GATCCCATCCTCGCAAGAGGGTCTGACATCCATCGCGCAGCGAGCCTGTGGAGCGCAATCTTGCTATCCTGTGAATACCTGTGGAGTACCTGTGAGCGACGACGACAAGCCGAAGCGCACGAAAAGTTGGCGTGAGATCGACAAGATGCGCGATCGCAGCGGCGGCAGCACCCGCCGCGATTCCCGCGAGCGGGAGCGTTTCGAGCAGTCGACGGGGTATACGAAGTATAAAACGAACCTGGAACGGCTCTTTTCCGGCGGCGGCGCGCAGCTTCCCGAGCATCTGCGGGAGAAGGCCGACCCGACCGGCGAGATCTCCGAGCGCGACGAGGAGCGCAAGAAGCTCTACGCCATCGAGGACCCCAAGGCCTTCTACGCGGCCGCGACCGAATTCCTGAAGAAAACCAAGCTTCCCGACGATCCGCGGCTGCTCGACCGGCTGCTGACGCACCCGGACGAGGACGTTCAGGAAAAGGCGCTGACGCGCCTCGAGGAGCTGCACAAGGCAGGCACGCTCAAGGTGCCGCCGGCGCTGTCGCAGCGGCTGGCGTCGGTCGAGATCGACAGCGGCGACCCGAAGATCAGGAAGCGCGCCGCGGAGTTGCGGAAGGCGATCCGGTAGCGCGCAGCGGCAACACAGGGTTGAGCCGCTCTTCGCGCAGGTACAGGCCGAGCCAGGCGAGGATGCCGAACACCAACGGGCCGACCCAGTTGCTGCCTCCGGCGCGGACTTCGGTCGCGATCGCTCCGCCGAAGTAGCCGGTGACGAGGATCGCGCCCAGCACCGCCGTCTGCGGGATCACGTAGAGAATCGTGCAGAGCAGCTCGATGATCCCGATCGGCACGATCAGGCTCGCCGGGAAGCCGAAGCGGTGGGTGAACGCGTCGACGACGTCCGGGCCGCGCGCGAGCTTGAGGACGCCGCTCAGCACCAGGAGCGCGACGGGGACCGCGGAGAGGATGCGGCCGATCCAGATCTTTTTCATGCGCGTTCCGATGACCGGGATCAGGTCCGGATTCCCAGGAAGCCCATCAGATCGAACGGCTCTTCCACGATGCGGCTGGGGCCGCTGCCCTTCCAGCTGCGGGCGCGGCCGCAGTTCATGCAGGCGCAGATGTCGCGGCCGCCCATCCCCTGGCCGCCTTTGAGCGACCAGGTCTCCTCGGCATATTCCTCACACTTTTCGCAGATTTGGACGCGATCGGCCATCTTGAAGCCGCGCTCCTTCATCTTCTTTTTCACCATCGCGGCGTGCTCGAGCCAAGGCGGAAGGGGGAACTTTTTTCCCATGGAGGGGGACCGTACCACGACACAAGAGAGAGGCGCGCGTACCGGGTGTCTGGCTGGGGTCGTGGTTGTAGTTCGAGTTCACGGGTGCGTTTCGAGTTCTCGCTCGCGCGCACGAACTCACCCGTGAACCCGAACCGGGACCACAACCCCAACCAGAACAGGGTACGCGTACCTTCTATCTCTCCGGTGCGGGGGCGTGCTCTTCCCGCGCGAGAACGAAGGCGCCCTTGCCGCGATCGTACGAATAGGTGCTGACGGTTGCGCCCTGGTCGTCCTCGCCCTCGGGCTCGCGGATGCGGATCTGGGCCGAGAGCAATTCGACGCGGGCGCGGTAGAGGTCGCGCTTCGACAACAGGTCGACCAGCTTGCCGGCGCGGACGGTCTTGACGATCAGCTCGTCGGCGGTCGGGCCGCAGGTTTCGCAGGAGAGCTCCACCTCGACGTCGGGGGAGCCGTCGCCGGTGACGTCTCTGGTGTCGACGTAGAGAACGCGCTGCGGCTCGTCCTCGTCGTCGCCGCCGGTGACGCGCTCCCAGAGCGGTTTCCAGCGGCGCGGCCGCGTCGCCGTGGCCGGCTCGAGCTTCCAGAGCCCGACGTAGTTGCGTTGCGTCGCCCAGGCGGGCGAGCTCTCGCCCATCGCTTCCTGCGCGGGAGTCAGGCTCGTTCCCCACAGCAGCGCATGGAGCTGGCCTTCCCATTCGATCTTCCGGATCCAGCGGACGCGAAAGCCCGGGAACGGCCGCGGGTGCAGCGCGACGAACTCGCCGGAGAGCGGCAGCTGCTTGCGCTCGAGGACCACCGCGACCGCGCGCGACGGCTGGGCGAGCGCGCCGGCGGCCTCGAGCGTCGCGCGGTGCTCGCCGTCTTCCCACTGCAGCGTGAAGAGCTTCACGTCGCGCTCGCGGCGAAGCTGCTCGAGCGTCGGCGGGCCCCAGCCGCGCTGGAGCTGCCATTCGAGATCGGTCAGCGCCGGCGCCAGCTGCGGGTCGAACTCGAGCCGTAAGGCTATGGTTTCAGGACCGTTTTTCGTCTCTTCCCAGGCGATCTGGGCGCGGGAGAGCTTGTCCGCGTCGCGCGGGAGCGGGCAGTCGGCGCGGCCTGAGGGCGCGTTGAGCGCGTCCGCGCAGGCTTTCAAATCCGGCATCGCCTTGAGCTGCGCGAACGGCATGTCGAGATCGAAGCGACCGAATCGGCGGGGCGGCACCGCCGGGGGCGGCGGAGGCGGCGTCTTCACGGCCGGCTGCTGCTGCGCCGGCGCCTGGGGCAGCGTGGTGGTGACGTCGGGATGCGCGATCACCGGATGCGCGGTATCGGCGGTCACCGCTCGGGGCGTCTTTCGCGCCGCCGCAACCGGCAGAGCGATCGCCAGGCACAGCGCTGGAACGATCAATCGCATCGACCCACAAAGGATAACTCACCACGAAGGCGCAAAGGGCACGGAGTTTCGCCTGCCAAAAAAACCTCCGCGCTCTCCGCGCCTCCGCGGTGCCCTTGAAGACTTACCCCTCCGGAGCGATCGTCACCTTCAGCTTCGCCGTCACGTCCGAATGCAGCTTCACCTGCACCTCGTGCGTACCGATTTCCTTGAGCGGCTCGGGCAGGTGGATCTGCTTCCGATCGATCTCGTACCCCTGCGTCGCGAGCTGCTCGTGGATGTCCTTGCTCGTCACCGAGCCGAACAGCTTGTTCTCCGCGCCCGTCTTCCGGGTGAACTTGACCTCGATGGCGGTGAGCTTCTGCGCCATCTGCGTCATGTTCTGCTTCTCCTTCGACGCGCGAGCCAGGATGCCGGCCTTCTGGTGCTCGAGCTGGCGGATGTTCTTCTCGGTCGCGAGCACCGCGAGCTGACGCGGGAGCAGGTAGTTGCGCCCGTACCCCGTCTTCACCTCGACGAGCGCGCCCGCCTTGCCGAGGTTCTCCATGTCCTTGGTGAGAATGACTTTCATGGCGGCCTCACTGGTGCTGCATGACGGTGTACGGCAGGAGCGCCACGTTCCGGCCGCGCTTGATGGCCGTGGCCACTTCGCGCTGGTGCAGCGCGCAGTTGCCCGAGATGCGGCGGGGGACGATCTTGCCGCGCTCGGTGATGAAGTACTTGAGATCGGCGGCGTTCTTGTAGTCGACCTTGAGGTTCTTGTCGGCGCAATACCGGCATACCTTACGTCGGCCGAAGCCGCGGCCGCCGCCGCGGTCCATGTCAGACCCGCCGCGATCGCCGCGGTCCTCGCGCGAGCCGCCGCCGCCCTTGCCCTTGCCGCCGTACCCGCCGGCGCCGTTCCGCTCTCCGAATGCCATTTCGAATTTCATGTCGTCTCCATCTCCATTGCGAAGGGGGACACGATGACACGCCTTCGGCGTGTTCTCATCATGTCCCCGACATTATTCCAGGGGCGGAATTTCGCTCTCGTCGGGGATCTCGCGCTCGCGGCCGAAGCCCTCGCCGAACCCGGCTTCGTCACGGCCCGGCCGCTCCGGCATCTCCGGATCGCCCGGCAGCTTCACGTCGGCCTCGACCGCGCGGGTGGCGGCCTCGATGTCGTCGGCGATCTTGACCGACTGGTACTTGAGCACGTCGTCGGTCATCCGCAGGTTGCGCTCGAACTCCGCCACCTGCTTGGTCCCGCCGAGATAGAGGAACCGGACGTAGATCGCGCGGAAGTTCTTCTTCACCTCGTACGCGGTCTTCTTCTTGCCCCAGTTCTCGACCTTGATCACCTTGCCGCCGTCGCGGTGGACGATGCCGCGCATGCGCTCGACGATCTTGTCGACGAGGTCTTCGGCGAGGTCGGGCCGGACGAGGAAGATGGTCTCGTATTCGCGCAGCTTCTGACCCGGCGCGAACTGCGGCGGAGATCCGGATAGCGTGGTTTCTGCCTGCTGCATTTGACTACCCCTTGGGTTGTAGCGGGCGGTCCAGCGCCGTCCGCGAGGTTTCGTTGCGCCGGTTGTAGCGATTCATCGCCAGCACCGGCCCTTCCAACAGCGCCGCGACGGCCGCATCGGCGGCCTGCGGGACGAGCGACTGCAACTGCTCCTCCTCCTCGGAGGAAAACTTCGCCAGCACCCAGTCGGCGCCCTCCCACATCGGCGGTGGGCGTCCCACCCCGAAACGGACGCGGACGAAATCGGGCGTCCCCAGGTGCTGACGCAGGCTCTTCAAGCCGTTGTGCCCGCCGTCGCCGCCGCCGACCTTCACCTGGATGCGGCCGAACTCGAGGTCCATGTCGTCGTGAACGACGATCAGCGCGCCGGGCTCGACCTTCCAGAAGCGGGCCGCGTTTCCGACCGACTCGCCGCTCGCGTTCATGTACGTCTGCGGCAGCAGCACCGCGACCGGCCCGCCGCCCGCGCGACCCTGGCCGAGGACCGCGTTCCAGCGCGTTTCTCCCAGTGACACGGCGAGCTTGCGCGCCGCATCGTCCGCGACGCGAAAGCCGACGTTGTGCCGGGTGCGCTCGTATTTGGCGCCCGGGTTGCCCAGACCGACGAGGAGACGCATGCGCTACTTTTTCGCGCCCTTGTCGGCGGCCGGGGCCTTCGCCGCGCCCGCGGCGGGAGCGCCCGGGGCCGGAGCGGCGCCAGCCGCCCCAGGAGCGCCGGGTGCTGCGCCGGGAGCGCCCGGAGCGGCGCCCGCAGCAGCAGGAGCGCCTTCCGCGCCGGGAACGGCGGCGGCGGCGGCCGGCTTCGGCGCCTCCTCCTCCTTCTCCGGGATGTTGACGACTGCGATCGTCTGGTCGCCGCGGATCTTGAACTGAACGCCCGCCGGCGCCTTCACGTCCTTGATGTGCAGCGATTCCGCGATCTTGAGGTTCGAGACGTCGACCTCGATCTTCTCCGGAATGTCGCTCGGCTTGCAGAGGACGGGCAGGGTGCGCGCGACTTGCTGGAGGATGCCGCCTTCGGTCACGCCCACCGGCTTGCCGGTGAGGATCACCGGGACGTTGACGACGACGTCCTTGTCCATCCGCACCTCGAGGAAGTCGGCGTGGAGGATCTCGCCTCCGACCGGGTCCTTCTCGAAGTCCTTGAACAGCACCGTGCGGGTCTGGCCGTCGACCTCCAGCTTGATCACGGTGTTGAACTTGTGCGGAGTCGCGATCGCCTTCTTGATCGCCTCGGGATCGATCGCCACGTGCAGCGGCTTGTCGTACGGGCCGTAGCAGACCGCGGGGATCAGCCCCTTCATCCGCAGCTGGCGGGCGGGACCCTTGCCGGACTTGTCGCGCTTCTGGGCTGCGAGCGTGCTGACGTCTTGTGCCATGAAACGACTCCTTTTTCCGGACTCCGCCGCCGCGCCGGGCAGCGCGTGCATGGGTATGGCGGTACCGGGTCTTGATCGGAAAAAGCCCGAACTTCAAAGAGGGCGGGCTTCTAGCACGCGGGACACTGGTTCGCAAGGACCTTGCGCCCTTGAGCGCGGGCGGGCAGGTTGGCGCCCGCATGAACGAGCCCCACGCCACCGCGATTGCGCTCCTCGCGGCTGGCGTCCTGATCGCGGTCGCAGCGCTCTTCAGCCGCGCTTCCGGCCGCATCGGCCTTCCGGTCGCGCTCGGCTTCCTGATCGTCGGGATCCTCGCGGGCTCCGAGGGCATCGGCGGCGTAGCGTTCGAGGACTACCGTTTGACGCTTCGCGTCGGAACGGCCGCGCTCGCCCTGATCCTCTTCGACGGCGGCCTCCACACGCCGCTCGGGGCGCTGCGCGAATCGATCCGCCCCGCCGCGGTGCTCGCCACCCTCGGAGTCGCCGGTACGGCAGCGCTGGTGGCGGTCGTCGCGCGGGCACTGGGATTTCCCTGGCTGCAGGCGTTCCTGCTCGGCGCCATCGTCTCTTCGACCGACGCCGCCGCGGTCTTTTCCGTCCTGCGCGTGAGCGGGATCCAGCTCCGGCGGAGAGTCGGCATGGTGCTGGAGCTCGAGTCGGGACTCAACGACCCGATGGCCGTCCTCCTGACGCTCGCGCTCACGGCCGCCGCGAGCGGGGAGCGGGTGACGGCGCGCGGCGCGATCGTGGAGGGTCTGCTCGAATTGGCCGTCGGCGCGCTCGGCGGAATCGCGGTGGGGCTCGGGGGGCGGCGGGTGCTGGGCGGCGCACGGCTGGCGGCGGCCGGGCTCTACCCGGTGCTCACCGTCGGCATCGCTCTCATCGCCTTCGCGGCTCCGACGCTCCTGCACGGCAGCGGTTTTCTCGCCGTCTACGTCGCGGGTGTCGTGCTCGGCAATTCGCGCCTCCCTCATCACGGCGCGCTCGCCCGCTGGCATTCGGCGATCGGCTGGCTCGCGCAGGTGGTGATGTTCCTGCTGCTCGGCCTGCTCGTGTTTCCCTCGCGGCTGCTGGTCGTCTCCGGCGTCGGACTCACGCTGGGGCTCTTCCTCGCGCTCCTCGCGCGCCCGCTGGTGGTGACGCTCTGCCTGCTCCCGTTCCGGATGCCCTGGCGCGAAGTCCTCTACGTCGGGTGGGTGGGCCTGCGCGGCGCGGTGCCGATCATCCTCGCCACGTTCCCCGTCCTGGCCGGCGCGCCGGGGGCGCAGCGGCTCTTCGACGTGGTGTTCTTCGTGGTGGTCGTCAACGCGATCGTCCCGGGCTGGACGGTTCCACGCGCGGCCCGCCTGCTCAAGGTCGGCGGCGAGGCGCCTCCCGCGGCTCCCGCGCTGGTCGAGCTGCAGACCACCCGCCCGCTGAACGGCGAGGTGCTCTCGTTCGTGGTCGAAAAGGCCAGCGCGGTGGCGGGATCGCGCATCTCCGAGTTGCCCTTTCCCGAGGGGGCCGCGGTGATGCTGGTCGTGCGCGGCGATCAACTGTTGCCCGCGCGGGGTGCGACCGTGCTCGCGCCGGGAGACCACGTCAGCGTGTTCTGCCTGCCTCCGGATCGCGGCTTCGTCGAGCTGCTCTTTGGCCGGATCGAAGAGGAGTAGGCCTGCTGATCGGCTCCGGCGCGCGCTCGAGCGCGCCAGGAGCCGACTCGCTGGCTCTTCATCAATGGTGTTGCGCGGCGGCCTGCTGCTGGGCGGCGGCCTGCTGCGCGGCGATGACCGCGGCGACAGCGCCTCCCGAGGCTGCGGCGGCACCGCCCGCGCTAACCTGTTTCACGCCCGGCTCGCAGACGCAGCCGGTGTAGTTGGCGATGATCACCACCGCGCTCATGTGCATCCCGAGCTCGCTGCAGTAGCCGACGCATTCGGTGCCGGCTTCCTTCCGCAGCGAATAGTTGACCGGCGCGGCCGTCTGGCACGCGATCAGACCGAGCGCGATGCAGCCAACGAACGTTCGCATGGTCCCCCCTAGACGAACAGGCTCGACAAAGAGTCGGCGCTATGGATGCGCCGGATCGCCTCACCGAAGATCTTCGCCACCGACAACTGCTGGATTTTCTTGCAGGAAATCGCGTTTTCCGGGAGCGCGACGGTGTTGGTCACGACGACTTCCTCGATGTTCGAGGCCTGCAGCCGTTCGATCGCGGGGCCGCTCAAGACCGGGTGAACGGCGTACGCGACGACCTTCCGCGCGCCCGCGTTTTCGAGCGCTTTGGCGCCCAGAGTCAGCGTGCCGGCGGTGTCGATCATGTCGTCGAGGATCAGCGCGGTCTTCCCGCGAACGTCGCCGACGATCTGCATCACTTCGGCCACGTTCGCCTTCGGGCGCCGTTTGTCGACGATGGCGAGGGTCGTCCCCAGCCGCTTGGCGAACGCGCGGGCGCGCTCGACGCCGCCGGCATCGGGGCTGACGACGACGACTTCGTCGGCCCGCGAGCCGTACTTGCGGCGCATGTCGTCGAGCAGGACCGGCGAGGCGTAGAGGTGGTCGGAGGGCATGTCGAAGAAGCCCTGGATCTGCCCGGCGTGCAGGTCCATCGAGACGAACCGGTCGGCGCCGGCCGATGTAATCAAATCTGCTACCAGGCGTGCCGTGATCGGCGTCCGCGGGGCGACCTTGCGGTCCTGCCGCGCGTAGCCGAAATAGGGCACGACCGCGGTGATCGAGGCCGCCGAGGCGCGGCGGGCGGCATCGATCATGATCAAAAGCTCCATCAGGTGGTCGTTGACCGGCGTGGAGGTGCTCTGGACGAGGAACACGTCCCGCCCGCGGACGTTCTCGGCGATCTCGATCTGGATCTCGCCGTCCGAGAACTTCCCGACCTCGCACTTGCCGACCGGGGCGCCGAGATAGTCGCAGATCTCCTTCACCAGCGCCTTGTTCGAGTTGCCGGAGAAGACGACGAGGTCCTGCTCGTTGTCGCGCATGGCGCGCGTTTTACACGATCTAGCTGCCGGCCGCAGCAGCCGGCGCGGCTGGTGTCCCGCGCGCCAGCTCCTTGTCGTACTCGGCGAGGATGATCTTCTCCATCTTCTCGCGCGTCTCGCTGTTCAACGGGTGGGCGATGTCCTTGAAGGTCCCGTCTTTCCGGCGCTTCGCCGGCATGGCGACGAACAGGCCGGTGTTGCCGTTGATCACCTTCAGATCGCGCACGACGAAGCAGTTGTCGAGCGTGATCGTGACGTAGGCCTTGAGTCGCTCCTCGTTGACCGGGAAGACCCGCACCTCGGTGATTTCCATGATGGAACCTCTGGATGCGCGACGACGCAGGACTCCTGGGGTCGACCGTAACGTCCGCGCAGGCGGACTGTCAAACGCATGCCTGTCCGGTACCCGAAATGTGGTGTGATTACCGCCTAGTGCAATGTCACTTGTAGTTGTACAGGCCCGGGCAATGACCCGTTTGCGGTGCCGAAAGCGAGGCCGGTGGTGCAGACGCTCGGACAGGTCCGGTCGGCTGCGACGACCGACATGGTGAACGTCCCGGTTGGCGCCGGCGCGGCGAAGGCCATGTCGACCGACCGCCCTTCCGGCACGGCCACCTCTGCCGGTTGGAAGGTCGGGCGATAGCAGGTCGCGTTCGCTGCCGACACGCTCGAGGTGCAGTTTTTCCCGACGACCGACGTGTCGCTGGGCGTGACCACCACGTCGAGATGGTCGGCGGCCGCCGGGATGCCGTCGACGTGGATGAAGATCGACGCGACTTCCGAGTCGTACGAGCAGGACGCGGCGAGGAGCGCGACGAGCACCAGCCGGCGCATCAGAACCTCACCCCGACGTCGCCGCCCCCGCCGACCACGACGGTGTCCGAGCGCTCGGGAAAGACGACCAGAAGGACGATCGCGCCGACGAGCGAGATGCCGGAGACGATGGCGGCGGTCTTGGCGCGCCGGCCGTAGAGGTTGGCCTTGTCGAGCATGCCCTGGTCGAGCCGGCCTTCATAGGTGAAGGTGTGGGTGTACGAGTTGTTCGCCTGCCACGACGCGAACGCCTCGCCGCCGGCGAACACGAGGCCGCCGACGAAGGTGCCCATCAGAAGCCATCCGGCCGCGCGCCCGGGATTCGGTGAAAACGGTGCTTTGACGATCTGCGGTCCGGCCGCCCGCGTCGGCGGGATCGGCTGCGCCTCGCGGACCTTGATCGTGTACGGCACGTTGGGCGCACCCGAGCGGCCCGGCCCGTTGCCGTACTTGTCGAAGGCCTCGAGGTAGTACTCGATGTCGGATGTCGCCATACCCGCGGGAACGGTCGCGGTGTAGTCGTTGCCGCCGATGTTGCCCATCGGCAGCGCCTTGTAGTCCTTCTCGCCGACGTGCCGGAACATGACCGTCGCGCCCTGCACGCCGGTGTCGCCGCCGAGTCGGGCGTTGATCTCGATCGGCTGCCCCTTGGTGGCCGAGGTCACCGCGTTGTGCGTGATCGCCGGCGGCGCGCCCTTCGGCTTGATCTCGACTTTCGTCGGCGGCGTGGGCGGCGCGACGACGACTTTCTTTTCTTCCTCGACCTTGATGCCGATCGGCGCGTCGGGCTGGCCGTAGCGGGCGGGGCCGTTGCCGACGTTGTCCCAGGCCTCGATGTAGTACTCGAGCGCGTCGACGCTGACCAGCGCGGGCGGGATCTCGAGGCTGTAGTCGCCCGGCGTGCCGGTCCTGCTCGGCGTCATCCGCATCGGGATGTAGTCGGCGGCCGGCATGCCCTTCTTGCGCAGGTAGAGGACCGGACCGAAGACGCCCGACGCGTCGGTGGCGTGCGCCGTGATCGTCAGCGGCTTGCCCTTCTTGGCCGTCGTGACGGGCGTGTGGGTCAATGTAGGCGGCTCGCTGTCGACCGGCCCGGCCGGCTCCTGCACCGCGGTTGCGGGCGGGGGCTGCTGCACCGGCACGCCGGCGTCCGCAGGGCCCGTCGCCGGTGACATCGACTCGAGCGCCTTGCGGGTCTCCTCGTCGATCTCCGGCTTCGGAGGCGCAGCCGGCTTTTTCCTGCTCTTCTTGGTCGTCTTTTTCTTGGTCGTCGTCGTCTTTTTCTTCGTCGTCGTTTTTTTGTTCGGCGCGGTCGTGGTTCCCGCGTCGGGGGCAGCCGTCTGCGCCGGCGCTGCCGAGGCGACGAAGAGGCTCGCGGCGGCAACGGCGACGAACATGCGAAGGTGCAATTTCGCCCCCGGGTTCAAGGAACGCGTTCGACAGTACTTTTCATGACTCTGATCGTCAACGCTTCAGTGCGGGCGAGGATCCTATGCGCCCTACAAGAGGTCGCGGCGCCGATGCTTCAGCGCCGGCAGGTCGCGGCGGACCTGGGCGATGCGTGCGGATTCGAGCTTGGCGAGCGCGATCCCTTCGCCGTCGCCGCCGCTGTCTGCGAGCACCTCGCCCCATGGGTCGATGATGCAGGCGTGGCCCCAGGCGAATCGATTTTCGTTCGACGGGCCGATCCGGCCGACCTGCGCCGGGGCGAAGACGTACGCCTGGTTTTCGATCGCGCGGGCGCGAAGCAGGATTTCCCAGTGCGAGCGGCCCGTGTATGCCGTGAACGCGGCGGGAACGCAGAGGATGTCGGCCCCGGCATCGGACAGCGTGCGGTAGAGCTCGGGGAAGCGCAGGTCGTAGCAGACCGAAAGGCCGATCTTCATGCCGAACTCGCGCAGCTCGGCGACCGGCGGCAGCGAGGGTCCCGGAGCGACCGTCTCTGACTCGCGATAGCGCGCGCCGTCGGGGATGTCGACGTCGAAGAGGTGCATCTTCCGATAGGCCGCGACCAGCTCGCCCTTCGGAGAGATCAGCGCGGTGGTGTTGTAGATCCGCGCGTCGTTCTCGTGGGCGCGCTCGGCGATCGATCCGGCCACGAGCCAGATCGCGCGTTTTGTACAAAACTCCCGAAGGGGGGCGAGCTGCCGCCCCTCCAGCGGTCCGGCGAAGGCTTTTTTCTGCTGGGCCGGACCGATGTGCTCCCAGACTTCGGGGAGGCCGATCAATCGCGCTCCGCGATCGGCCGCCTGGGCGACCAAATCGAGCGCGCGCGCTTCGTTGTGCGCGCGATCCGCCGTCGACGTCATCTGGATTGCGGCGGCGAGCATGTCTCTCTTGACTAACGGTTTTGGATGGGTTAGCCAACCCTCACATTTTCGGAGAGGTTTCCGGAAGTGGGCGCGGTTGGCCCGCTTTTTCTATTTTATGGGACGGAAGGACGAAATTCTCGAGAGGGTCCGGCAGATTGCGGCGCCTCTCGCAGCCCGGGAAGGGATGGAGCTGATCGACGTCGAGCTCGGGGGAGCCGGCGGGCGTCAGGTCCTGCGCCTGTACATCGACAAGGCGGGCGGGGTCTCGCTCGACGACTGCACGAACATGTCGCGGTCGGTGAGCACGGCGCTCGACGTCGAAGACCCCGTCGACGGCGCGTACGACCTGGAAGTGAGCAGCCCCGGGCTCGATCGGCCGCTGCGGACGCCGGAGCATTTCGAGAAGTTCAAGGGTTCGAAGGTGCGGGTGAAGACGTTCGCGCCGGTGATCGATCGAAAGACGTTCGTCGGGACTTTGAAGGAGTACGCGAACGGCGAGGTGGTGGTCGACGTGGACGGGCGTGAATTCCGCATTCCGCACGCGCAGATCGCGAAGGCTAATGTGGTGCCGGTAATTCCTGTGTTCGATTAGGAGAGAGGATTTTCAATGGCAGCCCCGCAACCGCAAGCGCCGATCGTGAACCTCAACATGGTCCTCGACCAGGTCGCCAAGGACAAAGGCATCGAGCGCTCGGTGCTCGTCGACACGCTGCAGAACGCCATCACCCAGGCGGCGAAGAAGCACTTCGGCCAGGACCGCGCGATCGAGGCCACGTACAACGAGGAGAAGCAGGTCGTCGAGGTCTTCCAGACGCTGACCGTGGTCGAGCGGGTCGAGGTCGAGGACCCGATCAAGGCGGTCAACCAGATCTCGCTCGAGGAGGCTGGCAAGAAGGGCATCGAGGCGGAGGTCGGTGACGAGCTGCTGTTCCAGATCTTCTACCGGCCCGAGGACGAAGAGGAAGCGCGCGTCCAGGACGAGCGGTACGGCGACATCCTGAAGCTCAAGACGTACCGGAAGGGCTTCGGACGCATCGCGGCGCAGACGGCGAAACAGGTCATCATCCAGCGCACCCGCGATGCCGAGCGCGAGAACGTCTACAACGACTACAAGGACCGCAAGGGCGAGATCGTCTCCGGCATCGCGCTCCGGTTCGAGCGGGGGAACATCATCGTCAACCTCGGACGGGCGGAGGCGGTGCTGCCGGTTCGCGAGCAGACGCCGCGCGAGTCGTACCGCGCCGGCGACCGCGTGCAGGCGTTCGTGCTCGACGTCTTGCGCGAGTCGAAGGGGCCGCAGATCATCCTGTCGCGTGCCTCGCCGGAGCTGGTTCGCAAGCTCTTCGAAATGGAAGTGCCTGAAATTGCTGAAGGAGTTGTCGTGATCGAGGCCGTCGCCCGCGAGCCGGGCGGACGGACGAAGATCGCGGTGGCCTCGCGCGACGGCGACGTCGACCCGGTCGGCGCCTGCGTCGGGATGAAGGGCAGCCGGGTGCAGGCGGTGGTGCAGGAGCTGCGCGGAGAGAAGATCGACATCGTGCCGTGGGACGAAGATCCCGCGCGCTTCGTCTGCAACGCCCTGCAGCCGGCGGAAGTCTCCCGCGTGCTGCTCGACGAGCAGAACAAGGCGATGGAGATCATCGTCCCCGACGACCAGCTCTCGCTCGCCATCGGCAGGCGCGGCCAGAACGTGCGGCTGGCGGCGCAGCTGACGACCTGGAAGCTCGACATCAACTCCGAGTCCCGCGTGAAGGAGATGCGCGAGTTCGCTTCTCGCTCGCTGACCGCTATCGGCCTGCCGGAAGCGACCGTGGAACTCCTGTACGCGCACGGTTTCAGGAGCGCCAAGGACTTCGCGAATGCCAGCACCGAAGTCCTGCTGCAGATGCCGGGCATCAATGCGGAAAACGTCGAGAAGTTCCTCGCCGCGGCCCGCGAGCAGATCGGCAAGGACGAGGAGGAGTTGGCGCGGATCGAGCGCGAGCGCGAGGAGGCGCGGGCGATCGAGGCGCGGCGCCATCCGAGCGAGCTCACGCAGGCCGAGCGTCTCCTGCGCGTCCGCGGCATCTCAGAGCGCAACATCGAGCAGATGGCGAACGCCGGCTACAAGACGGTGGAGGACATCCACAACGAGCCCGACGTGGTGAAGTTCGGCGAAGCCACGGGTCTGGGCGTGAAGAAAGGCAAGCAGGTCAAGGCGGCGGTGGAGCACTACCTGCAGGAGGAGGCGCGGCTCAAGGCGGACCTCGACGCGAAGAAAGCGGCCGAGGGCAGCGCGGCGCCGCCCCCGTAAATGGGCCGGGGCCGGCGGGCTGGTCGAGTGCGGCCCGCCATGCCGCTGCGCAAATGCGTCGGGTGCCGGCAGGTGAAGCCCCAGCCCGAGCTGATGCGACTGGCCGCGGAAAACGGACAGGCGGTGCCGGGACGCCACAAGCCCGGCCGCGGCTGTTGGCTATGCCGCGATGCGTCATGCGCGAAGGCGGCTGTGAAGTCCGGGGCGATCCCCCGGGCGTTGAAAGGGCAGGCGGCGGCTCCCGAGCTTTCCCGCCTGATGCAGTGGTTGACGGAGAGCGAGGCAGCGGACTAAAGAGCTAGCCCCTCGAAAGGCGAGATTGAACTTGGCGAAGAAGCGCGTCTACGAGCTTGCGAAGGACCTGGGCCTCTCCAACAAGGAGATGGTCGAGTGGCTGCACTCTCATGAATACGACGTGAAGAGTCACTCCTCCTCGCTCGAGGACGACCAGGCGCAGGCGGTGATGGAGAAGTTCAAGGGCGAGAAGGCGCCGAAGCCGGTCGCGCCGAAGCCGTCCGGCAGCGGCGTCGTGCTGCGGCGCAAGCGCGCCGACACGGCGGCCGAAGCCGAGCACGAGCACGTCGAGCCCCCGCCGCCGCCCGCCGCGAAGCCGCCTCCGCCGGAGCCGCGACCGGAGCTTCACGCAGTTCCAGAGCCGGCGCCGGTGAAGCGCGAAGAGCCGGCTCCGATCGTCGCCGAGCCCGCGGCTGCCGCGAAAGAGCCGGAGCGCATGCCCGAGCCGCAGCCGGTCGCGGCGCGCGCCGAAGAAAAGCCTGTCGCAGCCGCTGCTCCCGTAGAGAAACCTGCAGCGCCCCGCACCGCCGAGCCGTCGAGAATGCCTCCACCGCAGACCAGCAACGTGCCGGCAGGTGTCACCAAGGTGGCCGCTCGGCCCGCGCCGCCGCCGCCGCCTCGTCCGACGGTCCGTCCTCCGCCGCCGAAGCCGACCGGACCCATCGTCCAGGGGCCCGGCGGCGTCCAGTCGGTGCAGGTGACCGAGAACATCGCGGCGCGGCCGTCGGCGACGCGCGCGGTCGTCCTTTCCCGACCGCTGATCCCGATCGCGCGGCCGGCGCCGCGTCCGCCTCCGGGCGGCGGCGGGTTCCGTCCGCGTCCGGTCGGCGAGGTGCGCGAGCTGGCGGTCGTCTCCGGCGGCCCCGGCCGCGGGCGCGAGTTCATCGACGTCACCAAGGACCAGAAAGGCGCCCCGCAGCGTGGCAAGAAGGGTCCCCGGGTCGAGAAGATCGAGTCGCTTTCCAAGCAGGACCTGGTCGCGCTCGCGCACCAGCGCGCGTACGTTCCGGTCCGCGGCCACAAGAAGAAGTCGGCCAAGAAGGGCAAGCAGACCGAGATCACCGAGATGTCGGAGCACAAGAAGGTGGTCCGCATCGAGGAGACGATCACCGTCGCCGAGCTCTCGCAGAAGATGGGCGTCAAGAGCGCGGACCTGATCCGCAAGCTGATGGCGGGCGGGAAGATGGTGACGCAGAACCAGGCGATCGACTTCGACACCGCATCCCTGCTCGCGCTCGACTACGGGTGGAAGGTCGAGAAGGTCGGCTTCGAGATCGACGAGTTCATCACCGAGACCGAGGACAAGCCCGAGGATCTGCAGTCGCGGCCGCCGGTGGTCACGATCATGGGCCACGTCGACCACGGCAAGACTTCGTTGCTCGACGCCATCCGGAAGGCCCACGTCGCCGAGGGCGAAGCGGGCGGAATCACTCAGCATATCGGCGCGTACAGCGTGGAAGTCGTGGGCAGCGACGGCGGCGAGGCGAACATCACCTTCCTCGATACGCCCGGCCACGAAGCTTTCACCGCGATGCGCGCGCGGGGTGCGAACGTCACCGACATCGCCGTACTGGTGGTCGCGGCCGACGACGGCGTGATGCCGCAGACGGTCGAGTCGATCAACCACGCCAAGGCGGCGGAAGTGACGATCGTCGTCGCGATCAACAAGATCGACCTGCCCGCCGCGCAGCCGGAGCGGATCAAGCAGCAGCTCTCCGAGCACGGGCTGATCGCCGAAGACTGGGGCGGCGACACGATGATGGTCCCGGTGTCGGCGCGCACCGGCGACGGGCTCGAGAAGCTGCTCGAGAGCATCCTGCTGCAGGCGGAGGTGCTCGAGCTCAAGGCGAATCCGAACAAGCCGGCGACCGGCGTCGTGATCGAGGCGAAGCTGGAGAAGGGCCGCGGCCCGGTCGCGACCGTCCTCGTCCAGGAGGGCACGCTCCACGTCGGCGACGCGATCGTCACCGGCGTCAACTCCGGCCGCGTCCGCGCGATGATGAACGAGCACGGCGAGCAGGTCGACGACGTGCCGCCGGGCTTCCCGGTCGAAGTCCTCGGCCTCGACGGCGCGCCCTCCGCCGGCGACGACTTCAACATCGTCGAGGACGAGAACGCGGCGGCGGTCGTCGCCGAGCACCGTCTCAAGAAGCAGCGCGAGAAGGAGCTCTCGAAGAATACCAAGCTGACGATCGACGACATCATGAAGCAGGGCAAGAAGGACGAGGCCAAGATCCTCAAGCTGATCGTCAAGGCCGACGTCCAGGGATCGGTCGAGGCCCTGAAGAACGCGCTGACGAAGCTCTCGACGCCGAAGGTATCGGTCGACGTCATCCACTCCGGCGTCGGCAACGTCACCGAGACGGACGTGATGCTGGCGGCGGCGTCGAAGGCGATGATCGTCGGCTTCAACACCAAGGCCGAGTCGAAGGCCGCGGAGACCGCCGCGTCGCAGGACGTCTCCTTGAAGCAGTACTCGATCATCTACGAGGCGCTCGACGACGTGAAGCTGGCGATGGAGGACCAGCTCGAGGCGATCATCAAGGAGAAGATCGTCGGCCACGCCAGGGTGCTGCAGACGTTCAACGTGCCCAAGCTGGGGACGATCGCCGGGTCGAGCGTCACCGACGGCAAGGTTACGAGATCGGCGCTGGTCCGGCTGCTGCGCGACGCCAAGCCGATTTTCACCGGGAAAATCGCGTCCTTGCGGCGCTTCAAGGACGACGTCAAGGAAGTCGAGAAGGGCTTCGAGTGCGGCATCGGCATCGAGAACTTCGCCGACTTCAAGGAAGGCGATGTGATCGAGGCGTACGAGCTGGAGACGATCAGACCCAGCCTTACGTGAGGTGGATAGCCAGTGGCGATCCCCCGAGTCCAGCGCGCATTTGGTCGATCCGGCGCCTGCGGCGGCTCCACCAGGAGGGAGCTCGCTCCCCCCTGGACCCCCCGATTGAAGCGGTCGTTCCAATCGAACGTTTGGAGTTGAGGCGGAGATGGTGGTCGGGGTCCTCAGGCTGACGCTCTACATCCACGGCGCCTCCTCGCTGAAGGACAAGCGGCAGGTGTTGCGCAAGGTGACCGATCGGCTGCGCTCACGCTTCAACGTGAGCGTCGCCGAGGTCGGCGACAACGACATCTGGCAGAAGGCCGTGATCGGCATCTGCGCGGTCGCCAACGACCACAGCTTCGTCAACGAAGTGCTCGACAAATGCGTCCGCGACGCTGGCCAGATCGCGGAGATCGTCAACCGCGAGATGGAGATCGAGACGTACTCGGAGATGCACAACGACATCCTGACGAAACCGGAGCTCGAATGAGCACGCACAGTCGGCCCGAGCGCGTGGCGCAGATCGTGCAGCAGCTGCTCGGCGAGATCTTCGCCCGCGGGATGCGCGACCCCCGGATCGGCCTGGTGACGATCACCGGCGTGAAGATGTCGCCCGACCTGCGCGAGGCGCGTGTCTACTGGACCGTCCACGGCGACCCCGAAGTCCGCAAGCACACCGCCCGCG
>JAIVGS010000039.1 GCA_020201435.1 Myxococcales bacterium
TCCGGGGCCTTGTACGCGAGCTGAGCGGCCGCGACCGCCGCGAGCGCCGACGGATCGAGCGCCGCGATGCCGAGAGAGCGCGCCGCCTGTTGCGCGGTCAGCGACCGTCCGCCGGCCCAGACCTTTCGCAACAGCGCGCCGGTCTCGCGGGACTTCCACCATGCCGGCTTTTCGATCTGCGCTCCGAGGATCGCGCCGAGCAGTGGCGTCGCCGCGCGCGTCCAGGTGTCGGCCTCCAGCGCCCACCGCGCCGCGTCGTCGTCGGTCATCGTCGCGAACGTCGCGCGCTGCAGAAGGCCGCGATACAGCTTCGCCTGCGCGTCCGCCGGCTGGTCACGCCGCCGGGTCTCGAACAAGACCATCGCCGCCGCGCGCCGCGTTTCGAGCAACCTGCGGGCGGCCTGGGTGTGCACCAGATCGTCGAGCGGCTCGCCGCGCAGCTGGGTCGCCTCTCGCAGCCATGCCGGGTCACCGGCCAGCTCTTCGAACAACTGCGCGACGCCTTCGGCCGCCGAGCCGTCGCCGAGCTGCGCCAGCTCCCACCGCGGGGCCTGCGTGAGCGAGCCGCCGAGCGCGCGGGCGCCCTCGTGGAACGTCGCGCGCTGCTCGTCGAATCC
Source organism: Myxococcales bacterium (assembly GCA_020201435.1). Lineage (GTDB taxonomy): Bacteria > Myxococcota > Myxococcia > Myxococcales > 40CM-4-68-19 > 40CM-4-68-19. The sequence continues at coordinate 618 of JAIVGS010000039.1, forward strand.
GCCCGCCGGCCGCAGCGAGAGCCGCACGTCGCGCGGCGGATCGACGAGCAGCGCGAGCGGCCGCCCGCCCTTCGACGGCGACGGCTCGGCGTCGACCTGGAGAGCGGCGGGAATCTCGAGGCCGAGCAGCTCGAGCACGTCGCGCATCGCCGGCCAGGCGTGCCCGGGCGGAAACTGCGGATCGGCGAGCGCCGATCGCGACAAGCGCGGCAGGTCCGCTCGCCGCAGCCGATCGAGCGTCACGCCGAGATTTCGCACCGACGCTTCCGCGACCGCGGCCGCGGCGATTTCCTCGGTCGCGTCGAGCGTCTTCTGCGCCAGCGCGGCAAGCTCCGCGATCGGCATCCCGTACGTGCGCTCCTCCATTTCGCTCCAGCTTCCCAGCCGCAGCGACGCGATCGCCCTGGCGATCGCGGCGTCGCGGGCCAACACCAGCGGCGGGAGGGGCTGCGCAGCCTGGGACTCGGCCTGGGCGATCGCGGCGCGCTTCTGCGCCGACGATTCGTCGGCCAGCATCCGATCGAGATCGCGCTCGCCGTGCTCCGGCCGCGCGTCGCCAGGCGCGGCGAAGACGAGCTGCGCGCGGGCGCGTTCGAGCGCGTCGATCTCCGCGCCGGCCTCGCGTGCGACCGCCAGCGTCGCGATCTGCTGGCGGAGGAGCCTCGACGCCTGGGCGTCGGCGCCGGTCGCCTTTGCGCCCGCCGCCGTCACCAGGTCGAGCGAATCCCGCTGCGCGAGCTGCGGATGCTCGGCGAGCGCGCTCGCCGGCATCGGCCCCGAGCCGGTCGTCCACCGCTTCCAGAGGAGATCGCCCTCCGCACGGAAAAGCGCGTGCGCTTCGTCCGACAACTCCGCGGCGGTCTTTTGCGGATCGCCCGGCGGAGGACCCGCGTCGGGCGAACGGCCGCCGCTTTTCGACGGTGAAGCGGGCGCGTGACCGCAAGCGACGGCGAGCAGCGCTGCGATCGGGAACGCTTTCACCCGCGAGTGAGTCGCATTTGGCCGGCGCGCGGGCAAGGGTTTTTCCGCGACGTTTGCGCTATGAAGCACGCGATGCCCGCCACGGCCGAGATGGCTTCCGCCCGCGCCGCGATGACGAGCGCGCTGCGCGCGGGCCTCTCTGCGCTCGGATATCTCGAGGTGGAGACGCCGATCGCGGTGCCGTTCGCCGGGCAGGAGCCGCACCTGCGGCCGTTCGAGACCGTGTTCACGCCCGATCCGCCGATCCCGCCCGGGAGCATTTCCGGCCGGCGCCGCCTGCACCTGCACACCAGCCCCGAGTACGCGATGAAACGGCTGCTCGCGCGGCCCGGCTTCTCCCGCTGCTGCCAGTTCGCGCGCGTCTTCCGCGACGGTGAAGTCTCGCGCACTCACAATCCGGAATTCACGCTGCTCGAGCTCTACGCTTCGCCGGGCACCGCCGATTCGGTCATGAAGGATCTGGAACACTTGATCGCCAGGCTCGCGCCCTCCGCGCCGGCGCGAAAAGGGCACGGCCGCGGCTCCGGCGAGATCTCGCTCGCTCCGCCGTTCGAGCGGATCACCTGTCGCGAAGCGTTCGTCCGCTGGGCGGGATTCGATCCGCTGCCGCTGGACGCCGACGCCTTCGCGCAGGCCGCGCAAACCATCGGGGTGCGGCCTTCCGCGGACGCCTCGTGGGACGACGTCTTCACCCAGGTGCTGCTGGAGAGGGTCGAGCCCGCCCTCGGGATCGAGAAGCCGACGTACCTGACCGAGTATCCCGCGTCGCAGGCCGCGCTCGCGCGCCTCAAGCCGGACGATCCGACCGTCGCCGAGCGGTTCGAGCTCTACGCCGGTGGCCTCGAGCTCGCCAATGGATTTTCCGAGCTGTGCGATTCGCACGAGCAGCGGAAGCGGCTGCAGGGAGAGCAGCGGCAGCGCGCCGCGCTCGGCCGCGACGTCTTCCCGCTCGACGAGGAATTCCTCCACGCGCTCGATCAGATCGGCGAGGCGGGCGGGGTCGCGGTCGGGATCGACCGGCTGCTGATGCTCCTCACCGGCGCGCGCTCGATCGCCGAGGTGCTCCTCTTTCCCGCTGCCGACGAATATCCGAGGGCGCGGTCGTGATCGTGCTGCGTTTTCTCCGCACCGTCTTCGGATGGGCGGCGATCTTCTTCGCCACGATTCCGATCTTCGGCTGGGCGGCCCGCCGGATGGGCCACGTCTTCATCGATCGCAAGGACTCCTCCCGCGCGACCAAAGCCATCCGCGGCCGGATCGAACGAGGGCTGACCGGGGCCAGCCTCTTCTTCTTCGCCGAGGGGACGAGGTCGAAGGTCGACGAGCTGCTGCCGTTCAAGAAGGGCGCGGCCATCGCCGCGCTCGACACGCAGCTCGATTGCGTGCCGATCGCCGTCGCCGGAGCACGCGACGTGCTCAAGCCGAAAGGCGTCTCGCTCTTCCAGCCCGGTCCGGTGGCGGTCGTCTTCGGCGCCCCGATCCCGATCGCGGGACACTCGCTGGAAGGCCGCGACGCGCTCGTCGCCGCGCAGCGCGCCGCGGTGGAGAAGGCGCTGGCGCAGGCGCGCGCGCTGGTCAGAGAACGCGCAGGATCAGGCACTTGAGGTAGCGCGTTTCGGGCACGCCGAGCAGCGTCGGGTGATCGCGCGCGGCGCCTCGGCGCTCGACGACCTGCACGCTCCGCTTCGCATCGGTGGCCGCGGAGAGGACGGTCTTCTCGAACTGCGCGTCGTCGATGTGGAACGAGCAGGAGCAGGTGACGAGAACGCCGCCGGGATTGAGCAGGTGGAAGGCGCGGAGGTTGATCTCCTTGTAGCCGCGCAGGGCCGGGTCGATCGACGACTTCGCTTTCGCGAACGCTGGCGGGTCGAGGACGATGGTGTCGTACCGCTCGCCTTTGTCGCTCTCGTCGCGGAGGAGATCGAACGCGTTCGCTACCTTGAATTCGACGTTCTTCGCGCCGTTGCGGGCGGCAGCCGTCCGGCCCTGCTCGGCGGCCTGCTCGTTGATGTCGACCGCGACGACGCTCTCGGCGTTCTTCGCCAGCTGCAGCGCGAACGCGCCGCCGTAGGTGAAACAGTCGAGGGCACGGCCGCTGGCGTAGCGCGCCGCTTCGACGCGGTTCTCCGCTTGATCGAGGAAGGCGCCGGTCTTCTGGCCTTCGAGGAGATCGGCGACGAGCCTGACCTCGCCTTCGAGGAATTCGATCGGCCCGGGCGGCTCGCCGCGCAACAGCCCCTTGCGCTGCGGCAGGCCCTCGTGGGCGCGGACGCGCACGTCGTTGCGCTCGACGATCGCTCGCGGTCCGACGAGGTCGTGCAGCAGACCGGCGAACAGCTCGCGTCGCGCGTCGGTCGCTTCGATCAGCGTCTGCATGCTCAGGCAGTCGGCGTAGCGATCGACGATCAAGCCGGGCAGCAGATCGGCCTCGCCGTGGACCAGGCGGCCGGCGCGGCGGCGCTCGGGGTCGGGCGCGAGGGTCTCGCGGAGCTTGGCCGCCTGGCCAAGGCGGCGGGCGAAGAACGCGTCGTCGATCGGTTCGTCCTCGCGGGTGAGCAGGCGCACCGCGATCTGGCTCTGCGCGCCGTAGAAGGCCTTCCCGACGAACCATCCGCGCTCGTCGGCGAGCCGGACGACTTCGCCGCCGGCGAGCGTCTCGGGGGCGGCGAGGTCGGAGCGATAGACCCAGACGTGGCCCTGGTCGAGGCGCTCCACCGCGCGACGGGAGACGACGACGGTCGGTTCGTCCGAGGCGCCCGCCGCGATGCTGCCCAGCACCGGCCGCGGCCGGGATTTGGTCATTTGACCAAGAGCGCGTGGCCGCACGTCGCGCGCAGCGCGGGAGCCGTGCTTGAGGCGCTCCTGGCGCCTCGCCTCCTTCGGTGACTTTGGCCGTTCGGCCATGCGCGGCGCACTCTACACTGGTACGTTGCGAGGATGGCCGAGCTGGTCGAGGAAGCGGGGCGCATCGCACGGACGTTCGCGCGGGACCGGCTGCTGCCGCGGGCGCGCGATCTGGAACGATCGACCGACGGCTTGATCGATCTCATGCGCGAGCTAGCCGGGAGGCTCGGTCTGCCCGAGATGACCGGGAGCGAGCTGCTCCACGATCCCGAGTTGACCGCCACGTTGTTGTACGAGCTCACCCGCGCTCTGCCGGGCTTTGCGCTCTCGTTCGGCGCCAGCTTCGGGCTGTGCGGGCAGTCGCTGCTGCGGCGAGGCACCCCGGCGCAGCGCGAGCGGTGGGCGGCGCCGGTGCTGTCGTTCGCGCGGATCGGCTGCTGGGCGCTGACCGAGCCGGAGGCGGGAAGCGACGCCTTTTCGCTGCGCACGACCGCGCGCCGGCTCGCGGACGGAGCCTTCTCGCTCTCCGGCGAGAAAGCCTTCATCACCAACGCGCCGATCGCCGAGGTGATGGTCGTCCATGCGCGCCTGCAGGGGGCGCCACACGACGGCGAGATCCGGCCGTTCGTCCTCGAGCGCGGCGACCGCGGCGTGACGACCGGCCCACCCCTCGACAAGATGGGCATGCGCGCTTCGCCGACCGGCTCGATCTTTCTCGACGACGTTCGCATCCCGGCCGATCGGCTCCTGGGCGATCCGGAGGAGAGCGGCAAGCGGACCGCGATCGAGACGCTGCTCGGCGAGCGCGCCGGCCTGGCGGGAATGGCCCTCGGCATCATCGAGGAGAGCCTGCAGCTCGCGACCGAGTACGCCAGGCAACGGCGCCAGTTCGGCCAGCCGATCGCGCAATTCCAGGCGGTGCAGCTGCGGCTGGCGGGGATGTACGCGGCGCAGGAGACGGTGCGCGCGTTGGTCGATCGGGGGCGTGCGCTGGCCCGTTCGGGCGACACGTCGCTCGCGTTTTCATGCGCGGCCAAATACACGTCGTCGACGCTCGCCACCGAGTGCGCGCTCGACGCGGTCCAGATCCTCGGCGGCAACGGCTACACCGTGGACTATCGCGTCGAAGGTCTCGCCCGCGACGCGAAGCTGCTCGAGATCGGCGGCGGCACCAGCGACATCCAGCTGCTGGCCGTGGCGCGCGAGCTGCTCAGGTAGCTTTCCTTGGCAGGATGGCCAAGGCGACGCCGGCGACGATCGCGCCGCCGCCGAGGACGAGGCGCGCAGTCGGCCGTTCGCCCAGGAGGGCGATTCCGCCGACCGCGGCGAGCGGTGGAACGGAAATCTGCATGATCGCGGCGGTCGACAGCCGGATGTGCGGGAGCGCGCTGTTCCACAAGCTGTAACCTAGGCCGGAGGCGAGCACGCCGGAGGCGACGGCGAGCACGGCGCCGCCTCCGGAGAGCATCGCGGCGTTTGGCGCGAACAAGAGCGTGGTGACCCAGAGGACGGCGGCGAACGGCGCGCTGCGGATGAACGCGTCGGCGGTGGCGGAGATGCCGTCCCGCGCGCGCCGGCCGCGCAGCGAATACGCGCCCCACGAGAGACCGGCCGCGATCATCGCCGCGGCCGCCGCGAACGGCGGCGCCTGCGCGCCCGGAAGCGTCAACGCCGCGAGCCCGCCCAGCGCCAGCGCGAGCCCCAACCAGGTGCGCAGCGGAGGCCGTTCGCCGTGCAGCACGGCGGCGCCGATCATCGTGGCCTGCACGGTCCCGAAGAGGAGAAAGGCGCCGACGCCGGCGGAAAGGCGCAGGTAGGCCCAGGAGAATGGCGCCGCATAGAGAAACAGCCAGATCGCGGACCACCAGCCGGCTTCGGCGCCGGCTCGCCGGCGGTTGCGCGACAGGATCCAGAGCATCGCCGCGCCGGAGAGCAGCCGGAGCGAGGCGAAGGAGGCGGCCCCGGCCAGACCGCCGGCGAGCGCCCGGCGGGTGAGCAGCGAGTTGGAAGCGAACGCGCACAGCGTCAGCGCGCAGATAACGATCAGGCGGGCACGGGCCATGTCGGCGCGTTGTCTCACTTTCTTGGTCATTTGACCAAGAGAGGCTTGACCTCCTCTCGAACGGCGGGCAGACTTCTTGGTCAAATGACCAAGAACCTCGGACCGGCCGCGGCGCGGCGGACCTTCGACGAAGAGGTGGTGCTCGACGCCGCCGCCCATGTCTTCCGCAAGCACGGCTTCGGCGGCGCGACGGTGCGGGAAGTCGCGCAGGCGGCGGGGATGCTCCCCGGCAGCCTCCATTACCGTTATCCGAGCAAGGAGGCCTTGCTCCTCGATCTGATGGAGCGCGCGCTCAACCGCGTTCTCGCCCTCGGCCGATCGGCGGTCGAGTCAGCGCGCGATCCGGCCGAACGGTTGCGGCTCGGTCTGCGCGCGCACATCGAGGCGCTGCTCTCCGGCGACGACGACTTCTACGTCCTGCTCTACGACTGGCGTTCGCTCGAGGGCGCCGCGATGCTCGGCATGCTGCGGCTGCGCGCGCGGTACGAGGCGTTCTGGGACGATCTGCTCCAGGACGCGGCGCGCGCCGGCTGGGTCCGCCCGGGCATCGATCTCGAGCTCGTCCGGCAGTTCGGCTTCGGCGCGATGAACTGGGTGGCGCAGTGGCGCCAGGAGACCGATCCGCGCACGCCCGCCGACATCGCCGATGCTTTCTGGAGCTACCTCGCGTTCGGCCTGCTCGCCGAGGACAAGCGGCGTGGATTTGGTCAAACGACCAGGAAGCGGAAGGGAGGGCGGCGATGACCTCGATCCTGCAGACGCTCGCGGGAAGCGGCCCGTTGCTGCGGGACGCGGTCCAGAGCCGGAACCTCAAGGTTCTGGCGTCGATGCTCGGCCCGGCCTTCCGCGGCCTGGTGCAGCAGCGCGGGCGAAACGAAGAGAGCACGCCCCTGCGGCTCGACTACAGCGCGCAATTCGACTGGCGGTACCGCCGCGGCGAGCGGGAGATGGCCCGGCTGTACGAAGCCGCCAAAGCTTCGCAGTGGAATGCGACCAGTGATCTCGACTGGTCGGCATCGGTCGATCCCGAGAGCGCCGAGCATCCGCTGATCCCCGACGCGATCATCCCGCTGGTGAACCATCCCGCGTTCATCCGGCTGTCGCCGCGCGAGAAAGGCCGGCAGCGCCGCTGCCTGATGGCGTGGATGTTGAGCCAGTTCCTCCACGGCGAGCAGGGCGCCCTCTTCGCCGCAGCGCAGGTCACCGAGGCGGTGCCGTGGCTCGACGCCAAGCTCTTCGGCAGCACGCAGGTAGTCGACGAGGGCCGCCATGTCGAGACGTTCCACACCTACCTGACCAGGAAGCTCGAGAAGCTGTACGAGATCAACGACAACCTCTACGTCGTCATCGACGCCCTGATGACCGACGGCCGCTGGGACCTCAAGTTCCTCGGCATGCAGATCATGATCGAGGGCCTCGCCCTCGGCGCCTTCGGCTTCCTGCGCGGCGCGACCAGCGAGCCGCTGCTCAAGCAGATGCTGACGTACGTGATCGCCGACGAGGCGCGCCACGTGCACTACGGCGTGCTCGCGCTGCAGAAGTTCTACGCCACCGAGGTGAGCGAGAAAGAGCGGCGCGAGCGCGAGGACTGGGCGTTCGAGGTCGCCTACCTGCTGCGCAACCGTTTCCTCGCGCACGAGTACTACGACGAGCACTGGGCGCACGCGCTCAGCCGCGCCGAGTGGGACCGGATCGTCCTCGAGAGCGAGATGATGGCTGTCTTCCGCCGCACGATGTTCAGGCGGATCGTGCCGAACCTGAAGCGCATCGGGCTCCTCTCCGACCGCGTCCGCGAGCGCTACTCGAGCATCGGCCTGCTGCAATTCGAGCACGGTCGCGCCGCGCCGGACCTGACCGCGCAGGACCTGATCGACGACCGCTGACTCTCAGACGGCCAGCCGCGCCAACGGCGGCGTCATGTGCGATCGAGCGCCTGGAACAGGTCGTCGATCAGATCCTGCGCGTTCTCGATTCCGACCGACAACCGGATGAAGCCGTCGTCGATGCCGAGCTTGCGGCGCGTCTCCGGCGGGACCGAAGCGTGGGTCATGATCGCCGGATGCTCGATCAACGACTCGACGCCGCCGAGCGATTCCGCGCAGGTCCAGAGGCGCAAGGTCTTGAGGAAGGTCCGCGCCGCCGGCAGCCCGCCCTCGATCACGCAGGTCAGCATGCCGCCGAACCCCTTCATCTGGCGCGCCGCCAGCGCGTGCTGGGGGTGCTCCGGCAGCCCCGGCCAGGTCACGCGCTGCACCCGCTTGTGCCGCTGCAGCGCCTCGGCCACGCGCTGCGCGTTCTGCTGGTGCCGCTCCATCCGCACGTGCAGCGTCTTGAGTCCGCGCAGCACGAGGAAGCTGTCCATCGGCCCGAGCTGCGCGCCGACCGCGTTCTGCAGGAAAGCGAGCTTCTCGTGCAGATCGTCGCGCCGCACCGCCAGCGCGCCGGCGACGACGTCGGAATGGCCGTTCAGATATTTGGTCATCGAGTGCGCGACGACGTCGAAGCCGAGCTCCAGCGGCCGCTGGAAGAACGGCGTCGCGAACGTGTTGTCGCAGACGGAGATCACGCCGCGCGGCGAGCAGATCGAAGCCAGCGCCGCGAGATCGCAGATCTTCAGCATCGGATTGGTCGGCGTCTCCACCCAGAGCAGTTTCGTGTTCGGCCTGAACGCCGCGGCCACCGCTCGCGGATCGGTCACGTCGACGAACGTCTGCTCGATGCCCAGGCGCTTGAAGACCTTGTCGGCGAGCCGGAACGTGCCGCCGTACAGGTCGTCGGAGAGCACCAGGTGATCGCCGGCCGACAGCAGGTGCAGCACCGCGTCGGTCGCGGCGAGGCCGCTCGCGAACGCGAGCGCGTGCTTGCCGCTCTCCAGCGCGGCCAAGCATCCCTGCAGCGCGTCGCGCGTCGGATTGCGCGTGCGCGAGTACTCGAATCCCTTGTGTTCGCCCGGACCGGACTGCGCGTAGGTGGAGGTGAAGTAGACCGGCGTCATCACCGCGCCGGTCGTGGGATCGGGCTGCTGCCCGGCGTGGATGGCCAGGGTCTCGAAGCGGTCGGTGCTCATGGGGGAGGCTGCATAGCACCGATCCGTCGTCGACGCTTGTATGCCTTGACCAGACAAATTGTCTGTGCCAAGCATACAAACCATGACCGCGACAGTGCGCATCGACCTCGATTCCGGAGACCCCGTCTGGCGGCAGATCGCCGACCAGGTCCGCGCCGCTCTCGTCTCGCGGCGCGTCAAGCCGGGCGCGCAGCTCGCCACCGTCCGCGAGCTCGCGCTCGACCTGGGCGTCAACCACAACACCGTCGCCGAGGCCTACCGGCAGCTCGCCGCCGAAGGCTTTCTCCAGCTCGAGCGCGGCGTGGGCGCGCTGGTCCTCGACCGCGAGGCGCCCCGGCCGCCGGCGGCCGAGCAGGAGCGGTTCGCGCGCCGCCTCAAGCTGCTGCTCGCCGAAGCGCGCGCAGCGGGAGTGCCGGTCGCGGCGCTGCGAAAGACGATCGAGGAGGTCCTGTGAGCGACATTCGCGAAGCGTTTCTCGAATCCGTTCCCCGCGAGCATCTTCCCCTCGCCGCACAGCTGGGACCGTTTGCGATTCTTTTCGCCGGCGGCCTCTGGCTGCTCGCGTCGTGGCAGAAGCTGCCCGCGCGTCTCCCGATCCACTGGAACTGGCGCGGCGATCCCGATTCTTTCGTGCCCCGCTCTCCGTTCGGCGCCACGCTGCCGCTGCTGCTCGGCGCCGTCATCTGCGGGTTGATGCTCGTGATGCAGGCCGGCATCCGTCGCGGCGCGCCGCGCAGCCCGATGCGCGCTCCGGTGCTGAAAGTCGTGCTGGCCGGCGAATATCTCGCCGCCTTGGTCAGCTGCGGCCTGCTCGGCGCCTCGATCACCGCCGGCCGCCTCCTCTGGCCGGTGCTCGCCCTCGCGTTCGCCGCGATCCTCGCGCTCCTCGGCTACACGGGAAAGATCGTTCGCGGTCTGCCCAGGCAGCCGGTGCGCAATCCCGGCGCGTGGCGCGCGGGTTTCATCTACGTCGATCGCGACGACCCCGCGCTGTTCGTGCCGAAGAGATTCGGCGTCGGCTACACCTTCAACTTCGGACGGCCGGCAGCGGTGGCGCTGTCCTTCGCCTTCCTGGTGCTGCCGTTGATCGCCGTGCTGGTCGCGATCACCGCACGCTGACTCGCGTGCCGAGCCAGTCGATGAGATCGATCTTGGTCACGATGGCGCACAGCTGATCGCCGTCCTTGACGATCGCCACGTGATCCGTCGCGAACAGCTCCTTCAGGCGCGAGACCGGCGTGCGCAGCGTCACGATTCCCGCCAGCGGCTTCATCACCGCCGAGATCGGCTCGTTGAGCTTGTGCCGTCCCTCGAGCAGCGCCTGGAGCAGGTCGACCTCGTGGAGCATCGCGATCGGCCTGTTGCCCTGCTCGATCACCGGCAGCTGCGAGATCCCGTGCTCCTTCATCAGATCGACCGCGTGCTTGGCGGTGTCGTTGGCGAGCACGGTGTACACCGGCGGCCGCTTTCCGCCGAGCAGATCGGCGACGGTGCCGAGGCGATCGGTCGGATCGACGAAGCCGTTGTCCTTCATCCACTCGTCCGAATAGAACTTGGTGATGTAGCGCGAGCCGGAGTCGGGGAGGACGACGACGATGTTCTTGCCCTTGCCGATCTCGCGCGCGAGGTCGACGGCGACGTGCACCGCGGCGCCGGAAGAGCCGCCGGCGAAGAGGCCCTCTTCGCGAGCGAGACGCCGCGCCATCGTGAAGCTCTGCTTGTCGTCGACGCGGCGGGCGTCGTCGAGGACGGAGAAGTCCATCGCCTTGCAGAGCATGTCCTCGCCGATGCCCTCGACCTTGTAGACGTGCGGCTGGATCAACTTGTGGGTCTTGAAATAGTCGAGATAGACCGAGCCTTCGGGGTCGACGCCGATGTTGCGCGACTGCGGGAATTTCTCCTTGAGATACTTTCCCGCGCCCGACATCGTGCCGCCGGTTCCGAGGCCGGCGACGAAGAAATCCATCGACATGCCGGCGGTCCGGACGTCCTTCTCGATCTCCGGTCCGGTCAGCCGGTAGTGCGCCTCGATGTTGTCCTGGTTGTGGTACTGGTTGAGCATGAACGAGCCGGGCGTCTCGCGGTGGATGCGCTTGGCGGTCTCGTAATAGCTGCGCGGATCCTCGGCGGGCACGTTCGTCGGCGTGACGACGACCTCCGCGCCGAAGGCTTTCAGCGCGTTCACTTTCTCGGTCGACATCTTGTCGGGCATGGTGAAGATGCAGCGGTATCCGCGCACGGCGGCCCAGAGCGCGACGCCCATGCCGGTATTGCCCGAGGTGTTTTCGACGATCGTCCCGCCGGGCTTGAGCAGGCCCGCCTTCTCCGCCTTGTCGAGGATGTAGAGCGCCATGCGGTCCTTGATCGATCCGCCCGGCTGCAGGAACTCGCACTTCGCATACACCGCCGCGTCTTCCGGCCCGACCACCTTGTTGAGCCGCACCAGAGGAGTATTGCCGATCGCCTGGAGGATGTTCGCGAAGACGGGCATGGCGCGGCTTTTACCACGGGTGATACGCTGCGCGCCTGCATGACCCCCGACCAACTTCAGGCGGCGTACACCTCTGCGACCGGACGTCCCGCAGGCACGATCGAGAAGCTTCCCGGCGGCGCCGGGAACCGCACTTACTGGCGGGTGCGCGAGCTGGAGGGCAGGCACGGCGCGATCGTGATGGAGCTGCCGGCCGATCCGGTGAAGAGCGAGGAAGCGTCGAAGGACCACGCGCCGATCGAGTTGCCGTTTCTCAACGTGCACCGCTACCTGACGCGGATCGGCGTCCGCGTGCCCGCGATCCTGCTCGACGCGGCGGCCGACGGATTCCTCGTCATCGAGGATCTGACCGATCGCACGCTCGAGAAGGCGCTGAACGAGGGGCAGGACCGAGAGAAGCTCTACTCGACCGCGATCGACGCGCTGGCGCGGCTGCGTGCGCACGCCGAACGATCGCCCGATCCCTCCTGTCTCGCCTGGACCCGCGCGTTCGATTACGACCTGTACCACTGGGAGTTCGAGCACTTCATCGAGTACGGCCTGCTCGGACGCGGCGCGAAGCCGACCGACGCCGAGCTGCAGACGCTCCGTCGCGAGTTCGCGCGCATCTCGCTCGAGCTCGCCGCCGCGCCGCGCAGCTTCACCCACCGCGATTACCAGAGCCGGAACATCATGGTGAACGACGCCGGCGAGCAGGTGGTGATCGATTTCCAGGACGCGCTGCAGGGACCGCGGCAGTACGATCTCGTCGCGCTGTTGCGCGACAGCTACGTCGAGCTCGATCGCTCGGTGATCGAGAGGATGCTGCACCGGTATCTGCAAGTGCTCCCCACCGAAGGCGGCCCGTCGCTGCCGCCGGAAGAGTTCATCGGCTTCTTCGACCTGCTGACGGTGCAGCGGAAACTGAAGGATGCGGGGCGATTCGTCTTCATCGATCAGGTGAAGAAGAACCCGTCGTTCCTGGTGCACATCCCGTCGTCGCTGCGCTACGTGCGCGACGCGTTGAAGCGCAGGCCGGAGCTTTCCGGGATCCGCGAGATCCTGCAGAAGCACGTGCGGGAGCTGCGCGATTGAAAGCGGTCGCGGTGTTGCCGTTCGCGGCGGAAGAGGTCGACCCTGACGCGTCCGATCTCGCGCTCTGGCTGACGGCGGACGTCGCTGCCGAGCTGTCGGCGGCCAACGTGATCGAGGCGCGCCTCGTCGTCGAGGCGGTCGAGATCGCGCCCGCCGAGGCCGCGCGGCAGCTCGGGACCGAGCTCGCCCTCGGAGCGACGCTGGATCTCGCCTCGGGGAACGTCGAGCTCGCCGCGCTCCTCGTCGCTCCCGACGGCGCGATCAAGGCGCAATGGAACGAATCGGTTCCGCTCGGTGCGGCCGCGCAGCTGCCGCGGATGCTCGCGCGCGCGACGCTGCTGGCGCTCGGCGAGGATTCGTCCGCGCCGCCGCAGAGCGTCGAACCGCAGGTTTCGCCGGAAGCGGTCCTGCGGCTCGCGCGAGCGGCGCGACGCATCGACCGCGGCGACGTCGACGAGGGGACCGACGAGCTGCTGGCGATCGTCGAAAGCGAGCCGTCTTTCGACGCTCCTCGCCGTACGTTGCTCCAGACGGCGCGCGCGGCGATCGGCGGCGATCGGATGCCGTCGTTCTTCTCGGCGCTGGAACGGCTCGCGGACGCGCGACCCGACGACGCGGAGGCATTGCTCGCGCTCGGCGACTATCGCTCGCTGCATTTCGACGAGGCCGGCGCACGCGAGCTGTACCTGCGGGCGCGCGATGCCGCGGAGGATCCGGTGGTCGCCGGGCACGCGTGTGCGGGACTCGCCGCGCTGGCTGAAGCCGCGCAGCGAACCGACGAGGCCGTTCTCCATCTGCGCGCGGCGATCAAGCTTCGCGACGACGCGCATCTGTACGCTCGCCTCGCCGCGCTGCTGCTGGAAAAAGACGCAACCGAAGGGTTGCAGATGCTCACCCGCGCCACCGTGCTCGCCCCCGACGACGCGCAGCTGCTTCTCGCGCTGGCCCGCGCGCACCGTCGGCACGGCGGCGATCTGTCGAAGGCGCTGATCGCGGCGACGCGGGCAGCGCGTCTTTCTGCCGGCGACGCGGACCTCGCTGAACAGGTGCGCGAAGAGCTTCAGCTCCTCATCCACGGGTGAGCGGCCTGTCTACGGCGCCGATTTCGCGTCGATCGACAACGGATTGCACATCCTCGACGAGTTGACCGCTTTGATGGTCGCGCTGGAGACGTAGGCCGTGCCCGCGGAAACTGCGATCTTCGGCCAGAAACCGGCCGCCCCGGTCGAGCGCATCGTCGTTCGCGACGTCGCCTTCGGTACCGGAGACGCGGACGGATCGTAGATCGCGAAGACGAGGTCGGTCGGCGTCGCATCCTGGTATGCCAATGCCAGCTTGCCGCTCGGCGTGAACGCAATGCTCGTCTGTGCGCCGGGGAAGCTCTGCGGATGCCATGGCTCGCCCGCACCCGGCCGCCCCGAATCGACCACGTGGATGAGTCCAGGATCTCCTGGCTTGTTCACGTGCGCCGAGTGCTCGAAGAGCGCGTCGGACTGATAAACGAGAAGCTGCTGATTGGTCAGGTCGGCGAATGCGATCGCAATTCGTCCGCCGGCTTGCCCCGCTGGTCCGATCGCCAGCGCCGGCCAGCGCCCGGTGTCTCGCCGGACCGGCGGCGTGGTCGATTGAGCGGGGGGCGGATCGTCGCCGTCGATCTCCTTGATCGGTCCGAACGCCGGAGACGCGCCGGCATGGGCGGCTTGTACCGCTTTCACTGCGCCCTTCAACGAGTCGTAGTACGCGATGACGGCACAGCCCTGCGATTGATCGAGGCAATCGGCGTTGTCGACGAAACCGAGAGAAGGCATCAGGCCGGTTCCGGCCGGCAGCTCTGCGAGGGTCGCGGCGGCCTCGGTCGAGCGGCACACCGGCGAGTGGTTCGTGTCGGTATCCTGAACGCACACCTGGTTGCCGGTGCATCCGGCGGGGGTCTGGGTGGCGTTGCACTGCGCGGTCGACTTCTCCGCGCAACGCTGTCCGCCGGCCGCGTTCGGATCGGCGACGCAGATCTGCGTGTTGGTGCAAAGGTTGTTGCACGGCGGCGGAGGACGGTTCGCGCGATCGACGTCGCCCACCACGACCCAGTCGTCTCGCGTGAGCGGTTGCGGTCGCTTTGCCACCGCATAGACGAGGGCGGTGGAAAGGCCCGTTTCCGTCGCGGAAGCGGCGTCGTAATCGCCGCGGCGGAAGTACGCGATGGCCGGCACGCCGGTCTTGTCCAGCGCGAGGCTGGCGTACATTCCCACGTCGCCGTTGCTGGGCGCCGAGCCGATCGGCGTACTGCCATCGATCGTGATCGGCGTGATCCAGCGGGCAGCGGGGCCCCCGTACCGCGCCGTGAACTTGAGATCGCCGTTGTCGGCGTCGTAGTAGGCGACGTAGAGATCCCCGAGGGCGTTCGCCGCGATCGACGAATATTGACCGACGTTCGGGCCCCGGTCGGTGATCCCGCCGCGTGGACCGTTGACGTCGCCGCCGATATGGCCGGTCGCCGGAACGCCATCGAGCCATTCGGTTTTCTGAGGCTTGGTGAGATCGGATTTGTCGAAGGTGTGAACGACGAGATCGCCGTAGGGCTCGGTGCTCCCGGGCATGGGATCGCCGTCGTACGCCGACACGTAGACGTTCTGGCCGCTGACGGCCATGCTGGAGTGCCGACTCACGTCGCAGGTTTGAAGCGGCGGCAGAGAGTCGCACTCGCACTTCTCGGCTCCCAGATTGCAGGTGTCGAAGATGTTGTCGGGATCCTGCAGGACGAGGATCTTTCCGCCTGGACACGTCTGGGCGCAGGAGGCGTCGATTGCGCCGCCGGCCCCCTTTGGCGCCGGAGAACACAGGTTGGTGGCGGTGACGCAGACCGGGCTCGCCGCGTTCTTGCACCCGCCGTTGCAGGGCGGCTCGCCGACGCAATACTTGTTGAAGCAGGTGGTGCCTTCGCCGCAGGCGCCGGTCGGGCCGCACTTTTCGAACGTGCAGCCGAGGCCCTTGGCGAAGACGCCGATCTCCTTGCACGCCTCGCCCTGCGCCGGGCACGACCCGTCCTGCGTGCAGGGTGTGTACTTGTCGAAGCAATAGTGGCCCTGCGCGTTGCAGACCTGGGCCGGGCAGCAGTCGGCGGCGGTGTCGCACTGCTTCGGGTGCAGCTCGCAGACGGCCGGCGTCTTCGACCGATCGCAGAAGGCGCGGTCGGAGCCGTTCAAATCCGCGCGGCACTCCTCGTCGCTCTGGCAGCCGGCCCCGGTCACCTTCGCGCCGCATTTGCAGCCCGAAATCGACACGGCGGCGATGATTGCCGCGAGCAACGCGCGGCGGACGAGCGACGACGTCATTTTCCGGCTCCCGATGATGTGTGTGTAAACCCTACCAGCGGGTCTTGGGGAGCTTCAATGGGACACAGGGGCTTCTCCGTCACCTGACGGATGCGCGGCGTCCCTGACGAATACGAATTCCGTCCGATGCGGAGGAAGGTCGCCCCCGTCTTCCGCGGTCTTGCGCTTGCAGTCGGGGCCGACCGGGACCTCGGTCTCGACTTGGGCCTGCATGGATCTTTCGCCGCAGGTGGTCACGTCGACGCCGAATTCGACCGCGCACCCGGCCTGGGTCGACCGCATCACGCCGGCGAGCGCGGAATCGGTGCGGTGCAATTCGAAGGTGATCGGTTCGTCGGGTCTGGTGAGGCCGCCGTCTTCCTCGGCCTGCATGAATTCGCCTCGGATGACGTCGCCGTGGTCGCGGAACCGGTAGGCGAAATGCTTGTCGCTGGCATTGAGCCAGACGCCGGTCAGGTCTCGATCGCAGAATCTCGCCGGCGCGTTTTTTTTGCACGCGGTGAGCAGCAGGAGCGCGGCGAACAGTCGCGGCATGGGCGGGGCGCTGTACTATCAGATGATGACGTGGCGCAAGGCCGTCCTCGCATTGATTGCAGCGGCGATCGCGCCGGAAGAGGTCGACCTGCTCGCGCGCTCGCTGCGGCCGGAGGGGCGCGCGGAGATGGAGGCGAACGCCGCGCTCCTGTCGGCGCTCCCGGTCGCGGAAGTGCAGGCCGAGCTCGATCCGTCGCGCGCGCGCGTCGAAGGGCAGCTGCGGCTGGTGGTGCGCAATCGCGAGTCGGCGCCCTGGTACGAGGTCGTGCTGCGCGCGTATCCGAACGCGGCGCGTGGGACGTGGCTGCGGATCGACGACGTGCGCGTCGAGGGGAAGCGCGTCGCGGCGCGGTCGCACGGGAGCGTGATCTCCGTGCCGCTGGAGCTTTCGCCGGGCGCGTCGGCCGCGATCTCGATGAGCTTTCACGGGCAGATGCGGCGGTTGCGCGAGGGGGAGGGCGAAGAGCTCCTGTCGGCGGTGCTTCCGAGCAACGGCGGATACGGCACCTTTGCCGCCGGACCGCAGGGAGCGGCGCTGGTCGACTGGTATCCGCAGCTCGCGGCGCGCGCGCACGGCGTCTGGGATCGCGAAGAGCCCGGGCCGCTCGGCGATGCCAGCCATGCCGATCCGGCGAACGCGGTGGTTGCGCTGACCGTGCCTCACGGGTGGCGTGTCGCAGCGGCCGGGACGGCGCTCGGGCAGCATCCGGTGACCGGGGGCAAGGAGACCGCGACCTTCGCGGCGGCCGGAATTCGCGGTTCGCTCGGGATGGCGGCCTCGCCCATGTACGACGAGGTCACCGAGCAATCGTCCGCGATCGAGCTGCGCGCATCGTCGATGCACGGCGAGGCCGGCGCGAGAGCGCTGCTCTCTTGTGCGCGGCAGGCATTACAGTCGCTGCAGGCGCGATTCGGCCCGTATCCATGGACTGCGCTGGCGGTCGCGGAAGTGCCGCTCACGGGCGGAGCAGGGGGTGTCGAGCTTCCGGGCCTGGCGCTGATCGCGGCGGCGCTAGCGGGACGCGCGCTGCCGGCCGGGCTCTTCGAGTTCACCTGCTATCACGAGGTCGCGCATCAATGGTGGCAGGGCGTGGTCGGCTCCGATCCGCGCCGCGCGCCGTGGGTGGACGAGGCGCTCGCGCAGTACAGCGCGATCCTGGTGACGGAAGACGTGCGCGGCAAAGAAGCCGCCGATCAGGCGCTGAGCACATACGTCGCGTTGAACTATCACGGCATGCGGCTGGCTCGGGTCGCGGACGGCCGTGTCGCGCGCGCCGCGGACGACTTCCGAACGCCGCTCGCGTATGCGGGTTTGATCTACGGAAAGGCGCCGCTCTTCTTCGACAAGGCGCGGGCCGTCCTCGGCGATGCCGGTTTCGACGCGGTTTCGCGCGCGTACCGTCAGGCATGGGCGTTTCGCGAAGCCGGCGGCGACGGATGGTTGCAGGCGGCTCGACGGGTCGCGCCGGATCGCTTTTCCGAATTGTCGGCGCTGCAGAAACGGTGGTGGGAAGAGAAGCACGGCGACGAGGACATCGCTCCGCCCGACGGCCTGGCGCTGATGGAAGCGCTCGGCGGCACCGGCGGCGACAACTTCGCCCAACTGCTGCGCGCGCTGCAGGACAACGGCGCGGGCGACGACGCGCAAGTCCGCGAGGCCCTCAAGCAGCTGCAGAAGCTGATCCCGGAGCTCTCGCGCATGCTGCAGGAGACGCAGCCATGAGCGATCTCCGCCACACGATCCGCGCGCTGGTTCGCGAGCCCGGTTTCACCGTCGTCGCCGTCCTCGCTTTGGCGGTGGGCGTGGGCAGCGCCACCGCGATGTTCACCGTCGTCGACGGAGCGCTGGTCCGCCGCCTGCCGTACCTCGCGCCGGAGCGGCAGATCGTCATTCTTTCGGTGAACGGCGCTGCCGAGCGCGTGCCGATGGGAGCCGCGGAATTCCTTCATCTGTCGAAGCATGCGACGACGCTCGAGGCGATCGGCGTCTTCTATCCGCATTCGGAAACGGTCACCTCGGCGTCCGGTCCCAGGCAAGCGCGGGTCGTCAATTTGAGCGCCAGCCTGTTCACGACGCTGGGCATCGCGCCCGCTCGCGGCCG
The DNA here is from genome assembly GCA_020201435.1 of Myxococcales bacterium. Classification (GTDB taxonomy): domain Bacteria; phylum Myxococcota; class Myxococcia; order Myxococcales; family 40CM-4-68-19; genus 40CM-4-68-19. The sequence continues at coordinate 19,102 of JAIVGS010000039.1, forward strand.
GGCGTTCGAGCCTGCCGAGGATTTCATCGGGCGTGGGGGCGTCGCCATCGTCAGCGATGCGTTCTGGCGGCGCGAGCTCGACGCAGACCCGGCCGCGATCGGTCGCACGCTGCAAGTCGCTCACAAGCCGGTGACCGTGGTCGGCGTCTTGCCCGCGAAGGCGGCCTTTCCGCGCCTCGAGAAGTTCGAGATCTTCCTGCCGCTCGAGATCACGCCAGAGCAGGAAGCGCTGCCGGCTGCACGCACCGGCCTCTACGGGATCGCCCGCCTGAAGCCAGGCGTCGACGCCACGGCAGCGAAGGCGGAAATGGATGCGCTGCTGCACGATTTCAGCGGGTACTCGGTCTTCGTTCAACCGTTGATGTCGTGGTTGACCGCGGAAGCGGCGCCGGCGTTGAAAGCTGCATTCGCCGCGGTGCTGTTCCTGCTCGCGATCGCCTGCGCCAACGTCGCGTTGCTTCTCCTGATGCGCGGGACGGCGCGCGGCCGCGACCTCGCGATCCGCATCGCGCTCGGCGGTGGTCACCGCCGGGTGGCCTTCCAGCAGGTGATGGAAGGAATCGTGCTCTCCCTCGCGGGCGGCGCGCTCGGCATGCTCCTCGCGGTCTTCGCCGTCGACGGCATCGTCGCGTACGCGCCGCAGGGGATTCCGCGGTTGCACGAGATGCGCGTCGACTGGCGCATGGGTTCCTTTGCGCTGCTCGCGTCGCTGTCGGCGGGTGCGTTCGCCGGCGCGATCTCGGCATGGCACACGTTGCGGTCGGATCTCTTCCAGCTCCTGAAGAGCGGAGCGGGCGCGACTCCGAGCCGCTCGCGCGTGCGCGACGGTCTGGTCGTCGCGCAGCTGGCGATCGCGTTGGTGCTCGCTGCGGGCGCGGGCCTGTTGCTGCGCAGCATGGAGCGGCTGTCGGCGGTTCCGGTCGGTCTCGAACCGAAGAACCTGCTCGCGGCGCTCGTCGACGGACACGATGGCGCCGCGGCGGAAGAGCTCGTCGCATCTGCACGCGCGATCCCCGGCGTCGAACG
>JAIVGS010000154.1 GCA_020201435.1 Myxococcales bacterium
TCGCCGGTCATTCCCGCGACTTGCGTCACCACGGACGGGTACGGCGTCACGCTGGCAGCGGCCAGCAAGGCAAAGGGGATCATGTCGCTCCTCCAAGGTTTCTGGAGGAACGCTCGGGCGCCGCGGTCGATCTGGGAAGAGCGAGGCGCTGACTTTCCCGACGAGGATCAGGGACCTGCAGAAATGACCCGCTCAGTTCGCCGGGACGATTTCGAGGCGGCCCCCATGTCTTCTATCTACTGTTGCTGCCGTTTTGTCTCGCCTTATCGCTATTTATCGATACCGCGCTATCGGACTGGTCCGAAGGCTGCTGCGACGACGTCAGCCGCTCGGCCTGCAGCTGTCGAACCTCGGCATGTTCGAGCAGCTCCCGCTCTTCGATCGCAGCGAGCGGGTCGGCGCCGTCGTCGACAGCATCCGGGCGCGCTTCGGATTCGAGATGGTCTCGCTGGCGACCACGCAAGGCGGCCAGGCCCGAAGAGGCGTGCGCGCGCCGGGCACTGCGCTTCTTGCGCGGTCAAAGCGATGACTCCATGATGCCTGCATGGTCGGCGCCATCGAGACCGTGCTGGCTGCGCTCAACGCGGCGCGCGTCCGCTATCTCATCGCCGGCGGCGTCGCTGTCGTGCTTCACGGCCATCTGCGCGCGACGGCCGACCTGGACCTGATCGTGCAACTTACGCCCGAGAATGCGCTGGAAGCCGTGCGGGCGCTCGAGGGCCTCGGATTTCATCCGATCGCTCCCGTCCCGGCGGCCTCGTTCGCAGACGCCGCGGTGCGCAGGGACTGGGTGGAAGAGAAGGGCATGACCGTGTTTGGTCTCTGGAGCGACAGATTTCCCGGCCTCGAGGTCGATTTGTTCGCGTCGGAACCTCTGGATTTCGATGCCGCCTACGCGCGCGCAGCCCGCGTGCAATTGTCCTCGACATTTGCAACGGTCGTCAGCCTGGGGGACCTCGTCGCGCTGAAGAAGGCCGCGGGCCGGCCCGTCGATCTCGCGGACATCGAGGCGCTGAGTGCGCTTCCGGAGGGTGAGGGATGAACGCGGACGACGCAGCGAATCGATTTGCCGAACATCGCAAGGCTCAACTGCGGCGCAATCTGCGGCTGTCGTACGCCGAGCGGCTCCGCTGGCTCGAAGAGACCATGGAGGCGTTCCGGAAGTGGAAGGGGCTGGCGCGCACAACTCCGACGCAACGTCGCCCCACGTAGAGCGCAAGGACGAGGTCGATGGCGAGGGAGTGCGCCGATGCCGGGGACCAATCGTGGGGGCTGGAAGACCTGCTCACGAGGCCACAAATACCGAGGCCTGAGCTTCTGCCCCACGTGACAGCCGGGCCGCGCGCAGCGGTCGGCTGCGCTGGAGAACCTTCGCACCCGTACGAACCGCCCGAGAGCACCGCGCCCAAGGCAGCAGGCTATTTTTCCGCTTCGTCGAAGGTGAGCCGGTTCCCTGCCGAGCCGACCTCGAGGTGGGCCAGCAAGAGGCCGAGGCCGACGAATGCTGCCGGAACCGGCACCGAGTGACGTCCCACGCGGGGTCCCCACGTTCTAACCTCCCAAATTGCGAGCGGTTCGAGACAGTAAGAGAGTAGTGCACGGGTGAGGGGGAGTCTAAAGAACTGCCTTTATCTGTCCTAGCCTGTGTCTTGCCGCCGTCTTGACATAACTGCCTCGCCCTGGCGCAACCCCGCGAGGCGCTGGCTTCAACGCTGGAAAGCGCGCCAGAAGAAGGCCGCCGTAATCGCCACGTTGAAGCAGCTGATGAGCACGCGCAGCTTCGACGGGTCCAGCCGGCGGCCGACGCGCGCGCCGAGATAGCCGCCGGTGACCGAGGCGATACCCATGGTGAGGGCCTGCAGCCAGAAGACCTTGCCCGCGACCGCGAAGGTGGCGACCGCCACGCTGTTCATGACGGCGACGAGGAGGATGCGGGCGGCATTCATCGCCCGGACGTCGCTGACGCCGAAGACCGTCCACACCGCGAGCATGAGGAGCCCGACCGCGCCGCCGAAGTACCCGCCGTACACGGCGAGCATGAACTGCAGGACGACCAGCGTGCGCCCGCCGATGCGCAGGAACCGCCGTAGGTCCGGACCGAGCCGCGGACCGAAGGCGAACGCGATCGTCCCGGCGAGCAGCAGCCAGGGGATGACGCGATCGAACGTGCTCTGCGGCGTGAGCAGGAGCAGCAGGGCGCCGCAGACGCCGCCCGCGAGGCTCAGCGGGACGAGCAGCCGCATGGAGAGCGTGTCGAAATCGCGGAGCTGCTCGCGGTACGCGTACGCTGTCGTGAGCTGACCCGGGAAGAGGGCCACCGTACTCGAGGCATTGGCCGCGACGGACGGCAGGCCGGCCGCGACCAGCGCCGGGAAGGTGACGAACGAGCCGCCTCCAGCGACGGCGTTCATCATTCCCGCGACGAACCCGGCCGCTGCGAGCAGCCCGAGCCCATGATGCAGATTCACGATGAGCCTCGGTCACGGGTGAGCATCCCGGTCAGTCGAAATCGATGAGGCCCCGCCGCGTCTGCCGGCGCTTCGGATCCCGTTTGCCCCGGCACGCGGCGCACATCGTCGCATGAGGCATCACTTCCAGGCGCTTGTCGGGGATGGGTTCCTCGCACTCCTCGCACAGGCCCGCCAGATCCGGGTCGCTCTCCAGGCGCCGCAAGGCGCGATCGATCTGCTTCAGCACCTCGGCCTGCTTCTTGTTGCGCTGCGAGGCGAGGGTCTGGAGCATCTCGGAAAGCGCCTGCTCGTCCTCGTCGGGTACGCCGCTCGCAGCCGCATCGCGCCGATTGGGCTCGATGCGGGCCGGCTTCTCCGCCACCGTCTGCTTGCGCAGCTCGATCAGCAAGCCTTTCAGCCGCGCTGCTTTCATCGCTGCAGGATATCAAGCCCATGCGTCGCCAGTGACGCCAGCGCAGTCGTTCGGACGCCCGGCGCAGGTTGGGACGGCTTGCGCAGTGGTTCGGGCGGCCGGAGCAGGCCTTGGGATCGTCAGATCAGCCCGTCGGCCCGCTCCGGGGCCGTCCACTCGCCTGTAAAATCGAGCCTTTTCGGTGGGAAGAGTGGAGGCACCGCCCGGATTCGAACCGGGGTATGAGGGATTTGCAGTCCCTTGCCTTACCAACTTGGCTACGGTGCCTTTTTCGGGACTGCGCGAGTACCGCGAACGTCGAGCGTTCGTCAAGGCGCGAGCGGCAGCGTGAAGAAGAAGCGGCTGCCGCGGCCCTGGTCGCTCTCGACCCAGATCCGGCCGCCGTGGGCCTCGACGATGCCGCGCGCGATGGCGAGGCCGAGGCCGGCGCCGTGCGCGGTGGGGCCGTGCTCGCCCTGGAAGTAGCGGTCGAACACGTGGGGCAGGTCTTGCGGGGCGATCCCTGCGCCTTCGTCCGACACGCAGCAGCGCGCCTCCCCCTCCTGCTGCCAGGCGGCGACCGAGACCGTCGAGCCGTCGCGGGCGAACTTGCGCGCGTTCCCGATCAGATTCGAAAGCACCTGCAGGACCCTTTCGCGATCGGCGAGCACCGGCGGCAGACCTTCCTCGATCTGCGCCTCGCAGGCGAGGCCGCGATCGGCGAGCAGCGGCCGCATCAGCTCGGCTGCTTCCCGCACCATCGCGGCCATCTCCTCATGGGCGAGATCGAGCTGCAGACGGCCGGCGTCGAGGCGCGCCACGTCGAGAAGGTCGTGCACCAGCTTCGAGGCCCGCTCGGCGGCGCGCTGCATCGACTCGAGGCTCTCGCGGACCTTTCCGGCGTCGAGCTGCGGCCACCGGCGCAGCGTCGAGATGCCGAGCAGCACCGCGCCGAGCGGATTGCGCAGATCGTGCGAGACGACCGCGACCAGCTCCTTCTGCGCCTTGTCGAGCGCCTCGGCCCGCTCGCGCAGCTGGACCTCGCGCTGCCAGGCGGCGTGGCGGTCCCAGGCGAGCGAGATCTGGTCGGCGGCGGCGGAGAGGAACGCGAGGTCGGCCTCGCCGAGCGCCTTCGCGCCGCGGACGTAGAGCGCGCCGCGCACCGTCCGGCGCTCGAGAACCAGCGGAACCGCCGCGAACGGACTGCGGCCCGCCGCACCCGGCCTCGGCGCGACCGGAAGCGTCACGTCCTCGACGCGCAGCCGGCCCTGCTCGAGCGACGCGACGCCCGCGAGCCGCGCCACGCAGGTGCGAGCGTGGGCCGCGGCCGCTTCGACTTCGCCGTCGTCGACACCGGCCGCACGGACGGCGACGATGTGCGCGGCCCCGCCGGTCGTCTCGACCAGCATCGCCACCCTGAGCGGCACCGTCTGGCCCAGGCAGCAGAGCGCGTCGGGACCGGAGACGGTTCCTTCAGCGGCCCCGAGGATCTTGCCAAGCTCGTAAAGCTGCCGCAGCCGCGCGTAGCCGAGATCGAGGTGATCGGCGCTCTCGCGCGCCTCGCGGTGGGCCGCTCGCTGCGCCGTTCGCACGCTGCCCTGGGCCGAGAACCCCAGCTCGAGCTGCCGGCGCTTCTGCTCGGTCATCCGGGCTCGATCGGCCTCAACGGGCCCGTCGGCGTACGGCGGCCATTGGCGACGCGCAGCAGCTCGGCTTCGAGGGCCGGGGCGAGGATTTCGCCCGAGATCTTTTCGACGAGCCCGAGGAGCTCGACGAGCAGTCCGCCGAGGGCGGCGAGAAGGTCTTCGGCGGGAGCATCGGCGGCCGCGCCGAGCTCGAATCCGCGCGCCGTCACGCGGACGTCGGCGAGCAGGGGGAAGTCCTTGATCGCGCCCTCCAGCGCACACCTCGCGAGCGCCTGCAGCGCGAGCTCCGAGAGCGACCGCTGCGCCCGGCCCCAGACGGCGGCCAGCGCCTCGGTCGCGAGAGCGGGCGCCGACGCGGTCCGGACGCGCCGTTTCAGCCAGCTCTCGACGAACGCGCCGTGACTGGTGCGCACCCTGCCACGGTGCCGAACCCCGCGTCTCGTCTCAAGTCGCGGCGGGCGGGGTGTTTACTTTTTGCTTCCTTTGGGCACCACCAGCCCGCGCGAGAGCCGGCGCAGCACCGTGC
>JAIVGS010000325.1 GCA_020201435.1 Myxococcales bacterium
CCGAAGCGCGACTGATCTTCGCGACCGAAAGATTCGGCAGCCCCGACCACGGCGAGTGCGTCGCGATCCGCGCCAGACCCGAGTCGATCACCGTCGTCACGCCCGGGACCGTCACGCTCGTCTCGGCGACGTTGGTGCTGAAGACGACCTTGCGTCGTGTCGCCGGCGACAGCGCGCGATCCTGTTCCTGGCCGGGAAGATCGCCGTGGAGCGGCAGGAGCAGGAGGTCGCGACCGAGCGCGTCGCAGGCTTCGATCGACTGCCGGATTTCAGCGGCGCCGGGGAGGAAGACGAGCACGTCGCCCGAGGTCCCCGGCACCGTCACCCTGCGCACCGCGGCGGCCATTTGGTCGGCGATGCGACCCGGCCGCTCCAAATATTCGATCTCGACCGGAAATCGCCGCCCTTCGCTCCGCACGATCGGCGCGTTCAGGTGCTTCGCGATCTGCGCTGCATCGAGCGTCGCCGACATCACGACCAGCTTCACGCGCGGCAGCAGCCGCTGCACGAGCGCCAGCGCGACGTCACCGGGGAGATGGCGCTCATGGAATTCGTCGAGCACGACCGCGCCGACCCCGCGCAGGTCGGGATCGGCGAGCAGCCGCCGGGCGAGGATTCCTTCGGTCACGTATTGCAGCCGCTTGCCGCGCATGTCCTCGAAGCGGACCTGGTAGCCAACGGTTTCGCCGACGCGCTCGCCGAGCTCGTACGCGACGCGGCGCGCGGCCGCCCGCGTCGCGATCCGCCTCGGCTCGAGGACGACGATCTCGCCCTCGACGTGGTCGAGCAGCGCCGGAGGAACGCGCGTCGTCTTGCCGGCTCCTGGCGGCGCTTCGAGGACGACTGCCGGCCCCCTGCGCAGCTTGTCGAGCAGATCAGGGACGACGGCGTCGATGGGAAGGGATTCTTTCACTCGGCGCGATTATAGACGGCGCCCCGGAGAGTCATCAGGAGCTCGCCGACGTGTAGCGGCGGATCGACGAGAGCCAGATCAGGCGCGCGACCGACGCGAACAGGAACGAGCCGAGGAGGGCGGCCACCGCCGTTCGCGCGTTGAGCTTGCCGAGCAGGGCGAGAGCCGGGTACGTCGTCATCAGCGCGAGCGGCAGGACGTACGTGAAGACGACCGCGAGCAGGCCGCGGAAGACGCTGTTCGGCCAGCGCGCCACGTCGAAGACCGATTGAAACAGGTACAAGAGGTTGTCGACGCGCACGGCGACGAAGGCGATCGAGACGACGAGGATCGCGATCGAGTACAGCACGAGCACGGCAGCGACGAGCAACCCAGCCGCAAGGGACAGCTGCGCAATCGACGGCGCGTGGCCGATGTGCTGAAACGCGTAGACGAAGATCGCCGCCGCGCCGGCGAGATCGACCACGCGCCACGGCTCGATCTTCGACAGCGAAACGAGCAGCTGCGCGTCCGCGGGCTTGAGCAGCACGAAATCCAGCGTCCCCTTGCGCACGTGCTCGACGACCTGCATCAACGACGGGCTCAGCGTCCCTTCGAGAACGCCCTTCAGCGCCACGAACCACCCGAGCACGACCAGCATCTCGGGATACGTCCAGCCCGCGACCGCGCCGCGATTGCCGAACACGACCATCAACGGGATCAGCGCCACCGCCATCCACAGGACGGCGAGCGCACCCTCGACGACGAACTCGAGCCGATACTGCAGCGCGAGGGCGACCGACGCGCGCATCATCGCGGAAACCACGCGGAGCGCCTTCATCCGCCGTACGCCGCGTAATGGCGCATCCCCGAGCGCCACGCGACCCTCGTCACGACGAAGAAAAACGCCACATACGCCCACTGCGCCGCGAGCAGCTCGAGCATCTCGACGCGCGTGCCGCGGCCGAGCATCAGCTCGACCGGATACGAGAGTTGAAACCGGAACGGCAGAGCGACGGCCAGGACGCGCACCGCGCTTGGAAAGAGGTCGAGCGGCACCAGATAGCCGGAGAGGATGTTGGAAAATCCGAGCCAGGCCTCGAACAGCGATGACGCGCTCTCGAAGCGGAGCGCGAGCGTCCCGATGATCGCCTGCACGAGGAAGTACAGCAGCCACGCCCCGAGCAGCGCCGGAGCGAGCAAGAGCCAGAAGAACCAGTCGTGCGACAGCTCGCCTCGCGCGAGCCACAAGAGGATGATCACCACCGGAAACGCGACGATCCCCCGCATCGGGATCGCCGCCAGGTTCTCCGCCGACCACTGCCAGAGCGGATGGATCGGCCGCAGCAGCCGAAGGGAAAAGACGCCCTGGCGGATCTCCATCGTCAATTCCCAGACGATCCACGCGCCGGTCATCAGCCGCACCAGCAGCGCGCAGAGGTAGTACGCGGCGAACCCCCTCTGCGAATACCCGCCGACCGGACCCGAGCGCGCCGCAGCCGCCCAGATCGCGAGCATGACCAGCGGCATGTTGGTCGAGAACATCCAGATCAGGAATTCCGCGCGGTACGCGACCGCCGACGCGAAGCCGGTCTTGAGAAATTGCGGATACGCGCGCAGCGCCGCCCGCACGCTCATGCCGCACGCCCCTGGGCGAAGAGGTCGCGCATCACTTCCTCGAGCGGCGGATCCTCGACGGTGAGATCGCGCAGCGGCAGCGAGGCCAGAGCGCGCGCGACCGCGGCCTGCAGCCCGTCCTGCGAGACCTGGACGATCGCCTCGGCGTCGCCGTGCTCGACGACGGTGCCGAGCGCCTCCAGATCGCGCCGCTCGACCGTCTTCGAAAACCGCAGGATCACGCGCTTGTCCGGCCGCACGCGGCGGATCAGCTCCGGCAATGCGCCGTCATAGATCAGCCGGCCCTTGTCGATCACCATCACCCGCGGACAGAGCGCGGCGACGTCCTCCATGTAGTGCGAGGTGAGCAGAACCGTCGCGCCGAACCGCTCGTTGTACGCGCGCACGAAGCCGCGCACGGTGGCCTGCATCGAGACGTCGAGCCCGATGGTCGGCTCGTCGAGAAACAGCACCTTCGGCCGATGGAGCAGCGCCACCGCGAGCTCGCACTTCATGCGCTCGCCGAGCGAGAGCTGCCTCGCCGGCTTGCCGAGCAGGGGGCCGAGGTCGAGGAGCTCGGTGAGCTCGGCGACGGTGGCGTCGTACTGCGCGCGCGGAATGTCGTAGATCGCGCGATTGAGCAGGAACGTCTCCGAGGGCGGCAGGTCCCAGAGGAGCTGCTGCTTCTGCCCCATCACCAGCGTGATCTGCTGGAGGAAACCGTGCGCGCGATCCTGGGGCCGGAATCCGGCGACGCCCACCTGACCCTCGGTCGGAAATAGCAGCCCGGCGAGGACTTTCAGCGTCGTCGTCTTGCCCGCGCCGTTCGGTCCGAGGAAGCCGACCCGCTCGCCCGCGGCGATCGAAAAGCTGACGTCCTCGACCGCCTTCACGTCTTCGTACGGCCGGCGGACGAGCGAGCGCAGGGCGGCGGCGAGCCCCGGCTGTCTGCGATGCACGCGGTACCACTTCTTCAGGTGCGAGACCTCGATCATCCGGGCAGCTATACTCCAAAAGGATGTCTCTCGACGCGGCGGGCGACCAGGCATTCGAGCTCAAGCTCATCTTCATGCGCGAGCTCGGGAGCGGATACGCGGCCGCCAAGGCTGCGCACGAGACCCTGTCGCGAGACGGGAAGGATCGCGCCGCCCTTCAGGCGCTGCGCGAATTCTTCCACAAGCTGGCGGGCACCGCGGCGAACGTGGATCTCGTCCTGCTCGGCCGGCTCGCTGCCGCCTGCGAGACGACTGCCGACGGCCTGCTCGAGCAGGATGGCGAGGTCCAGTGGCGGGCGCTGCAGGTCTTTTCCGACGGCCTCGCCGGCGTGGCTTCGGTGCTGGAGGGGAGCTCGCGCCCCTCGACGGAAGCGCCGCGGGCGCAACCGGACATGCCGCTCGCCGTCTCCGGCGGCGCCGCGCGGGTGCTGGTCGTCGACGACGATCCGTTCAGCGCGCGCCTCGTCGACGGCGTGCTCCGCGCGGCGGGATTCGAATCCAGCTTCTGCTGCGAGCCCGACAAGGCCTTCAACACCATCGTCGCGGAAAACCCCGATCTGGTCATCCTCGACGTGCTGATGCCGAAGGTCGACGGCTTCCGCCTCTGCCAGCGCGTCCGCGCGCATCCGGGACTCCAGCTGATGCCGATCATCTTCGTCACCCGCAGGGGCGACGTCGAGCAGCGCGTGCGCGGCCTCCAGGTCGGGGGGAACGACTACGTCGCCAAGCCCTTCGAGCCACAAGAATTGGTCGCGCGCGTCCGCTCGCACCTGCAACGGCTTTCCGAGCTCCGCGAGCTCGCCATCCGCGACGGCCTCACCCGTTGCTACAACCAGAAGTATTTCAAGGGCCGCCTCGAGGTCGAGCTCGGCCGCGCGCGCCGGTACCGCACCGGCACGGTGATCGGCATGCTCGACGTCGATCACTTCAAGCGGATCAACGACGGGTACGGCCACCCGGCGGGCGACGCGGTGCTCTCGCACATGGCGTCGCTGATCACCGCCTCGGTGCGATCGAGCGACGTGGTCGCGCGCTACGGCGGCGAGGAGTTCGCGTTCCTGCTGGTCGACGCGACGCTCGAGGAAGCCACCGTCATCGCGCAGCGCCTGCGGGAGTTCGTCGCCCGACACCGATTCGAAGTGCCGGCGCTGAACGGCGAGCCGCTCTCGCTCAACTGCTCGGTCAGCATCGGCCTGGCGGCGCTCAAGCCGGACGAGACGACGCAGGCGTTCCTGCAGCGAGCCGACGGCGCCCTGTACGAGGCGAAGAACACCGGCCGCAACCGCGTCTGGGTCGCGCCCTAGGCGAGCGCCTCAACCTTGCGCGACACGTCGGCGCGCGCGTTGGCGTATTCCTCGGCCTCGAGCGCGGCGCCGTGCAGGCCGTAGCGCTCCCATCCAGGCTCGCCGACGTCAGAGGGCACGCGCCCGGGGATCGTCTGCAACGCTCCGCGCAACGCGTGCGCGACCGGTGCACCGCCTTCGGCGAGGCACCACTCGACGACGTCCCATCCG
>JAIVGS010000326.1 GCA_020201435.1 Myxococcales bacterium
CGTCCGTCTTGCTCCCGTCCGTCTTGTTGCCGTCCGTCTTGCTCCCGTCCGTCTTGCTCCCGTCCGTCTTGCTCCCGTCCGTCTTTGCGTCGGTCGGCCCGCCCGGTCCCGGCGTATCGTTCTCCTGCGAAACCGTGCCGTCCGTCTCCCCGTGCGGACCGCCCCCCTCGTGTCCGTCGGGCGCGTCGTGGCCATCGGCCGGCTGATCGTCGGCATGGTCCGAAGATTCCGGCCCTTTCGCTTCCTCGGGCTCGGCGTCGACCACCGCCACCTCTTCCCACGCCGTCCCGTCGGTCATCACCCGGCGCTCCATCGTCACCTCGAACCCCTTGCCCGACAGCCACTTGGGGTCCACCCAGACGACGAGCTCCTCGCCCTTGTGGAAGACGTTCTTGCCAAACTTGATCGCGACGTGCCCTTCCGGCCCCGCCTCGCCCGGCTTGGCGATCTTCACGAACGGCGGCACCGCGAGTGAGTTCTTGGCCTGGCCGTCCTTCACCGTCGAAACCGCCGTCCCCAGCTCGGCCCAGTTGCCGTTCTCGTCGGTCCGCTCGAGCACGAACTGCAGCGAGGACCCGTCGAACCCCTCGGTCTTCGCCACCATCCACGCGGTCTCGTTCTCCGCCGGCTCGCCGTCGAACGACAGCTCGACGATCTTCCCCGCCTTCCACTGCTCGGGCTTCACCGGCCCCTTGGGGATCACGAAGACGGTGTCGAACTTGCCCTGCTCGATCTCCCCCGACCAGCGCGCGTAAACGTCCCACTCCCCGTTTTCATTGCGCTTTTCGACATGGATCGAGAGGAACCCGCCCTCGTAATCGGTGGCCTCGACGTGCATTCCGAGCTGCTCGCCCGGCTTCGCCGTCTTCCGTTTCCACTCGACCTTTGTCAGGTGGCCCTTCTTCGGCGGCTTGGGAAACTTGTACTTCGCGGTCGCCTTGTCGCCGTCGACGGCCGCCTTGACGGTCGTGACCTCGCTCCACGGACCGTCCGGGCTGTCGGCTTTTTCCAGAATGAATTCGTACTTCTCGTCCGACGAGATGCCCTCGCCCTCGAGGATCATCTCGCCCTCCTCCTCGGGGAGGTACTTCTCCTTGTCCCAGTGGCGGTAGACGAACCGCTTCTTGGGGAGGACGAGGACGAAATTCGCCCCGGTTTTCAACGGCCGGGAGACCACCGGGTCCGGCGGATGCGGCGTCAGCGTGACCTTCTGGTCTGCCACCTGTTGAGGTCCCCTCGGGCGGCGCCAGAACAGGCACTTCGCCTTGGGCGAAGTTTACTTTATTTTTGGGTAGGCGTGCAAGGGCTCGGTTCAGGACCCGTAGAACCGGAAGACCAACTCCGCGACACAAGCGGGCTTTGTCTCCCCCTCGATCTCGACCGCGGCGCCGATCAGGCCTTCGACACCGTTCGCGATCTCTTTCACCTCGCCCAGCTTCACGTTCAGCCGGTACCGCTGGCCTTCTTTCAGGGGCGTCGGGAACCGCACCTTGTTGAGGCCGTAGTTGATGACCATCGCGAAGTTTCTCACCTCCACCAGCTCGAAGAAAAGGCCCGCGATCAAGGAGACCGTGAAGTACCCGTGCGCGATCGGCTTGCCGAACGGCGACTCCCGCGCGATCCGCTCCCTATCCACGTGGATCCATTGATGATCTCCGGTCGCGTCGGCAAACTTCCGGATCGCCTCGTAGGTCATTTCCTTCCACGGAGTCGTCCCCAGCTCCTTGCCGACCAGGGATTTGAGACCGGACACGCCGTCGATCAGGGTCTTTGCCATGGGCCGGTTTCTACTACGGTTGCGGCATGCGCGTCCTGGGCATCGGGGAGTCGAACGACCTCGGCGACCTCTATCGCCGGCTGATCCAGGGCGGCCACGAAGTGCGCGTCTTCGCCAGCGATCCCGAGTGCGCCGGCGTCCTGGAAGGGATCGTCCCCCGCACCAGCGACTGGCGACAGGAGCTCGACTGGGTCGGCCGCGACGGCCTCGTCGTCTTCGAGCAGGTCGACCTCGGCGAAGAGCAGGAACAGCTCCGCCGCGACGGCTTCCGCGTCATCGGCGGTGGCAAGCTCGGCGAGCGACTGGAGAACGATCGCGCCTTCGGCCAGGACGTGCTGCGCTCGGCGGGCCTGAAGACGGCCCCGGTGCACGACCTGCGCGGCTTCGACGACGGCATCGCGCTGGTCCGAAGACACCCCCGCCGGTACGTCTTCAAGCTCAACGGCAACTATGCCTCGACCCGCAACTACGTCGGCGAGCTCGACGACGGCGCCGACGTCATCGCCTTCCTCGAGCTGCAACGCGAGGACTGGAAGGGGGAGAAAGAGCCGTCGTACGTCCTGATGGAGCACCTGAGCGGCATCGAGATGGGCACCGGCGCGTACTTCGACGGCGAGCAGTTCCTCGCACCGGCCTGCCTCGACTGGGAGCACAAGAAGTTCTTCACCGGCGGCCTCGGCGAATTGACCGGCGAGATGGGCACGCTGGTGACGTACACCGGCTACCAACGATTCTTCGACGCGACGCTGGGCCGGATCGCGCCGCTCCTGCGCGAGGGCGGCTACTGCGGCTACATCAACCTGAACACGATGGTGAACGAGGACGGCGTCTGGCCGCTCGAGTTCACCTGCCGGTTCGGCTATCCCGGTTTTGCGATTTTGCAATCTTTGCACATCGATCAGTGGGACACGATTTTGCAAAAGATGGCCCATCGCGACAGCGCTCGCAGCTTCCGGGTGCACCCCGGATTCTCGGTCGGCGTGGTCCTCACGGTGCCGCCGTTTCCCTACGCCCAAGCCAAAGTTCCCGTTGCCGGCCAGCCGGTGTTCCTGCGCCAAGTGGATGAATTTCATCTGCATTATGGCGAGCTGAAGCTGTCGAACGGACGCCTCGTCACGTCCGGCCCGAGCGGCTATGCGCTGGTCGTCACCGGACTCGGGGAATCCGTCGCCGACGCGCAGAAAGCCGCCTACGCGCTCGCCCGCAAGGTCCACATTCCAAACGTGCGCTACCGAATCGACATCGGCAACGACATCCCGTTAACGAAACTCCGCGAGCTCGGCTGGCTCTGATCGCCACAGCTCGCGCCGATACCGGTCGAAGCACCGCGCCCCTGCCCGCAGCCGCATCAACGCGCCCTCGGCGAGAGCGCGGGCGGCCTGCGGCACCTCCGCGACGAGCGGCGCGAGCACTTCGCGGTTCCACGCCGCGCTGTGCTGGACGTCCAGTATCGCGTGGAGCGTGAAGTAGCGCCGCGCGGCCTTGGGTACGCCGAGCCGCGCAAGGCCGCGATCGACGTACCCGACCCGCGTCGGCGCGGTCAGCTCGATCGCGCCGAGCGCGCCGACCGAGTGGTACGCGTAACGCCGATCGAACGCGAGCCCGACCAGCAGATTCGCGAGCGCGAGCGCTTCCCAGACCGTGGTCGCGAGCTCGGCCTCGGCCGACAGCGCCCGGGCGAGATTCGAGAGGAGCGGCCCGTGCATCCCCGCCTGGCGCCCGCGGCCCATCTCGTCCCAGTAGTTGCGCGCCAGCTCGAGCTTGGCCTGCACCGGCATCCGCACCTGCGTCAGCGCGACGAGGTCGTCGAATCCCGCCTCGCCCGCCACTTCCTGGGCGAGGAACCAGCGCATCTGCGCGAGCGACGCTCGCTCGGCCAGCCAGGGAAAAAGGGGATCGCCCTGCCCCGGCCCCGCCTCGCGCAACTGCTCGAACCACTCGACGAACGCCTCCGGCTCGTCCGGCGCCTGCGCTGCATCCGCCGCCACCGCCGCGCGCTCGGCCTCGAGGAATTCCGCCTCCAGCTCGCGCGATCGCGATTCGTCCGGGGCCGGCGCGGCGGGCAGCGCCGGCCGCAGCCGCCGCTGCGCGTACAGCGAGAGTTCGAGGTGCAGCCGTGCCTGGTCCATGTTCAGAGCCTCGTTGCGTCGAGCGCGATCACCGCGATCCGATCGACGCCGGCGTACTCGGACCGCTCCAGCTCCTCGCCGAAGACGTCCGGATCGAGCTCGCGATAGTCCCAGCGGGTATGCGTCAAGAGCCGCTCCAGCGCCGGTCGGATCACGTGCTGCCCGTCGATCACCGGTGTGGCGGTGTAGAGCAGCAGCCGTCCGCCGGGCGGCAGGCGGTTGAGCGACTCCGCCGCGATCCGCACCGAGAGGGCGGTCCCGAGGTTGCCGCCGCCGTCGCGGTAGACGCGCTCGAGCGGATCGACCAGATACGGCGGATTGGCGACGATCAGATCGAGCATCCCTTCCGCGCCGGAGAGCACGTCGCTCTCCGCCGCCCGCGCGGGGAGCCCGTTGAGCTCGGCGTTCGCACGGGCGAATCGGACCGCTACCGGATTGATGTCGAGGAGCTGCACCGAGAGCGCGCGCGGCGCGAGGAGAAGGCCGCCTGCGCCCGAACCGCACCCGACGTCCGCCACGTTTCCTGCCCGCTGGACCCGCGCCTCGAGCAGCGCCGCAAACCGGTAGGTATCGGGGCCGAAGAAGACCGCGTCCGGCTCCTCCGTCGGATACGCCGAATGCGCGCAAAGCAGCGGACCCAAAGAGGAAAACCGGACAGTGCTGCGCAGCAGCGGGCCCTCGCGCCGGACCGCTTTCGCGGCGTCGAGCAGGGCCTCGATCCGGCGCGGCAGAAGCCCCGGCTTGAACGGTTTGCTCCAGCCAAAAACGTCCCGCACTCCGCGCGCTTCGGCGTTTCGCGCCAACACGCGACGGTGCGTCGCCGGCGTCGGCGTGACGAACGAATACCCCTCGTCGCGCAGCGCCCTGCCAAGGATCGCGAGCGGGTCCATGGAAGTGCCTAATGTAACCCCGCTAATCGAGCGGTCGTCGGTGGTGCACGGTACGCTGCTTGGCCCAGAACACCACGGCCGACGCGACCAGAACCAGGCTCGCGTCGACTCCGACGCGCGCCAGCGCCCGCATCGCCACCGCCCAGTCGCCCGTCACCGCCCCGGC
>JAIVGS010000219.1 GCA_020201435.1 Myxococcales bacterium
CGAGCCTGGCGAACCGCACCAATTGGGCGTCGGTCTTGCCGGCTTTCGCGTCGAGCGTCACGTCCTTGCCGCCGACCTTGATGGTCACGCTCTCGGCGGAAGCGGCGCGCAGTGCGTCCCAGGCTTCGACGGCGGCCGGGCCGGAGCGGTTGGTGTGGGTGAACGACTTGAGGAAGGTGAGCGCGGCCTCGACGTATGGCCGGCTCTCGCCCGGCGGCGCCGGCGTCGCTTCTTTCGCGGCCGGCGCGGCCGCGGCGGGTGCGGCTTCCTTGGTTGCCGGAGCCGGCTGCGCAGCGGGAGCGGCGGCGGGCTCTTCGGCGAAGGCGGGAATCGAGACGAGGACGGCGGCGAGCAGTGCGCGCATGGTTCCCCTCCGATGGAAAAGTCATCGCGACCTTAGGTCACGGGGCGTGTGCCCGCAAGGCGGGTGAAGTCCTGAGAAGTCGGAGCGAAACCGACCCGCGGCCCTAGCGACCTTACATGCATCGTCCCTACGCTTCGCCGGCTGCTCGGCTCTCGCCCAGGAGGCACGTCCATGTCGCCGGCTGAAGAAACCGCGCCCCCGATCTCGATCGCGCGCGCGCTGGCGTTGCCGTGGGAGAAGACGCAGGCGCAGGCGATGCTGCAGCCGTGGATCGCCGCGTTCGTGGGGCTGCACGTGTTCGCCATCCTCGGCGGTATCGGGGCCATCTGGTTCCTCAAGACGCGGCTCGATTCGCTCTCCGGCAGCGCGACCGTGATCGCGCGCCAGACGACCGACGTGTCGACGCGCGTCGGCGAGCTGGCGGAGAACGCTGTCGCGATCCGGGCCGACGGCACCGAGCTGCGCCAGTACGTCGCTTCGAGCTCGGCGGAGCAGGTGATCTTCCTCAAGATTCTGGTCTTGAAACCCGACATCGATCTGACGCTGGCGCGGAACATCGCGCGGCACGCGCACAAGTACGGCGCGCTCTACAAGCGCGATCCCGACCTGGTGCTGGCGATCATCGCCGAGGAGTCGCGGTTCAATCCGGACGCGATCTCGCCGGTCGGTGCGGTCGGGCTGATGCAGGTGATGCCGCAGTGGGAGAAAGTGCTCGGCATCCAGGGGTCGCTCAAGGACCCCGAGGTCTCGATCAAGTACGGCATGCAGGTGCTCGGGTTCTACATGGAGATGTACAAGGACATCGAGATGGCGCTGACCGCGTACAACCGCGGGCCGGGGCCGGTCGACATGGCGCTGATGCGGGGGAAGAACCCGAAGAACGGGTATGCGCCGCAGGTGCTCAAGGTGTACGAGCGGTTGAAGAGCCTGAGCATCCCGTCGGGGCCGACGTAGCCGCTTTCAGTGAAAGTCCCTCGACTGCACGTGCGCCGCCAGCGCCTCGTGCAGTCCCCAGAACCGGTCCCCTTTCACGCTGACGACCCCGTCGTACTTCTCGAGCCGGCCCTCGACGATCAAGAGCGAGCTGGCGAGGATCGGCCGCCGGTTCTTCTCGAAGGTCGGCGGGTCGATGACGATGTTGGAGATGCCGGTCTCGTCCTCGAGGCTGAGGAAGACGAACCCTTTGGCGGTGCCGGGGCGCTGGCGGACGATGCACAGGCCGCCGGTCCGGACGCGGCTGCCGCGGCGGAGGTGACGCAGCTCGCCGGCGGCGTGGACGTTCATCGCCTTCAGGCGCGCGCGCTCGAGGGCGACCGGGTGGGGGCCGACGGTCATGCCGGTGCCGCGCAGGTCGGCGGCGATGCGCTCGCGCAGGTCCATCTCCGGCAGCGGGCTGCCGGCGCGCTGGTGAACCTCGTTCACTCGTTCGGAGACGGCCGGTGAACGCCGTTCACCACGGACGTCTTCCCCGAACGCGCGCATCGCGGTGACCGCGTGCACCCGCGGATGCGCGTTCACGTGGGCCAACGGCTCGGCGGCCGCGGGCGGTGGTTCGGGCAGTATGACCATCGGTGGAAACGGATCTGCGCCGTCCGGGGAGGACGCGTCTTCCCGCGGCTCGACGCGGGCGAAGAGGCCGGCGCCGCGCCGCGAGGCGGCCTCGGCCTGCCAGAGCGCCGCCCGGCGCGTCGGCGGCGGGCTGCCCGGCCGCGCCGGGATCGACGCCAGCGCGCCGATCTCCGCCAACCGGGTCAGCTCGTCGCGCCGCAGCGAAACGCGGGCGGCCAGGTCGGCGATCGAGGCGAACGGCTGCCGCACGCGCTCTTCCACGATCCGCCGCCCGACGACTTCGCGCAGGCCGCGCGCATATCGCAGGCCGAGCCGCAGCCACAGCTCCTCCTCCGGCCCGGGCCGCTCCAGCGTGCACAGCCAGTCGCTCCGCGCGACGTCGATCGCCTTCACCCGCACGCCCCGCCGCTGCGCGTCCTTCACCAGCGTCGCCGGGCTGTAGAAGCCCATCGGCCAGCAGTTCAGCATCGCCGCGTAGAAGGCGTGCGGGTGGTGCACTTTCAAAAAAGCGCTGGCGTAGACCAATAAAGCGAACGACGCCGCGTGGCTCTCGGGAAAACCGTACAGCGCGAACGACGTGATCTGCTGCACGATCTCGTCCTGCGCTTTCGAAGCGATGCCGTTTGCCGTCATCCCCGCGCGCAGCCGATCCTCGATCCGCTTCATCCGCTCCATGCTGCGCTTGTTGCCCATCGCGCGGCGCAGCTCGTCGGCTTCACCGCCGGTGAAATTCGCCGCCGCCATCGCGATCCGCATCAACTGTTCCTGGAACAGCGGCACCCCCAGCGTCCGCTTCAGCACCGGCTCGAGCGACGGATGCGCGTACGTCACCTTCTGCCGTCCCGCGCGCCGCTCGAGATACGGGTTCACCATCTGCCCGACGATCGGCCCCGGCCGGATGATCGCGACCTCGACCACGATGTCGTAGAAGTGGTCCGGGTGCATCCGCGGCAGCGTCGCCATCTGCGCGCGCGACTCGACCTGGAAGACGCCGACGGTGTCCGCCTCCTGGAGCAATCGGTACACGCCCGGGTCGCCGGGCGGCAGCTGGGCGAGATCGAGCGACATGCCCTCGTGCGCCCTGACGAGAGGGATCGCCTGCTCGAGCACCGCCATCATCCCGAGGCCGAGCAGGTCGATCTTGATGATCCCCAGATCCGCGCAGTCGTCCTTGTCCCACTGCACGACCGCGCGGCCGGGCATCGAGGCCGGCTCGATCGGCACGATCTCGTCGAGCCGCCCGCGGGCGATGATCATGCCCCCCGAATGCTGGCCGAGATGGCGGGGCAGGCCCGCGATCTGCCGGCAGAGCTCGAGATAGAGCCCGACGCGGCGGTCCTGCACCCCCAGGCCGGCCTCCCGCGCGCGGTTGGTCAACGAGTCGAGATCGCTGGTGAATTCGAACTGGGGCAACAGCTTCGCGATCCGGTCGAGCTCCTCCTGCGGCAGGCCGAGGACTTTTCCGATCTCGCGCGAGGCCGATCGCGCGCGGTAGGTGATCACGTTCGCCGTCATCGCCGCGCCGGCCGCGCCGTAGCGCTGGTAGACGTGCTGGATCACTTTTTCTCGCTGGTCTCCGCTCGGCAGGTCGAGGTCGATGTCCGGCCAGGCCTTGTGGCCGGTCGAGTCGGTGCGCTCCTCGGAGAGAAAGCGCTCGAAGAGCAGGCTCATTCCGACCGGATCGACCGCGGTGATGCGCAGCGCGTAGCAGACCGCGCTGTTCGCCGCCGAGCCGCGGCCCTGGGCGAGGATTTTGTTCTCCTCGCAGAAGAGCACGATGTCGTGGACGATGAGGAAGTACCCCGCGAGGCCGAGCTTCTCGATCAACGCGAGCTCTCGCTCGAGCTGCTTCAGGGCCTTCGGCCAGCGCGGGCTGGAAGGGCCGCCGTAGCGTTCGCGGGCGCCGATCATCGTCCGGTGCCACAGCTCGCGGTCGAGCGATTCGGCGTGGAGGAACTGCGGCTCGGGCAGCTCGTAGCCGAGGTCGTCGAGGGTGAAGGCGCAGCGCTCGGCGATTTCTTTCGTGTTTTTGACGGCTTCGCGGATGTCGCTGAAGAGGGCTGCGATCGCCTTCGGTGGCCGGACGTGGCGCTCGGCGTTGCGCGAGAGGAGGCGGCCGGCAGCGTCGAGCGTGGTCTTCTTGCGGATGCAGGTGAGCGCGTCGAAGAGCGGTTTTCCCTTCGGACCGGTGTGGCGGATGCCGCCGCCGGCGACCGTTTTCAGTCCGCGCGCGCGGGCGGCGTCGATGCGGCGGCGGTTTTCGCGCTCTTCTTCGGGATCGAGGTGGCGCTGGATTTCCGCGTAGAGGCGGTCGGTGCCGAGGTGCTGCGCGAGCAGCACCAGCTGCTGGGGCGTGCCTTCGCTGAGCGCGACCAGGCCGTGACGGTATTCGGCGAGGTCTTCGGGAGCGACCCGGCATTCTTCTTTCGCGGCGGTTTTCCCGTGGCCGAGCGTGAGGAGGCGGCAGAGGTTCTTGTATCCGCGGCGGTCTTCGCAGAGGAGCGCGACGCGGCCGCCGCCTTCGACGTCGATCTCGGCGCCGACGAGCGGGCGGACCCCTTCGCGGCGGGCGGCGGTGTGGAAGCGCGGGGCGCCGTAGAGGCCGCCGACGTCGGCGATGCCGAACGTCGAGTGGCCGGTCGCGGCAGCGGCGGCGGCGAGGTCTTCGGGGAGGGCCGTGGCGCGCAGGAAGGAAAACGCGGAGCGGGTGTGTAACTCCGTGTAATCACAGGAGATGTCAGACCCGCGTGATATGCTGATCACGGGTGGGGCACGGGAGCCCCTTATATACGTGTCGGAGATTTTTTCTTTCGCGGACGGAGTGCGCAGATCGCGCAGCCCCGACTCGTGCATCCCGCCGACCCCGAACGGCACCAACGACGGCCGCGGCGCCGGCGTCTCGACCAGGTCGTCCTCGGGAAACGGGGACAGCTCGACCTCGGGCGACCGCCGCGCCTCGATGGCGGCCTCGATCGGGCAGTCGTGGATCTCGCGTTTCGCGAGCTTGAGCCGCTCTTCCCGCGACGGCCGCTTCACGGCGCCGCCTCACAATCAAAAGCAAAAACACACCACGGAGGCACGGAGGACACGGAGTTTTTTGGGGTTTTGTAAATCCCAACCTCCGTGCTCTCCGTGTCTCCGTGGTAAGCTTTTGTTTTTTCAGTCATAGACGGCCTCGATACGCCAAGCCTCGGTCGCGAGTTCTTTCGACGCTCGAATCAGAAGGCCGCCGGCGAGCTCGAGGTCATACGAGTCGAGGGCGACGGGGGAGTCGGTCCACCATTCCGCGATGGTGCGCCATGGGCCGGCGCTTGCCACCACGCGGCCGCCGAGGGCGCCCTCGCCGATGACGAGCAGCGGCGAGCCGTGGTCGTCGCACCGCACGTCCGCGGTCCGCGGCGGCCGCAGCGCACGCGCCGCGAGCGACAGCTCGGACGGGGCCGGAAAAACGACTTGCGGCGGAGGCGGCGGCGCGAACTTGCCGGTCCTGACGGCGAATGGTTCCCACCGATCGGCCGGCACGGGGCGCCCCACCCGATCGGGCCCGACCAGCGCCGACAGCCGCGCGACCGCCGCCGCGAGCTGCGTCGGGCTCGCGCCGCGCGGTCCGAAGAGCGCCATCTGCTCGAGCACTTCGCGCGTCGGCGCAGCCGACAGCCGCACCGCGCGCACTCCCGACGGCGGCGGCCGTGCTTCGACCGAAAGCTTGAGCAGCTGCAAGAGCGCGGGCCCCTCGCGGGTGGGCGCGGCGAGATCGAGGGCGCGCTCGTCCCACGACCCGTCGGCGAGCCGCAGCGACAGGAACATCTCGCGCGCCATCAACCCGCGCGCCGCGAGCCGCTGCGCCAGCCGGTCGAGCAGCCCTTTCCAGACGAAGAGCAGCGGTTCGACCGAAGCGGCGTCCCATTCGAGCTCTTCGCCTTCCTCGAAGAGATCGGGCTCGGCGCGCGGCGTCAGCGGCGAGGCGTCCTCGCCGTGCGCGAGGCGGAGCAGCGTCGAAGCGTCCGGGCCGAGCCGAGCAGCGAGGGGCCCCGCCGGCAGCCGCGCGACGTCGCCGAGCGAATGCAGCCCGAACCGACGCAGGGAGTCGTAGAGCTCGGCCGGCAGCTCGACCGCTTCGAGCGGCAACGCAGCGAGGAACTCGCGTTCTTCGGAAACGGGCACGACCTTGAACGCCCCGCCGCCGACGCCGAAGCGGGTCGGCTCGAGCGAGAGATCGGCCTCCGCCGCCCGCGCTGCGAGCCGCGCCACCGACTTGCTCCTCGCGACGCCGGCCGCGGCGCGCAGGCCGACCCTCTCGGCCGCCGCGACCAACTCGCGCGCGACCGCGCGGGGATCGCCGATCAACGACTCGAGGCCTTCGACATCGAGATACAGAAGCCCCGGGCCGGTCTCTTCGACACGGGGTGAAACCGACGACGCGGCCTCGCGGGCCGCCTGCGCCGCCGCCCGCTCGCGCTCGACCGACGCCGGACGCGTCTGCAATCGCGGACAGATCGCGCGCGCTTCGGCCAGCGTCTGGCCCGGTACGACGCCGAGAGCGGCCGGCGTCACGCCGAGGACGTGTGCGCGCGCGCCCGGATCGATCGATGCTCCGCCGTTCGGGCTCCGCCCGTCGCCGGCAAAGCCGGCCCCTCCGCCGGCCTGCACCACCGCCATCGGCTCGACCGCGAGCTGCGGCTCGGCCCGCAGCGCCGCGACGAGCGACAAGTCGGGTATGGAAAGACACGCGATCATCCGACATCACCGGGGAACGAGCGGCAGCGCGAGCGGCAGCGGGGACGACGGCGGCATCCGCTTGTGCCGCGCGACCGCCCCGACCGCGACGGCGCCGCGCAAAAAACGTCCCGGCGCGCCGTGGCGCCCTTCCCATTGCGCGCGGATTCGTTCGAGCTCGATGGTGGCCGACGCGAACGTCCCGGCCTGCGGCGCGCGAGTGAGCAACAACAGCGCTCCGTCGTGCTTTTCGGCCCGGCGCGCGAGCCGCGCCCACGGGGACGCGCCCGCCGACGTCAGCTTTTTCTCGAATCGAACGACCTCGATCACGCCTTTCGGCCGCTTCGGCGGCGGCAGCACGCAGACGTCGCCCAGGTCGAGCGCGACCAGCGCGAAGCGTGCCTCGAGCGCGATCTCCGCCGCGCGCAGCGCCTGCACGGGATCGCGCGGGCGGACCCAGAGAAGCCGCGCGAGATCGATGCCGCGGCCCGGATCGAACGAGCTACCCGGATCGATCAACGCGCACAGCTCGCCCGCGGAAGTCGCCGCGGCGAGCGCCGCGCGCAAGAGGGCGGTGCCGCCGGCGCCCGGCGGACCGATCACTTCGTGGATCTGCCCGCGCGCGAGGCCCCCGCCGAGTGCCGCGTCGAGCGCCGCGATCCCGGTCGACAGGGGCCGCGGCGCCCGGAGTGAAATCGCCGGCGCGCGACGCAGCTGTCCGTCGCGCAAGAGCTGGTCGAGAAGCTCGATCCGGGCCGCGAACGCCATGGCCACGATCTAGCTAAACATCTGTTCAGGTGCAAGTGATCAAAAGACCCGCACGTAAAATACAAAAGACGTTCGTGTACCCAGTGTCTGCTTGGGGTTGTAGTCGTGGTTCGAGTTCACGGGTGGGTTCCAGTTCGCGAACCCGATACGCACCCATGAACCCGAACTACAACCACAACCACAACCCGAACCGGCTACGCGGACGCTCTTACTTCGCGACCGCGATGTGCAGCTCGACGCGGCGGTTCTTCGATCGTCCGGCGGCCGTATCGTTGGGCGCAATCGGGTTCTGCTCGCCCATCCCGATCGCCACCGCCTGCTGCTCGCCGAGACCGCGCGAGACCAGGACCTTGCGCACCGCCTCGGCGCGCTTCTTCGACAGCTCGTCGTTGAACTCCTCGGAGCCGGTCGAGTCGGTGAAGCCGAGGATCTGGATCCGATCCTGCGGATACTTCGCCAGTACGTCGCCGAGCGAGTTCAGCTCGTCGAGCGCCTGCGGCTTGAGCGAGTCGCTGCCGACGTCGAAGAGCAGGTCTTCCTTGAGCTTGACGAGAATGCCGTTCGCCGTCCGCGACGCGTTGATGTCCTTCTGCTTCAGCTCGGCCGCCTGCTTGTCGAGGATGTGGCCGGCCACTCCGCCGACCGCGCCGCCGATCACGCCGCCGACCGCGGCGCCCTTGCCGCCGCCGAGCACGCCGCCGACGACAGCGCCGGTCGCGGCACCGCCACCGGCGCCGGCGGCCGTCCGTGGGTTCTCCTTGACCGTCGCGCACCCGAACGCCGCCACCGCGGCAACCAGCCAGGTCCTCTTCATGATGCCTCCTGCGATGTACGTACAGGACGTTGGGGCCACGACCGCCGGATTGCACCTGTCGCCTGCTCCCCCGGCCGAAGCACTTGCGTCCGCTCGAAAAGCCTGCGAAACGCAGGCCCGCGGAGGGCACACCATGTTGCAGGTCGGCGACGTCGCCCCGGACTTCGAGCTGCTCGATGAAAACGGCAAGCCCACGCGCCTGTCGAGCTTTCGCGGGCGCAACGTCGTGCTGGTCTTCTTTCCGGCTGCGTTTTCGCCGATCTGCACCCAGGAGCTGAAGCAGATCGCCTCGCACGACAGGGAGTACGAGCGCGAAAACGCGGCCGTGATCGGCGTCTCGGTCGACAACAAGTGGAGCCTCAAGGCCTTCAAGCGCGACGAGGCACTGTCCGCGACGCTGCTCTCCGATTTCCACCCCAAGGGCAACGTCTCGCAGAAGTACGGGGTGTTCATGGGCGAGACCGGGTACGCGAAGCGGGGCACGTTCGTGATCGACAAGGAGGGCGTCCTCCGCGGGATCACGATCAGGGAGCCGAAAGAGCCGCGCAGCGAAGAGGACTACTTCAACCAGCTCCGGAACTGCCCGCGCTGATGGCGTTCGACGGTTTCCCCGAACAGGGCCTCGCGTTCCTGCGCGATCTCGCGGCGCACAACGACCGCGACTGGTTCGAGCAGCACCGCGCGGCGTGGGACGAGGGCATCGTGCCGGCGATGATGGCCTGGTGCGGCGAGCTCGCCGAGCGGCTGCGGGAGACGATGCCGGCGCTCGTCTTCCAGCCGCGGATCGGCGGGAGCGTCTACCGGCTGAACCGCGACACGCGCTTCTCGCGCGACAAGAGCCCATACAAGACGCACGTCGCGGCGCTGCTCTGGGAGGGCGGCGAAAAGCACGACGCGCCCGGCATCTACCTGCACGTTTCTCCCGAGCAGATCATCTTCGGGGGCGGGATCTACATGTTCGAGGACGCGCGGCTCGACCGGTACCGCAAGCTGCTCCACTCGGAAAAAAGCGTCGAGCGGCTGACGAGGGCGCTGGCCTCGGCGCGGAAAGCCGGTCTCAAGGTCGAAGCGGGGGAAAAGCTGCAGCGGCCGCCGCGGGGGTTCAACCCCGAAGGGCCGCTCGCGGAGCTCTCGAAGTACAAGGGCCTGACGGTGGCCAAGACGTACAAGCCGGGGGCGTGGGTCCATACCGGCGAGGCGCTGGAACGGAGCGAGAACGTAGCGCGCGCGTATGCGGCGCTGCATGCATGGCTGCGGGACGAATTGTGTGGCTAAGGGAACCTAAGGAACGGAACGGAACGTTAACGGTTTTGCGTGATGGGTCTTGGGTGATGGGTTACGGGTGATCGGCAAAACCCATCACCCCTACCCCATCGCCCAAACCCCTGGACCCTGAACGTTCCGTTCCGTTCCTTCGGTTCCCTAGCCGGGTCTACCCCGCGGGGTGCAGGCCGATCAGGAACCCGTACCCCACGACTGCCAAGCCGGCGATGCCGAGCGCGATCGCGAGCATCCACAGCTCCTTGCGCTTCGCGCTCGCCGCCACCGTGCAAAGCACGACCCCGGCCTGCAGGATGATGAACGCGCCCTGGAACCAGTTGCCCTGCCGCTCGTGCAGCCGCTTCGCCTTCTCGGTCGCCTCGGCCTGCGCCTTCGCTTCCGCGAGCTCCTGCTCGTACTTCCTGACCGCCGCGACGTCGTCGGCCTGCAGCTTGTCGAGCGCGGTCGCCGCCTCCGGCGCGGTGGTGGCGAGCGCCCTGAGCAGCTCGACCTGTCCCTGCACCAGGTGCCGCTTGATCGACTTGGCCTGGAAGTAGCTCCACTGATCGCTCGCCTCCGCCTGGGCGAGGATGGTGCGGGAAAACTGGTTCGCGTACTGCCCCGACGAAACCGCCGCCAGCACCGCCAGGACCGCCGTCGTCCGGGCGGCGTGATCGACCCAATGACGCTTCGCGGCTGCCTCGCCGATCGATGTAGTTGGATGTGCGCTCGCCAGTCTGTCCCCGGGAGTAGCCATCCGCGCCAGTCTACCCGAACTCGTTCTTGCAAGCCGACCGCGTGTGCTAGCGTTGATCAAGAAAGGGGGACACGGCTGAAGTCATGTCCCCGACACGTGCCGCATGATCCCCACCTTCGGACGGTACGAGCTTCTCAAGCGACTCGCCGGCGGCGGCATGGGTGAGGTCTATCTCGCAAGACAGCGCGGCATCGACGGATTTTCCAAGCTCCTCGTGATCAAGACGCTCTTGGCGCACCTCTGCGAGGACGAGGAATTCATCACCATGTTCAAGGATGAAGCGCGGGTCACCGCCCAGCTCATCCACCCGAACATCTGCCAGGTCTTCGAGTTCGACCAGGTCGGCGGCGTCTACTACATGAGCATGGAGTACCTGCGCGGCGAGGACCTGCGCAGGCTCTGGAAGGCGTGCGAGCAGAAGGGCACGCCCCTGCGCGTCCCGTTGATCTGCCGGGTGATCTCCGATGCGGCGGCGGGGCTCGACTTCGCCCACTCGCTGCGGGACTCGAAGGGCGAGCCGTACAACATCGTCCACCGGGACATTTCGCCCCAGAACATCCTCGTGACGTTCGAAGGCGGGGTGAAGATCATCGACTTCGGCGTCGCCAAGGCCGCCGGACGCGCGCAGCACACGCGGACCGGGGCCCTCAAAGGCAAGTACAGCTACATGAGCCCGGAGCAGGTCGCCGGCTCGGAAGTCGACGGCCGCTCGGACATTTTCGCCCTCGGGATCGTGCTCCACGAGCTGCTCACGGGGCGCCGGCTCTTCAAGGCCGATTCCGACGTGCAGACGCTCGCACGCGTCCGCGAGTGCAACGTCGCTCCGCCCTCGCGGCTGAACCCGCAGCTGCCGCCCGGTCTCGACGCCATCGTCCTGAAAGCACTGGCGAAAAATCCTGACGACCGCTACCGGACCGCGCAGGAATTCCGGCTGGCGGTCGAGGACTGGCTGATCCAGGGTCGGATGAGCGCGGCGTCCGCGCACCTCGCCGAATTCCTCAAGACCATCTACGCCGAGCGACTCGACAAGGAAGCGCGGCTGGGACCTTTGATGGGCGAGGCGCCGTTTGCCGGCCCTGCTCCCGGCGGTACGCCGGCCACCAACGGCAACAACCCGGCCGGGCAGACGCCGTCGCCGCCGACGTTCGATCCGAAGGGCAAGGCCGCGCCGATGACGGCGAGAAGCGAGCCGACCGTCAACCAGCGCACGAGCCCGACGGCGCTGTCGGGCGGGGGCGAGGTGGTCGATCCGTCGACCGCGCGTACCTGGAGCGACGCCGGCCCGTTCAAGAGCAACAACCGGATGCGCGTCACCGTCGGCGCGCTCGCCTTCGCCATCGCGATCGCGGCGGTCGTGGTCCTGCTGCCGGGAAAGAAGGACGCCAAGGTCGCCCCCGAGCCGGCGGCGGCCGAAGTGACGCTGAACGTCGAGCCGGAAACCGCGACCGTGCTGGTCGACGGCGCGCCGTCGCCGAAGCAGTTCAGGCACAAGGCGGGTCCGGCCCGGATCGAGATCCAGGCCGACGGCTACGTCCCGCAGACGCTGAGCTCGATTTCGCCGGGGCCGCAGACGCAGACCATCACGCTGCAGAAAGCGGCGCCGAGAGTGCACGTGGTGACCATCTCGACCGAACCGGCGGCCAGCGAGATCTACGAAGGCACGCGACTGATCGGGAAGTCGCCCAAGGTGTGGACCGACGCGACGGAGGGCGAGCACCAGCTCATCCTGCGCCGCGACGGGTACCATGAGGAGACCGGCAAGGTCGTGGTCGCGAAGGACGGCGAGGAGTTCAACTTCAAGCTGCGCAAGCTCGAGTCGGCGCGGAAGAGCGCGCCCGACCTCGGCATCAAGGCGGAGCGGTAGAACATGCGTCTCCTCGGGCTGTTTCTCGCGCTCTTCTTGTGCGCGCCGGTCGCGCGCGCGGACTCGATCGCCGACGAGGCCGATTTCCGGTTCCACCGCGCGGCGAACCTCTACCGGCAGGGCAAGGTGGAGGAGGCGCTCAGCGAGTTCCTTGCCTCGAACCGGTTGGTGCGCAACCGCAACGTCGTCTACAACATCGCGCGCAGCTTCGAGCAGCTCGGCAAGTTCAACGAGGCCTACCGCTGGTACACCGAAATCCTCGGCGACGAGATGCCCGACGCCGACCGGAAGGACCTGCTCGACGCGCTGAAGCGGCTGCGTCCGTCGCTGGCGCTGCTGCAGGTCGAGTCCACTCCAAACGGCGCCACGGTCTACGTCGATCGCGTCGACCTCGGCGCCCGCGGACAGACGCCGGTCACGCTCGCGCTGCCGCCGGCGAAAGTGAAGGTGATGGTCGAGCTCGCGGGGTACCGGCCGTTCGAGCAGCACGTCACGCTCGCCACCGGCCGGACCGCGGTCGTGCAGCCGGCCCTCGATCGCATCTACGGCGCGGTCGCCGTCGAGGGCGAGCCGAGCGGGTCGGAAATTCGCGTTGAAGATCAGGCTCTTACGCTCTCGGGTGGACGCGCGAAAGTGGTTCCGGGGCGACACGTCTTGACCATCTCCGCACCCGGACACGCGACCGACCAGATCACCATCGACGTGCCCGCCGACGGCGTCGCCCCGGTGAAGTTCAAGCTCCTGCCGCTGCCGCCGCCCTCCGGCGCGCTGGTCGTCCGCGCCAACCTCGACGGCGCCCTGGTTCGCGTCGACGGCAAGGAGGCGGGCTTCACGCCCGGCGTGATCGACAACGTCGTCGTCGGCAGGCACAAGGTGGAGATCCTCGCCGACGGCCGCGAGCCGGTCGTCGAGCAGGTGAACGTGCAGAAGAACGAGCGCAGCTTCGTCGACGCCAGGCTGCGCTACGCAATTCCGCGCGTGGTCGCGGCCGAGAAGGAACTCACCCAGGCGCAGGACGCGCCGGCCAGCATCACCGTCATTTCGGCCGAGGAGATCCGCGGGTTCGGCTACACCACGCTCGCCGAGGCCCTCGGGTCGGTGCGCGGCATGTACACGACCTACGACCGCGCCTACCCGACGCTCGGCGTGCGCGGATTCTCCTCGCCGGGCGTCTACAACAGCCGGGTGCTGGTGCTCTCCGACGGCCACGTGATGAACGAGGCCTCGCAGGGCACCTCGTTCATCGGCCACGAGTTCGACACCGATCTCTCCGACGTCGAGCGGATCGAGGTCGTCCGCGGGCCGGGATCGGTGGTCTACGGGTCGGCGGCGTTCTTCGCCGTCGTCAACGTCGTCCATCGCACCCCCGCGCGCGGAGTGCACGGCGAGGCCGGCGGGACCGTCGGCACGCTCGGCGAGGAGACCGGCAGCGCGTCGGCCTCGGTCGCCGGCGAGAGCGCATGGGCATGGGCGCGGGCGGGCGGGGTCGATCGCGCCGGAGACCCGTTCTTCGTCGCACCGGGGAGCGGGTCGATCGCGCAGGATCTCGACAAGGAGCGCGCCGGCCACGTCGACCTGCGGGCCCGGGCCGGCGACCTGACCCTCTCCGCCTCCTACAACGAGCGGAAAAAGCTGCTGCCGACGGCGGCTTACGAGACCGTCTTCGGCGGCCCCGGCACCTTCGTGCACGATCGACGGGGCTATCTGCAGGCCGAGTTCGAGCACGCGTTCGAATCCGGACTCGCCTTCGACGTGCGGGCCGCTTACGACGGCGTCCGCTACAACGGCAGCTGGAACTACGCGGGGCGTCCGCAGGGCATGCTCGGCTCCGACTCGGACGCCGAGGACTGGGGCACGGCCGAGGCCCGCATCCGCCTCCCCGAGCTGGGCGGCCACCGCATCTTCGTGGGCGGCGAGTTCCAGGCGCGCTGGAAGGTCGACCTGAACTCGATCGTGCCCGGCACCGCCGACGGCACGATTCCGGCGACGTACTTCGCGAACTACAACGACGGCACCGGGCTGGGGTCCCCGGATCCGCTGGTCCCGAATGCGGAGACGGTGTTGTCCGGCTACGCCGGAGACGACTGGCGCATCTCCCGCCGCGTGCAGCTCGATGCCGCTTTCCGGGTCGACCAGTACATCGACAACTTCCCGGTGGGCTCGACCGAGACGCAGCCCAACCCGGCATTCAACCCGCGCGTCGCGCTGCTGCTGCAGCCGTACGACGCCGGGCGCACCAAGCTGCTCTTCGGGCGCGCCTTCCGCTATCCGGGGTTCTACGAGCGCTACTTCAACGACGGCGGGATCTCGGACGTCAAGCCGGACAGCGCGCTCAAGCCGGAGGTCGTCTACTCGGGAGAGATCGAGCACGCCCACCAGTTCAACGACGAGGTCTCGGTGACGGTGGCGGGATATCTGAGCGAGATGCGCGACCTGATCCGGATCGGCTCGCCGGCCGGATCGCCCGACATCAGTCAGTACCAGAACCGGCAGTTCCCGGTGCACGCCGCGGGCGGAGAGATCGAGGTCCGCTGGCAAGCGGGGCCGGGCTGGGTCTTCTCCGGCTGGTATGCCTACAGCGTGGTCCGCGACGACAACGGCGGCGCGTGGTTCAGCGGCTCGCCGCTGGCGAACTCGCCCTCCAGCACCGGCGCGCTGCGGGCCCTCTATCCGCTGGTGCCGCAGACGCTCTCGCTGTCGACCGAGCTGACCTACGGCGGTCCGCGGCGGTCGATCGCGGATCCGGGCTACGCGCCGGCGGTGGTCGGCGAGGAGCTGATGTGGAACCTCGGAATCTCGGGTGAATACGCGCGGTACGGAGTGCGGTACGGCGCGTTCATCTACAACCTGCTCGACCAGCGTGTGACGCTGCCGGCGGGGCCGGAGATCGCGTTTCCGAACCACGCGGTGCCGCAGTACGGCCGCACGCTGCGGCTGCAGCTGGCGGCGTCGTTCTGAATGATCGAGCCGGTCGAGCTGCGCGGGCAGTTCGTCCGGCTGCGGCCGCTGTCGCTCGCCGACGTCGCGCCGATGCGGACGCTCGTGTCGGGAGCGCGCGACACGTTCACCTGGGCGAACGTCCCGCGGCCTTCGGGGGTCGAGGCGTACGTCGCGAAGGTGCTGTCGCAGATGGAACGGCGTGAGGCGGTCGTCTTCGCGACCTGTCTGCCTTCGGGAGAGATGGTCGGCTGCACTCGCCTCTTCGACCTGCAGCGCTGGGACTGGCCGGCGGATGCCGATCCGCGGCCGGGCCAGGACGTGGTCGACGCGGCCGAGATCGGCTACACGTGGATCGCGCCGGCCTGGCAGCGGACGGCGATGAACACCGAGGCAAAGCTGCTGATGCTGCGGCATGCGTTCGAGATTTGGCGCTGCTTCCGGGTGACGTTGAAGACCGACGAGCGCAACCAGCGGTCCCGCCGTGCCATCGAACGCCTCGGCGCGCATTTCGACGGCATTTTGCGTGCGTTCCAGCCGGCCGTGGACGGAAAGCCGCGCAACACGGCGTACTTCACCATCCTCGCCGCCGAATGGCCAGACGTGAAAGCCCGGCTCGAGGCGAAACTGCGGCGCTGAGCCGGATCACTCCTCGTCGGACTCGGCCTCTTCCTGTTCCGCAAGCTTGGCGCGCAAGAGGTCGCCCAGCGTTCCGAACCCCTTCCCCGGCGCCATCTTCGCGCTCTTGCGCTGGTACTCGCGGTAGTCGTCGCGGTCCGCCGCCCGATCGGCCGACGTCCGCGACAGCCGATACCGCCCGCGGTCGTCGATCTCGATGATCTGCGCCTTGAACTGCGTCCCCGGCGGCAACGTCTTCTTGTTGTCGCTGCCGCGTGGAGTGCCCAGCTCGGCGTTCGGGATCAGGCCCTTGCCGCCGTCCCAGTGGACGAAGACGCCGAACGCCTCGCACTTGTCGACCGTCGCGTCGACCATGTCGCCGACCTTCACCCGCTTGCCGGGGGCGGCCGGCGCAGGCCGCGAAACCGCCTCGCCTTCGTCGGTCACGCGCCGAAGCGCGACCCGCCGCTGCGCGTCGTCGATCGACTCGACCACCACCTGGATCGTCTCGCCCTCCTTGACCACCTCGCGCGGATGCTGGACGTGGCGGTCGGACAGCGCCGAGACGTGCACCAGCCCGTCGACGCCCGGAAACAGCTCGACGAACGCGCCGAACGGCTGCAGCCGTGCCACCTTGCCGGTCAGCTTGACGCCCTCCCGGAGCTGCGGCCGCGCGGCATCCCAGGGGTCCTGCTCGAGAGCGCGCATCGACAGCGCGATCCGCTCTTGCCCTTTTTCGTCTCCGATGCTCCGGCCTGCGGCCTCCGCCCGCCGCGGAGCAGAGCTCCGCTCCTCCTTCTCGATGCGAAGCACCTGCACGCGCACCTTCTGTCCCGCCTTGACCACGTCCTGCGCGTGCGCGACGCGGGCGTGCGACATCTCGCTGACGTGGACCAGGCCCTCGATGCCACCCAGGTCGACGAACGCGCCGAAGTCGCGCACCGACGTCACGGTTCCCTCGAGCTGCGCGCCGACCGCCAACGACTTTCGCAGCTCCGCCGCCTTCGCCGCCCGCTCCTCCTCGAGCAGCGCCCGCCGCGACAGGATCGCGTTCCCTCCCCGCAGCTCGGTGACCCGGAACTTGATCCGCTGCCCGACGAACTGCGCGGTGTCCTCGACGAACCGCACGTCGATCTGCGAGGTCGGCACGAAGGCGCGCATCCCACCGAGGTCGACCTCCAGCCCACCTTTGTTCACCCCGGTCACCAGGCCCTCGACCGGAATCATCGAGTCGAGGGCGTTCTGGAGGACCTCGCGCCCGGCGCCCTTCGGGACCGACCGCGTGACGACGACGTTGCCCTCGGCGATCGAGAGCACGTACCCCTCGATCGTCTCGCCGGGATGGACGAGCAGATCGCCCTTGTCGTTCCGCAATTCGCGCAGGTCGATGATGCCCTCGCCCTTTCCTCCCAGGTCGAGGAACGCGACCTCGCCGCCGAGATGCGCGATGCGCGCGGTCACCTTCTGCCCCGGCCGCATCTTGCCGGGCTTCTGCTGCTCGACCTCGGCAAACATCGCCGCGAAATCGACGTTCTCCTCGGGCGTAGGCTGAGCAAATACAGACTCGGCAGGCAGCGACGCCTCCTGGCCGGTGGCCGGTGGCCGGTCGCCGGTCGCCGGCGATGGCGCCGCAGGCGCCGAGCCGAGCACGGGCTTCCGCACCACGATCGGCATCTTCCGGTCTTCCTTCGGCCGCGGCGGACGCGACTTCCGCTCGGGCGGCGGGGACGTCTCCGGTCTCGCCTGCGCGAGGATCTCCTCGAACGTCGGCTGCGCGCTCTGTTTCTTCTCGGGGGCGGGCGGCGGCCTCGGCGGTTCGGTGCTGACGCCACTTGCGCCGTCCAGCGGCCGCGGCTTCGGCATCCAACATTCGCATCGACGTCACCAACCGCGCTTCTTCCGGCAGGCGGGCCTTCTGCATGCCCATCCCGCCGACGAGCACCTTCCCGCCCGTCTGCGCGGCTGCCTGGGCGGACAGCCGGACCTGCTCCTCGACGCCGTCGGCGATGGTGCTCGAAAGCGCGACCAGCACCGCCCGCGAGCGCAGGATGAGATCGGCCAGGTCCCGCGCCGGCGTCTGTGCGAGCGGAGCGAGCACCTCGAAGCCGCGAGCGCGCAGCAGGACGGCCGCCATCCGGGCCGCGATGTCGTGCTGCTCGCCGGCGACGGCGGCGACGATCGCCGTCCCACGATCGGGACGAACCGGCTCGCCCGGCGGCTCCGCGAGCGGCTGGGACCGCGCGATCGCATCGAGGATCGCCTGCGCCGCGACGTGCTCCTCGGCGATCGACAGCTTGCGCTTTTCCCACTCCTCGCCGATGCGGTGCAGGGCCGGTGTGACCACCTCGTCGAAGAGCGTCGGAAGATCGTGGCCTCGCAAACGCAGCGCCGCGAGCTGCGCGACCAGCGCCGGCGTCTCGCCGCGCAGAGCGGCCGTCTTGAAATGCTCGACGGCGGAGTCGCCCAATTCGTCCGCGCCCGGCGGCACGCCGTCCGGCAGGACGCCCGGCGTCTCGTACTGCCGCTTCTGCACGAATCCCGTGACGTCCCGAAGCCGGAACTTCCGGTGACCCCCCGGCGTGCGGAAGCACTCGATCTCGCCGGCGTCCGCCCAACGCTTGACGGTGGCCTCGCCGACGCCGAGAAGCGTCGCTACCTGCCGGGTGGATAGGACATCTGCGTTCATAGGTCGGCTACGATTAGACGATGGTCGAACGGGGACGATTCGCGCCCAGCCCGACGGGCGAGCTCCATCTCGGAAACGCGCGCACCGCGCTGCTCTCCTGGCTGTGGGCCCGTTCCACACAGGGCGACTACGCGATGCGCGTCGAGGACCTCGACCGCCCGCGCGTGCGTCCGGGAATGGCCTCACGGCAGCTCGCGGAATTGCGCTGGCTCGGGCTCGACTGGGACGGCGACCCCGTCTTCCAGTCCGCGCGTACGCCGCTCTACGAGGATGCGCTGCGGCGGCTCGGGGCGAATGTGTACGAATGTTTCTGCTCCCGCGCGGAGGTGGCTGCGGCCGCGAGCGCGCCGCACGGTGACGAGGGCCCGCGATACCCCGGCACATGTAGAGACCTGACCCGGCAGGAACGTTCCGAGCGACACAAAATTCGCGCGCCCGCACTGCGTGTGCGGGTGCCGGCCGGACGAATCGAGTTTCACGACGAGATCGCCGGCCCTCAGTCGTTCGACGTGCAGGGGACCACGGGAGATTTCGTCCTCCGCCGGGCCGACGGCATCTTCGCCTACCAGCTCGCGGTCACGGTCGACGACGGTGTGATGGGGATCACACAAGTGCTCCGCGGCGCCGATCTGCTGCCCTCGACCGCCCGCCAGATCCTGTTGCACCGGCTGCTGGGCCAGAACGAGCCGCGCTGGGCGCACGTCCCGCTGGTCCTGTCGGCGGAGGGCGAGCGGCTGTCGAAGCGGGACAAGTCGCTTTCGCTCTCGTCGCACAAATCGAGCGGCGTCGATCCGCGGCGGATCGTCGCGCTGCTGGCGCGGATGTCGGGCCTCGACGAACGCGGCGAACCCCGTGAACTGCTCGACGGTTTTTCGCTCGACCGCGTACCCCGCGATTCTCCGCGTGTTGAAAATCTGCCGTATTGATTCGCACAGCGGTTGGCGGGGGGAGTTGCCTTCATTTGCCGCCGATACACAGGGTGTGCTACCTGCGCGCCGCAGCCCTTCGTGGAGAAAGCCGCATGTCCGAGCAGCAGAATCAGGTGGGTCCCTTCCGGGTACGGAAGGCCAACTGGAACCTTTCCAACCCGGTGCTCTTCGAGGAGTCGGTCCGGCGGGGCGAGGCGCAGATCTCGCAGGGCGGCGCGCTGGTAGTCGCCACCGGCAAGCACACCGGCCGCGCCGCCAACGACAAGTTCATCGTCAAGAACGCCGCCAGCGAGAACCGCGTCTGGTGGGGCAAGGTGAACAAGCCGTTCCCGCAGGACAGGTTCGACGGGGTCCTCGCGCGGATGCAGAAATATCTCGAGGACAAGGAAGTCTTCGTCCTCGACGCGTTCGTCGGGACCCACCATGCGCACCGGCTTCCGGTGCGGGTGATCACGCAGTATGCCTGGCACAACCTCTTCATCCGGACGATGCTGTTGCCGGCCAAACCGGGCGAGTACACCGACAAGACCGAGCCGTACCTGGTCGTCGATCTGCCCGAGTTCCAGACCTCGAAAGAGGCCGACGGGACCAACGGGGCGACGTCGATCCTCGTCGATTTCCAGAAGAAGCTGACGCTGATCTCCTCGACCGCTTACGCCGGCGAGATGAAGAAGAGCGCCTTCTCGATCATGAACTTCGTGCTGCCGCAGCAGGGGACGCTGCCGATGCACGCCAGCGCCAACGTCGGGCCGGCCGGCGACACCGCGGTCTTCTTCGGTCTTTCCGGGACCGGAAAGACGACCCTCTCGGCGGATTCGCGCCGGACGCTGATCGGCGACGACGAGCACGGCTGGGGCTCGGGCGGCGTCTTCAACTTCGAGGGCGGCTGCTACGCGAAGGTCATCCGGCTCTCGCCGCAGGCGGAGCCGGAGATCTACGCGACGACGAAGATGTTCGGCACCGTGCTCGAGAACGTGGTGATGAACCCGGTGACCCGCGAGCTCGACTTCGACGACGCCTCGCTCGCCGAGAACAGCCGCGCCTGCTACCCGATCGGCTACATCCCGAACGCGTCGAAGACCGGGATGGGCGGACAGCCGCGCAACGTGGTGATGCTGACCTACGACGCGTTCGGCGTGCTGCCCCCGATCTCTCGATTGAGCCCCGCGCAGGCCGCCTACTACTTCCTCTCCGGCTACACCGCGAAGGTCGCGGGCACCGAGATCGGCGTGAAGGAGCCGCAGGCGACGTTCTCGACCTGCTTCGGCGCGCCGTTCATGCCGCTGCATCCGACCGTCTACTCGAAGCTGTTGACGCGGAACATCGCCGACAACGACACCCGCGTGTGGCTGATGAACACCGGCTACACCGGCGGCCCGTACGGGGTGGGCAAGCGGATGTCGATCCAGCACACCCGCGCGCTGCTCAACGCGGCGCTCGACGGCAAGCTCGACAAGGTCGCCTACCGGAAGGATCCGCTGTTCGGATTCGAGGTCCCCGCCGACGCGCCCGGCGTTCCGGCGCAGGTGCTGAACCCTCGCGACACCTGGGCGGACAAGGCGGCCTACGACGAGAAGGCCAAGGCGCTGGCTCGGCTGTTCGTCGAGAATTTCAAGCAGTTCGCGGATCAGGCCTCCCCGGAAACGCTGGCGGCGGGACCGAAGGTCGGGTAAAAGACCCCGCGATGTCCGAGAAGGAAGCCGGAATCGAGGTCGAAGGCACCGTCCGCGAGGAGCTCGCGGGTGGCAACTATCGCGTCGAGCTCGACAACAAGCACTCGGTGCTGGCGTATGCGAGCGGCAAGATGCGCAAGTTCCGCATCCGCATCCTGCCCGGCGATCGCGTCAAGCTGGAGCTGTCGCCCTACGACCTCACCCGCGGCCGGATCACCTACCGGCAGAAGTAATTTGGGGACACCCAATGGGGACAGCCATTGGGGACACTCACAACGTGATTCGATCTCTCGGCGCCGGGAGCCGGACGACTTCCGGCCACATCGGCGTGCGCGGCTGGGCGAAGCGGGACCAGAACATCCTCCAGCGGATTCGCCACGGCGGCTTCAGCGGCTCCGGCTTCTGGTCGAGAGCGGCGAGGGCCTTTTCGGCCGACGCGTAGCGATCCTCGCGCCTGAGCGCCGTCATGCGTTCGAGCCATCCCCGCAGGTCGCCGGCCCGCGAGGCGTCGAGCGAGAAATCCTCGCGGATCAAGTCGCCCGGCTGGATCCCCGTGACGCAGTGGAGCAGCGTCGCGCCGAGCGCGTAGAGGTCGCTGCGCGCGTCGACCGTTCCGCCAAGCTGTTCGATGGGCATGTAGCCAAAGGTCCCCACCAGCGTGCCGCCATGCGTCACTTCCTTCAGCAGCTCGCGCGCGACGCCGAAGTCGACCAGCGAGATCGAGCCGTCGGGCTTGACGATCAGGTTCGCCGGCTTGACGTCGCGATGGAGCACGCGCCGCTCGTGCAGATACGCGAGCACGTTCAGCGCCTGGCGCGCCAGCGTCCTGACCTCGTCTTTCGGAAGCGGACCACGCCGCAGCCGTTGCGAGAGCGGCTCGCCCTCGACCAGCTCCTGCGCCAGGTAGAGCCGCAGGTGGATGCCGATCCCCTCCCGAAAAGCGCCCTTGAAACGCGGGATTGCGGGATGATCGAGCTGCGAGAGCACTCGCGCCTCGCGCTCGAAGGCGTCGATCGTCTGCGCGTCGGGCGCGAGCGCGAAGACCAGTTCTTTCAGGGCGACTTCCGCTCCATCCGGCGAACGGGCACGATAGACGCGGCCGTGCAACGTCTGCGAGAGGAGCGCCTCGACTCGAAACCCACCGGGGCTCGCTGCAGCGCCGCAGGAATCGCAGCGGGGCGACGCCAGCTCGGCCCGGCAAACGGGGCAGGGATCCATACCCACATCTTAACGGCTCACTTCGTCAGTTCTTTCACCACCTCGCGAAGGAATTCCGTCCCTTGGGGCAGCCACTTGACCGGGGCGCGCTCGTTGGCTGCGTGGGCGCCGTAGCCGCGGCGGGTGTCTTCCAACGACGTCGGCGCGGTGTCGACCCCGTAGGCGAGGATCCCCGCGTCGCGCAGGTAGCGCGAGTCGGTCGCGCCGACCTGCAGCGACGGAAACACCGGCACGTCGCCCCACAGCTTGTGCGCGGCGGCGCGGACGGCGTCGGGCACCACGCCCGTGAGCGGCACTTCGCCGCCCGCCCCGAGCACATCGAGCGGCAACAATTCGACGCCCGGGTCGCCGATGACCTTCCGGAG
>JAIVGS010000040.1 GCA_020201435.1 Myxococcales bacterium
GCTCCTGCCCGAGGACAAGGCGGACCTCAAGATCGAGCAGGTGCGCCGCAAGCAGGGGCTGTTCATCCTCGAGCGGCTGCGGCGCGACTATCCGACGCTGCCGGTCGTCATGCTCACCACGACCGAGGGTGACCCGGCTACGCTGCCGCAGGACCCGCTGGTGCATTTCTGCGAGAACGAGGTGGTCGACTCGCGCACGCTGGCGGCGGAGATCTCGCGGGCGCTGACGCTGCACCACGAGGCGCAGGAAGGGCCGGTCTTCTGGGGCCGCTCGCCGGCGATGGCCGAATTGCGCCGTCAACTCGCGGTGTTGGCGCGGTCCCCGCTGCCGGTCTTGATCGAGGGCGAGACCGGGACCGGGAAGAGCTTTCTCGCCGAGCACGTCCTGCATCCGCGTTCGGGCGCGAAGGGGCCGCTGGTGGTGACCGATCTCTCGACGGTGCCCGACACGCTGATGCCCGCGCACCTGTTCGGCTCGAGGCGCGGCAGCTACACCGGCGCGACCGACGACCACGCCGGCGTCTTCGAGCAGGCGCACGGGGGGACGCTGTTCCTCGACGAGATCGCCAACCTCGATCTGGAATTGCAGCGACAGCTGCTGCTGGTCCTCGAGCGCGGGACCGTGACCCGGCTCGGCGACTCGAAGCCGCGGCCCGCCTCGCCGAAGCTGGTCGCGGCGACGAACGTCGATCTCGAAGACCTGGTGGCCGACGGGCGGTTCCGCCAGGACCTCTACATGCGGCTCAATCCGGCGACGCGGCTGCGGGTGCCGCCGCTGCGCGAGCGCCGCGCGGATCTCCCGGATCTGCTGCGCTTCGCGCTGCTGGAGGCGCTGCGATCGGAGGCGCTGCGGCCGCTGGT
The DNA here is from genome assembly GCA_020201435.1 of Myxococcales bacterium. Classification (GTDB taxonomy): domain Bacteria; phylum Myxococcota; class Myxococcia; order Myxococcales; family 40CM-4-68-19; genus 40CM-4-68-19. Next base: position 862 of record JAIVGS010000040.1, read on the forward strand.
GCGCGGATATCTGGCGCGGTTTCCCACCCCCGACGATTTCGTCGAGGAGAACAGCGGGATCGCGTTCGGCAAGCCGCAGGCCCGGGCGGCGCGTCGCGACGCCTTCTCGGTCTTCCTCTCGCAGTCGGCGCTGTCGCGGCTGCAGGCCCACTCCTGGCCGGGAAACCATCGTGAATTGAGGCTGTTGGCTACGAACGCGCTGGTCTTCTCGCTCGTGCAGCAGCTCGACGCGCCGGAGAAGCCGCGGCCGGAGCGCGCGCCGGCGGTGCTGGCGATCTCCGATCATTTGATCGATCAGCTCCTCGGCAGACCCGGTGCGCCGCAGCCCCCGGGACCGGTGATCACCGGCAAGGCGGCGCCCGGCGATCGTCGCGTCGAGATCAGCCTCAAGCCGGCGCAGTCGTTCGCCGAGATCTCTGCCGACGTCGAGCGGCAGTACCTGATGGCGCTCTTCCGCGCGCATTCGGGCGACCTCGACAGCATGGCCGTCGAGCTGTTCGGGCCGGGCGCCAACCGCCGCAAGGTCCATCTGCGGATGAACCAGCTCGGGCTGCGGCTTCGGAACCTGCGGGGAGCGCCCGCGTGATCGGTCTTCTCGTCGCGCTGGCGGTCGCGGCCGCGCCGCCGAAGTGGACGGCGTACGCGGCGCTCGCCGACAAGTCGGCGGAAGCGCCCGACCGCTGGGATCGTGCCGACGAGACCCTCGCCCAGCTCGCCCGCGGCCTCGCCGTCGCGCCCCGCTGGGCGCGCGTCAATCTCGCCATCCGGGTGGCTAATTTCGAGCGCTCGGTCGGGCGCAGCGCGCAGGCGCGTGAACGTCTCCTCGCGCTGGCCGAGCTCAAGCCGTCGCCGGATCAATCGCGGCGGATCCGCGATCTGCTCGATCGCATCGCCGACGAGGACCGCGCGCGATCGCTGATGGACTGGCCGGAGCCGCCGATCCCGGCGGCCGATCAGGCCGCGCTCGCGACCGCGGAACGGCAGTTGGCGGACGGCGACGCGCGGGCGGCCCTGGCGGCGACCGAGCGGCTCTGCGCGGCGCAGCCGGCGTGGCGCGCCGCGCGCTGGCTGCGGGCCCGGGCCCTCGATTCGATCGGCCGCATCGACGAGGAGGCGCGGGAGCTGCGCATCCTCACCCAGCTCTCGCCATCGCACGCGCTCGCCTGGCGAAAGTTGGGCGAGATCCTCGCCGAGCAAGGCGGCCTTTTGGAAGCCGACCGGGCCGACGCGGCGCTGCGCGAGGCGCTCGCGCTCGAGCCGGCGTGGACTTCGCTGTGGCTCCTGCGGGCGCGGGTCGCGCTGCGGCAGGGGCGGTCGCAGGACGCGCTGCGCGCGCTCGACCGCTTCGAGCGCGCCGGCGGGACCGGGCCCGAGGCGCTGAGGCTCGCCGCGGTGGCGCGGGCGCAGGCCGGGCTTCCCGATCAGTCCCCGTCGCAGGCCGCGCTGCCGCCATCGCGCGAGCCGTCGCCGCAGGCGCGGGCGATGTTCCAGCAGGCGACTGGTCCGGACGCGCGCGATGTCTTGGTGAAAATCATCGATGATTCGCCAGGTTACATCGAGGCAGCGGCGGCGCTCGTCGCCGTCGGCGGCGCGGTGCCGGAAAAAACCATCCAGGCGCTGTGGAACGACGGGTCGGGATTGCTCGAGCTCGCGGCACAGGTCCGCCGGGCCGCGGCGCCGCCCGCCGTCGTGTTGCCGTGGGTCGATCGCGCGGTCGAGCTGGGCACCGGCGAGGCCCGATTCGTCCGCGCCGGGCTCCGGCTCGAGCAGGCCGATCGCGGCGGCGCGCTCGCCGATCTGGTCGCGTACGCGGCGTCGCCGCAGCCGCAGCACCTCGAGGAAGCCCGGGCGCTGCGCGCGCAATCGACGGCGCCGTCGCGCAGCGATCCGTCGGCGCTGCAGGCCAGGCTCCGGCTCGTCGAGGATCGACCGGAGGCCGCGCTCGCCGTGCTCGGGGCGCGCTGCGCCGCGGACACGCCGGTCGACCGCCTGATCGAGCTCGGCGAAGTCCACGAATATTCCGGGCAGCTCGCGGACGCGCTCGACTGCTATCGGCTCGCTGCCGGCTCGCCGGACGGTCTGGTGCGGCTCGCGCGCGTCGCCGAGCGTGCGCCGGAAGCGCGCGCCGCGGCCGAGCTGCAGCGGGCCGCCGCGCAGGGAATCGCGCCGGCATGGTGGGCGCTGGCGCGGATCGACCTGCAGCGCGGCAAGCCCGACGACGCGCTGCCGCGGATCGACCGCTTTCTCGCGATCGCGCAGGCGGACGATCCCGGCCTCGCCGACGCTCGTGCGGCCCGCGCCGACCTCTTGAGGAGTACCGTCGCGGCGGCGCGCGCCCGGCTGCTGCGGCGGCTGGCGATCGGCGCCAGTGCGCTGGCGCTGCTGCTCGCGGCGATCGCCTGGCTCTGGGCGGGCGCGCGGGTGGAGTCCGCGCTTCGCAGGGCGCCTCGCCTCTTTCCTCCCGTCGCGCGCGCCGTCAACGAGGTGCGTCACGACGTGATCAAGCACCGCGCCAGCGTCCTCGGGATGCTGCCGGAGCATCGCGAGAACGTCGCTCGGGCGCTCCTCTCGCCCGAGCCGGCTTCACGGGCGGTGGCGAAGCAGTACGAGGCGCTGCGCAAGGCGGCGCGGGCCGAGGGCGTGCCGCTGCGGCGCCTCGCGCGCGAGCCGGTGTTCGGCCCGCTGGTGCGCGATCTGGCGTGGGCGGAAAAGCTGCTCGGCCACCCGCAGGGCGGCGCCGAACAGCTCGCACGCATCGACCATCGAATCCGCGAGCTTCACTCGCCGCGGCTCGCGTCGCTCCTGCGGCTCGCGCCGCGCACCCGGCTCGACGCCGGCGCGATCAGCGGCTGGATCCGCGACGTCGAGGCCGAGATGCGGCGCGGCGGCTCGTCGTGGACCGATCCGTCGATCCTGTTGCAGGGGATGGAAGTCGAGTTCCCCGTCGAGCGCGGCGCGCTCTCGACGATCTTCGCCAACCTGTTGCGCAACGCGCAGGCCGCGGCCGCGGGAGGCGAGGTGATCGTGCGGCTCGGCGAGGAGCGCGACGCGGCGGGACGCAACCTGACCGTCCTCCTGGTCGGCGATTCGGCGGAGAACACGGTCTCGCTCGACGCCATCGAGCAGCGCGAGAGCGGGCGCGGCCTGGCGCTGGTCCGCGACCTGACCCGCGAGTGGCAGGGGCATCTCGTCGTGCGGCCCGAGGAGCCGCCCTGGAAGAAGGCGGTGGGCGCCTGCTTCCCGGCGCCGCCGGTATGAAGCTCGTCGTTTGCGAGGACGGGAACGAGTACAGCGAGCGCTTCCGGCGCTTTCTCGGCGAGGAGTTCGAGTTCGTGCGGGCGGCGAACTTCGGCGAGGCGCTGAAAGCGGCGGCCGGGGCCCGAGGCCTCTTGCTCGATCTCGACTTCCGCCGCACCGACCCGTCGCTGCTGGTCGACGAATCGGGTGCTCCGGCCTCGCGCGCCGCCGCCGAGGTGCAGGGCATCCTGATCCTGCGCGCGCTGCGTTCACGGGGAGTGAAATTGCCGGCGCTGCTCTTCGCCGATCTCGACGACAGAGAGCGCGCTGCGCGGCTGGAGACGGAGCTGGCCCCGCTGGAAATCCTCTCCTCGAGCGAAGGACTGCCGCGGATCGCCGACCGCCTGCGAAAGTTACCGGACGAGCAGCGCGATCGGTAGCGTCGAGAAGAGCTCGTCGACCTTCAGCCTGCCGTCGCGCGCCTCGCGCTCCTCGCCGGTGATCGCGTCGCGCAGGACGCCTCCCTGCGGCAGCGCGACGGTGGTCCCCGCGAAGGCCTCTTTCGGCAGCCGCGGCCCCTCGAGCAGACCCGCGACCAGACGCGGCGCGACGACCACCGCCAGCTTTCCCGCCGCGGTCCGCGCGAACGCGCACAGATTCGCCGCGCGCGGGCCCTCGGCGGCGAGCGCGGTGTATCCGCCGCCGGCGAACAGCTCCGGAGCCGCCCGGCGCGCCTGCAGCCCCGCGTGCGTCACCAGCAGCTTGATGCGGCCGTCTTCCCACTTCTCGTAGAGCGAGCGGGCGAGCTCCGCCCGCGACAGCGACGACCCGCGCAACTCGTCGAGCAGGCGCTGGCGCAGCTCGTAGTCCACCGGGCGGCGGTTGTCGGGGTCGACCAGCGAGAAGTCCCACAGCTCGGTGCCCTGGTAGAAATCGGGCACGCCCGGCGCCGCGGTCTTGAGCACCACCTGCGAGAGCGAGTTGTGCATTCCGATCTCGGCGATCCGCTGCGCGAATGGCGTGAGGCCGCGCCACAGCTTGTGCTTCGGCGGCAGCGCGAAGATCCCCTCGACGAACGAGCGCAGCGCGTCCTCCCAGCGCGGGTCCTCCTGGATCCAGCTGGTGTTGACCTTCGCTTCCTTGGCCGCCTTGATCATGTACTGCAGCAGCCGGTCGCGCAGGTTCTCGCTGCCCCAGGCGCCGATCAGCGTTTGTAACAAAAGCATCTGCTCGTTGCGATCCGGCGCCAGCCGGCCGTCGACGTCGCGCCGCAGCCCTTCGGTGCGCCGGGCGAAGTTGATCGCCGTCTGCCGCCACTCGTCGGGCAATTCCGAGATCGCATCGATGCGCGCACGGATGTCCTCGCCGCGCTTGGTGTCGTGGGTGGCGGTGGCGAGCAGCGAGCGCGGCCACTGCTTCGCGCGCGTCGCGTTCTGGTCGTGGAACGACTCGACGGTGCCGCCGAAGTGCTCGGGCTCGCCGCCGACTTCGTTGAGCGAGACGAGGCGGTTGTAGACGTAGAAGGCGGTGTCCTCCAGCCCCTTGGCCATCACCGGACCGAGCATCTGCTGGAGCTTCAACGCGAAGGCGTGCTGCGCCGGCCGCTCCTTCTCGTCGACGTACGCGGCGAATTTCTGCAGTAATATATCTGCTATAAAATCGTAAATCGAAGCGTTCTCGGTGGGATTGCGGCGCTTCGCGCAGGCGACCGCCTGGAGCACGTAGCGCCGATCGCGCTCGTCGACGTGGCCCGGCTCCTCGATGTAGGTGCGGTAGACCGGGAAGCAGGCGATCATCTCGATCAGCGCCGCGCGGAGCGCGTAGAGCGTGAAGTCGCGCGTCCACCGGTTGCCCTCCGAGATGCGGTTGAGCTGGCGCGCGAGGAGGTTCATCTCCGCCGCCATCGCCGTGTAGAGGACCAGCTTCTTGCGCTGGTAGACGAGGTCCTCGAAGTCGATCTCGCCGTGGATGAAGCGGGAGTAGATCTTCTGGAGCTTCGCCTCGTTCTCGCGGGCGACGAAGATTCCGTTGAGCGCGTTGAGGAAGTCGTAGCCGGTGGTACCCGCGACCGCCCAGCTGGAGGGCAGCGTTTCGGTGCGGGCGAGGATCTTCTCGGCGACGACGAAGAGCGGCCGGGTCAGCCGCGGATCGCGGGTCTGCGCGAGCTCCTCGCGGACGACGGTCTCGTCCCAGCGCATGCCCTTCTCGCGGGCACGCGCCTGCGCCCGCTGCACGATGTGCGCGTCCTGCAGCAGCCGGAAGTAGCGGCGCGGATATGCGAGTCCGTCGGGATGATCGACGCGCAGGCCCGCCAGCCGCCCTTCCGCAAGGAGCCGCAGCGGCAGGCGGTGGGCGTGCTCGAAGACCTGCTCGTCCTCCATCCGGATGGCGGCGAGCGTGTTGACGTCGAAGAACCTGCGGTAGTTGATCTCTTCCGACGAGACGCGCCAGTGCGCGAGCCGGTAGGCCTGGGCGTCGAGCAGCTTGTCGAGCAGGTCGAAGGTGCGCGGCTTTCCCGGCGTGCCGTTGAAGCTGCGGACGTTTTCCTCGAGGTGCTTGCGCACCGTCGCGCTCGACGCGCAGAGCGTGGCCACCCGTCGCTTGACCACTTCCTTCTCGCGCCGGCGCTCCTCTTGGCGCGCCGGATCCTGCTCGTGCCGCGAAGGCATGTGCTCGAGCTCGAAGAGGATGCTCTTGAGCTCGTCGAGCGCCTCGCTCGGACCGAGATGCTTCTCCAGCTCCTCCATCCGGTGGGCGAGGATCTGGCCGTACGAGCGCGGGTTGATCGGGAAGACGTGATCGAAATAGCGGACGCGGAGAGAGCCCTCGTGCAGCTCGAGCTTCAGCTCGCCGCGCTCGAGGACCGCGCCGTAGCGGTCGCCGAGGATCGGCACCAGCACCTTGTCGGCGAGCTCTTCCTTGACCGGCCGCCACTCGACGTCGAAGAAGCGTGCTGCCTGCGACGAGGGGCCGTTCTCGAGCAGATCCATCCAGAGCGAGTTGCCGCCGCCGAGGCCCATGTGGTTCGGAACGATGTCGAGAACGTGGCCCAGGCCGGCTTCCCGCAGGCTGGCGGACATGCGCCCGTACGCTTCCTCGCCCCCTAGCTCACGGTTGATGCTGGCGTGGTCGACGACGTCGTAGCCGTGCATCGAGCCCGGAGCGGCTTGGAGGATGGGGCTGGTGTAGAGGTCGGTGACGCCCAGTTCGGCGACATACCGGGTGATCGCCGCCGCCGCATCGCACGGAAATCCCTTGTGTAATTGCACGCGATACGTCGCGAGCGGCTGGCGGGCGGCTGCCAGCTCGGCCGCCACCTCGTCCAGCAGGCGGCGGGCCTGCTCCCGCACGATCTCTCGTTCGACCCTCATCCGCCTCCCGTGTCGGGGACATGATGGCCGCGGCGGAGCCGCGCCTTCGTGTCCCCAAGTCGCGCAGGGTAAAAATAGGGTTGCCTACCGCTTGCGGCTGTACCGCTCCGCAAGATGTGCAAGGCGCTGCGCAGTTGCCACCGGCTCAGGTGCGGAAAAGAGCTCGGAAAGCCGCCAGGGAAGCCGGAACGTCCAGTTGTGCGGTCCGACGGTCCCGGGGGTATTCATGCGATCTTTCCAACCGAGCGCGTCGGTGATCGGGGTCAAAAGCGCATCGCTCGAGGCCGAGTACGCCAGCTCGAGCAGCGCGTCGCGCGTCTGCGGCGTGTAACGCTTCTGCTCGGGACCGCGCAGGTGTGACAGCCGCGGCTGCTCGAGCTGGTGCTCGCGCTCCCAGTCCTCGAGCAGTTCCCACCACGTCCAGAGCGATTCGGTGTCGTGCGTTCCGGTCACCGCCACCGAGACGTGCGAAAACTTCGTCACGTCCCGCGGCACGCCCATGTCGTTTTCCCAGCGCAGCACTTTGGTGCCGGGAAATTCCTGTTCCGCCAGGGACGCGCGGACGAAATCCGGGACGGTACCGAGATCCTCTGCGAGCACCTCCGCTTTCTCGCCGAGCAGCGAAAGGATCCGCTCGCCCTGTTCGCGCTGCCGGCTCTCCTCGGCGGGCAGGAAGAAGGGCGGGCTCCTGTCGATCGGGCGCGCATAGGTTCGATACAACCCGACCACGTGATCGACGCGGAACGCGTCGTAGAGCTCGGCCGCGCGATCGGCGCGCAGGTGCAGCCACGGATCGCCCCGCGCGCGCATCTCGTCCCACTGCGGCACCGGCAGGCCCCAGTCCTGCCCCTCGGCGCTGTACGCATCGGGCGGCACGCCGACCGTCGCGTCGAATCGGAACAGCCGCTGGAAGCTCCAGACGTCGGCGGAATCCTCGGCGACCATGAACGGCAGATCTCCGAGCACCTTGACGCCGAGATCGTTTGCGGCTTTCCGGCCTGCGCGCCACTGGGTATCCGCGATCCACTGCACGTAAATCAGTTCGTCGATCGCGTCGCGCAGCTCGGCCCGGGCTTTTTCCACCGCGTCTGCGTTCCCGTCGCGCAGCTCCGGTTCCCAGTCGCGCCAGCTCTTGCGGCGGCGGTCGTGCAGCGCGCGGTAGAGCGCCCAGTCCTCGATCCACTCGCGGTGCTCTTCGCGAAACGTCCGCAGCAGGCTGACGCCGCCGCGCTGTCTGAATTTCGAGAACCCGCGGGCGAGCGCATCGCGTTTGACGTTTCGATACCTGGCGAAATCGACCCGGTCGGACGCGCGCGCGTCGTCGAGCGCGGATTTTTCCGAATCGGTCAGCTCGCCGAGATCGTCGACCGAGCGCAGATCGATGTAGACCGGCTCGAGCGCGCACGAGCTCGACGCGGCGTACGGGCTGTCCTGTCCGGGCGAGACTTCGTTCAACGGCAGGAGCTGCCAGAGCGTGCAGCCGGCCTGTACCAGCCAGCGCGCGACGGCGCCGGCGTCGGCGTAGCTGCCGAGGTCGCCCGCCGGGCCGCGCACGGACGACAGCGGAAGGAGCAGACCGGCGCGGCGGCCGAGCGAAAAGCGGTGTCCCACGGGAAGCGTTTTACGCTCCGTGCACTCGGGTGCAAGTGTCGATTGCGCGGCGCGTGCGCTTCAGGTACAGCGACCGCATGCCGAAGCGGGCGACGACCGATCACGGCGAGATCATCCACTTCGCCGGCGCGCACAAGCTGTTCCCGGTGAGGAACGGCCGCGGCGAGGTGCGGCTCGCCTCGCGCGAGGACGTCGCGCAGGACGACGTCCGGATCGGCTGGCCCGACTACTTCCGCCCGTTCATCGACGGCCGCCTCGTCTTCCTTTATGACGAGACGGCTGGGCAGGCGGTGACCCGCGCCGAGGCCGACGCTGCCCTGGCCCAGCAGCCGGCGGGCCCGGCCGGCGCGGCTTCGACGACGGCCTAGCCGCGATATCGTCCGGCGTCAGCCAGCGATCGGTCTGCATCACGCCTTTCTGCGCGAGCGCCAGCGTGATCCGCCGGCGCGCGGGATCGGCGGAGACGACTTCGACGAGGATCAAATCTCCGATCGAGTACTTTCGTCCGCTGGTTCCGACGACGAGCTGCTGCATCTCCTTGTCGAACCGGACGCCGTCGCCGAGCGATTCCGAGGGCACCAGGCCCTCGACGAAGACGTCCTCCAGCTCGCAGAAGAGGCCGAAATCGGCCACGCCGGAGACCACCGCCTTGAACTTCTCGCCCACCTTGTCCTGCATGAAGAGCGCCGCGTAGAACGCGTCGACGTCGCGCTCGGCCTTCATCGAGGCCCGCTCGCGATCGGAACACTGCGCCGCGATGCCGGCGAGAAACGCCTCCTGCTCCTCGCGCTCGTGCTCGCGCAGCGGCTGCCCGCCGCGCGCCCAGTGCTCTTTCAGGAGGCGGTGCACCATCAGATCCGGATAGCGGCGAATGGGTGACGTGAAGTGCAGGTAGTGCGGAGCCGCGAGGCCGTAATGACCGATGTTGTCGGGGCTGTACTGCGCCTGCATCATCGAGCGCAGCAAGAGCGAATTCAGCGCTTTCTGCGCCGGCTTGCCTTCGACCGCCCGGAGGAATTCGTTCAGCACGGCGGGCGTCAGCTGATCGCCCTCGGGCAGATCGAATCCGTGCGATCGCGCGAGCGCAGCGAACGCGTCGAGCTTTTCCTGGTCGGGCTGGTCGTGGATCCGGTACACGGTCGGCAACCCGCGCACGTCGAAGAAGCGCGCCACGCCCTCGTTGGCGGCGAGCATGAACTCCTCGACCAGGCGGTGCGCGTCGTTGCGCGGCCGGCGCGCGATCTCAGCGACCTTCCCTTCGTCGTCGAGGATGATCCTGGCTTCGGGGAGGTCGAAGTCGATCGATCCGCGCTGCTTGCGCTGCCCGGTGAGCTTCTTCGCCAGCTCGTGGGCGGTCTTGAGATCTTCGAGCAGCGGCCGCAGTTCGGGATCGGGCGATCCGGCCAGCGCCTGCGCGACGCGCGTGTACGTCAGCCGCGCGTGGCTGCGCATGACCGCCTCGTAGATGTCGGCGTGCAGCGGCTTGCCGCTCCTGTCGAGGGCGAGGTCGCACACCATGCAGAGCCGATCGACGTCCGGGTTGAGCGAGCAGATCCCGTTCGAAAGCCGCTCCGGCAGCATCGGCAGGACGGTCCCCGGAAAGTAGACGCTGGTCGCGCGGCGCAGCGCCTCGCGATCGAGCGGTCCACCCGGTCGCACGTAATGCGCGACGTCGGCGATCGCCACCACCAGGCGGTAGCCCGACGCAGTCCGCGAGACGTGCACCGCGTCGTCGAAATCGCGGGCGTCCTCGCCGTCGATCGTCACCAGCGCCAGGTGGCGCAGGTCGCGCCGCGACGAGATCTCTTCCGCATGCACATGGTCCGGCACGCTCTGCGCCGCGAGCGCCGTCGCCGGGTCGAATTCGTCCGAGAACCCTTCCGCGTACGCGCTGGCGAGGATCTCGAATCGCGGATCGCCCCGATTCCCGAGGACCGAAATGATTTCACCGCTGAGCGCGCCGGGCCGCTCTCGATGCAGCCGCACCTTGACCATCTCCCCGTCGCGCGCCTTCGGATGCCGCGGCACGGTGATGTTCTCGGAGAGCATGCGGTCGTGCGGAATGACCCAGGAAGCCTTGCCCTTCGCCTGGTAGATGCCGAGCGCGAGCTGGCGGCGGCGCTCGACGACCTCGATCACCTCGCCCGCCAGCCGCCCGTCGCGGCCGCGCATCGCGCGCGCCAGGACCACGTCGCCGTCCAGCGCGCCCTTGGTGAACTGCGGCGGCACGAAGAGGTCGTTCTCCCGCCCACCTTCACCGAGAAGGGGCGACACGAACCCATATCCTTCCGGCTTCAGGTGGATCACGCCGGTTACTTTCGAACCGGCCTCGCGCACGCCGTTTCCGCCCTTCTGCTGGTCGCGCCGTGCGCGGGCGCCCTCGACCATCGCCGCGGGCGCCCGGCGCGATTGCTGCGGCGGCGGGCGCGAATCCTCGCGCTTGTGCACTTCGCGATAGACGTGACCGTCGTAGTTGGCCCGGCCTTCCTTGAGCAGCTGGGAGAGACCGCGCCGCAGCGCCTGATTCTGGCTCTGGCCGAGATGGAGCTGGCCGGCGAGCTGTTTCAAAGAGAGACCCTTCCCCCGCGCGCGACGCAGCGCGGAGAGAAGCTCCTCGGAATTCACGTTCATCGTTTCTATTTAGACTTTCTTCGGCTCGCTGTCCGCAGCCGGCGCGGCGACCGTCTCATCCTCGGAGCGCTTGAATCCGGGGACCCGCTCGGCGAGGAAACTCGACAGCGAGTGCATCAGCTCCCGCGGCATGTCGCGCACCAGTGCGTGGTGGCACAGCTTGCGGGTGGCTTTGTACGTACGGACGAAGGTGATGCAGGGGGGACAAAGACTCAGGTGATCTTCCAGCGCCTTGGCCCGGTCGGGGGGCAACGTGCCCTCGATGTACTCACCGAGGAGGTCGACGCATTCCTTGCAGTGATGGATTTCAGCGGTCAACAGGCATCCTGCGGGAAGGGGTCAGGCGAGGGTTAATCTAACCGACCTGCAAGAAAAGATGCACCGGACGGCCGGCGGATTCGAAGGATACGTCATTTGGCGGGTTCGTCGAAAAACTCCCCGAGCTTCTCGCGCAGGGCGAGGCGGGCCCGGTGGAGGCGCGATTTCACGGCGGGGATGGTCAGGTCGAGGGCGGTGGCGATGTCCTCGTTGGAGAGGCCGTCGACGTCCTTGAGGAGGAAGACGGTGCGGTAGTCTTCGGGCAGCTCGTCGACGGCCTTGTTGATCGCGGCGCCGAGCTGGCCGGACATCATCCGCTCGTCCGCCCGCTGCGACCAGTCGCTCGAGGAGGTGGGCTCCAGGTAGCCCTCGGCGGAGAACTTGGGGCCCGCCAGCTCGAGCGGCTGGTCGGCGAGAGCGTCCGGCGCCCGCCGCTTCCGGCGCAGCCGCATCAGCGCGCTGTTTGCCGCAATGCGGTAAAGCCAGCTGGAAAACTGCGCTTCGCCGCGGAAGAGCGGGAGCTTCTGGTAGGCGTTGAGGAAGGCCTCCTGGAGGACTTCCTGCGCGTCGGCCTCGGAGCCGGTCATGCGTAGGGCGAGCCGGTACAGCTGGCGCTGGTGGCGCTCGACGAGCATCGCGAACGCGGCGCCGTCGCCTTTCTGCGCCTTCTCGACGAGCTCGCGGTCGCCGGGCTGTCCGTCGGCGCGCGGCTCTTCGGGCGTGATTTCGTGGATCTCGGGCAAGGGGGCGCGACCGTAAAGCACGCTGAACGGATGGTCAAGCTGGGGGATTCGGACAGGGAACGGAAAAGGAAAGGGAAACGCGCAGGGCGAGGTTTGAGGGCCAGGCACCCTTTCCCCTTCTCCTGGCCCTCGCCCTGAGCGTTCCCTTTGCCTTTCCGTTCCGAAGCCGCTCATCCGGGCAGGATCTTGCCTGGATTGAGCAGATTTTCCGGGTCGAACGCCCTCTTCACCCGCCGCTGCAGCTCGATGAGCTGCGGGCTCTGCTCCTTGGCGAGGAACTTCCGTTTGGCGAGCCCGACGCCGTGCTCGCCGGTGATCGTTCCGCCCAGATCGATCGCCGCCTGGAGGACGTCGTCGACGGCCGCCCCGCTCTTGGAGCGCTCTTCGGCCGTGCCGAACAGCAGATTGACGTGGAGATTGCCGTCGCCGGCGTGTCCGTAGCATGCCGTAGGCAGCCCGTACCGCGCGCCGATCTCGCGGACTTTCTGGATCATCGTCACCAGGTGCCCGCGCGGCACCGCGATGTCCTCGCTGATCTTGAACGGGCGGACATTGTAGAGCGCGATCGAAGTCATCCGCCGCGTCTCCCAGATCTTCCGCCGCTGCGCCTCGTCCTGCGCGGCGACGACGTCGATGGCGCCGGCCTCGGTACACATTTCCCCACTTCGTGCCAGATCCTGCATCACCGCATCGGGCTCGTTGCCGTCGTGCTCGACGATCAGCGCGCCGCCGATGTGCTCGGGGAACTTGAACGGCGCGCTCGGCGAGACGTAGCGCATGGTCGGGCCGTCCATCAGCTCGCAGGTCCGCGGCAAAAGGCCGGCGCCGAAGATCTTCTGCACCCCCAGCGCGGCGGCATCCTCGTCGGGGAAAAACGCGAGCATCGTCGCGACCGATCGCGGCAGCGGAATCACTTTCAGGGTCGCCTTGACGATCACCGCCAGCGTTCCTTCGCTGCCGACGAGAAGCTGCGTCAGGTCGTATCCGGCCACGCCCTTCCAGCTGCGGTGGCCGGCCTTGATCAATTCGCCGGTCGGCAGGACGGCCTCGACGCCGAGGACGTAGTCGCGCGTGACGCCGTATTTCAGCGCGCGCGGCCCGCCGGCATTGTGCGCCAGGTTGCCGCCGATCGAGCAGATCGCCTGGGAATTCGGATCGGGCGGATAGAAGAGCCCCTCCGCTTCGACCGCTTTCTGCAGGCTCTCGAGAATGACCCCCGGCTCCGTGACACACACCATGTCGGCGCGCGACACCTCGAGGATCCGGTCCATCTTCTCGAGCGAAAGGACGATCCCGCCGCGCTCGGCGAGCGCCGCCCCGCTCTTGCCCGAGCCGCGGCCCCACGGGATCACCGGCACCTTCTGCTCGCGCGAGTAGCGCAGGACGGCCTGCACTTCGGAGACGTTTCGCGCCTGCACGGCAGCCGACGGCGGGTAGACGCCGCAGCCGCTCTCGTCCTTCTCGTACTGCTCGTTGGCCGCGACCGCGAGCCCGAGCGCGGCGAGGTCCTGCCCCAGGCTCATCCGAACACCTCCACCGCGCTTCCGGTCATCGCGAACGGCGCTTCGGAGGCGAGAAAACGGACCACCTTCGCGACGTCGGCCGGCTCCATCTGCGGCGGAAAGGGCGTCTGCCGAAGCATGTCGGTGTCGGTCGAACCGGGCAGGACGAGCCCGCAGAAGATGCCGTGCTCGCGTCCTTCTTCGGCGAGCGACTTGACGAAACCGGTCAATCCCCACTTGCTCGCGTTGTACGCGGAGGCGCGAGGCGTCCCCAGGGTGCCGCTGATCGACCCGAGCGCGATGATCCGGCCCTTCCGCCGCCCGCGCATCGTCGGCCAGACGGCGCGCGCGCACAGAAACGCACCTTTCAGGTTGATGTCGAGAACGCGGTCCCACTGCCGCGCCGACATCTCGTCGATCGCGGCGCGCTCGAGGACCCCGGCGTTGATCACCAGTACGTCGGGAGGACCCAAGCGCGTCTCGCTCTCGGCGAAGAAACGGCTCACCTGGTCTTCGTCGCTCACGTCGCACCGGGCGCGCCAGTCGCCGACCACCGGCGCGTCCTGCAGCGCACAGCAGGCGACGAGCCCGCCCGCAGCTGCCAGGTCTTCCGCGATGGCACGGCCGATCCCGCGCGAGGCGCCGGTCACGACGCACACCTGGCGGTACAGCGAGCTCATGCCCGGCGCGCGAGAGAGGCGCGCAGCTCGGCGTCCTTTTCGAACACCCCCGCCCAGGCCTCGACGCTGACGCGGCTGTTGCGACGCATCGGCCCGCGCACCTGCATGCAGCCGTGCTCGGCGGTGATGACCACGCCGGCGCCGAGCGGCGTGAGCGCTTCCATCACCGAATTGCACAGGCGATGCACGAGCGATTCCTGGAGGATCAACCGGTGGGCGAGCGCATCGGTCGCTTCGGCGATTTTCCCGAATCCGACCAGCCACTGGTCCGCGACGTACCCGACCGCGGCGGTGCCCTTGTATGGCAACAGATGATGGGGACACATGGCGTGGAAATCGATCTGCGAGGCGATCACCAGCTCGCCCCTGCGCGGAGCGGGGACGAGCGAGCTCTTCAATGTCTCGACCGGATCGCTGGCGTACCCGTCGAGCAGGTCCTCGGCGAACGACTTCGCCACCCGCTCCGGCGTCTTCCGCGTCTCGGCGTCGAGCTCGGCTCCCGAGGCGAGCAGCAGGTCCTCGATCGCCTTGGCCAGCCCCGCGCGATCGGGAGCCTTGGACGCGCGCTTGTCCGGCAGCGCCATCAGGCAAACTTCCCGTTCGGGCCGCGGTAGACGACGCAGCTGGTCGGGATCTCCCACAGCCGCACCTCGACGAGGCCCGGCAGCTTGCCTTCCAGCCGCTGCCACATCCAGGTGGCGATGTTCTCGGCGGTCGGATTCTCGATGAAGTCGTTGAGGTTGGTGTGATCGACCTTGTCGAGGACGCTCTCCTTGACCGCCTTTTCGACGTCAGAGAAGTCGACGAAGATCCCCGAGTACGGGTCGGGGTCCCCGCGCAGCACGACCTGCATCTTGTAGTTGTGGCCATGCAGGTTGAAGCACTTGCCGTCGTAGCGCGGCAGGCGGTGGGCGGCGGCGAACGTGAACTCGGCCTCGATCTGATGCATCCCCATCAAATACGCCGGCCGGACGTCCGCCGCAAACCCAGTGCCTCCCTGGCGATTTAGCGGCCGACGGAACCTTTTGACGTCAAACGACATCCAATGGCTTGAGCACCAAGGAGGAGATCGATTTGGCAACCGCACGCCTGCACGCAGTGCCGAATTCGCCGCTGGTCGAGCTCTACGCGGAGGCCCCGCTGCCGACGCGCCACGGGCTCTTTCGCACGCTCGTTTTCCGTGAGAAGGGCACCGACAAGGAGCACGTCGTCGCCCTCAAGGGCGACATCCGCGGCCACGAGGGGGTCCCCGTCCGGGTGCACTCCGAGTGCCTGACCAGCGAGATCCTCGGGTCGCTCAAGTGCGACTGCCGCGATCAGCTCGAGCACGCGCTGGAGCTGGTCGGCCGCTCCGAGCGCGGCGCGGTCCTCTACCTGCGGCAGGAGGGGCGCGGCATCGGCCTGGGCAACAAGATCCGCGCCTACGAGCTGCAGTCGCGCGGCGCCGACACCTACGAGGCGAACCGGCAGCTCGGGTTCCAGGACGATCTGCGCCGCTACGACGTCGCGGCCGACATCCTCAAGCATCTGGGGCCGGCGTCGATCGACCTGATCACCAACAACCCCTTGAAAATCGAAGGTCTCGAGAACGAGGGCATCACCGTTCGACGGCGGATTGCGTCGGTCGCCACGTTCAACCCGCACAACATCGGATATCTGCGCACAAAGCGGGAGCGGACCGGACATCTGATCGAGCTCGAGAAGAGCACCGCGTAACTTCTTGCGGCTGGGTCGTTCTTTCGGCACTCTGAGGGCGTGCCGGGGGCCCGAAAGCGCATCGAGAAGAAGCGGCCGGCCATCGTCGTGCGCTTCTGGGGCGTGCGCGGCAGCGTCGCTTCCCCCGGCGGCGGGACCCTGAAGACGGGCGGGAACACCTCCTGCGTCGAAGTGCGCTGCGCGGACGAGACCGTCATCTTCGATCTCGGAACCGGTTTGCGACCTCTCGGGCTCGCGCTGATGCGCAAGGCGCCGGTGCGCGCCAGCATCTTTCTCAGCCACTACCACTGGGACCACATCGCCGGGCTGCCGTTCTTCGCGCCGGCATACGATCCGAAGAGCGAGCTCGTCATCCACGGCGCGACGCGGCGCGGGCGCGACGTGCGGCAGATCCTCTCCGGTCAGATGATCGATCCGTACTTTCCGGTCGACCTGGGCGTGCTCAATGCGCGGCTGCGATTCGTCACGCTGCAGGACGGCGGGCTCGCGCACATGGGCGGCGCGGTCGTACGGGCGGCGGAATTGAACCATCCTGGCGGCGCGCTCGGCTTTCGCCTGGAGCACGAAGGGCGCTCGATGGTCTACGCGACCGACTTCGAGCACGGGACGTCGGCGGACGATCGGCTCGTCGAGCTCGCGCGCGGCGCGGATCTGATGGTCTTCGACGCGCAGTACACGCCCGCCGAGTACGTCGGGAACGGCGTGATGTCGAAGAAGGGATG